>PZPA01000087.1 GCA_003045825.1 Bacteroidota bacterium
CTGCGAAAGAGCTGCAAGCGTTTCTTTCAAAAGGTACTTTAGTCCACAACTTTGGGCTTGGATCACAAGAGACATTGATCGAACAAGGTAAAATGTTTGGTGTGCTGGTGGTAGAAGATCAAACGGGTAGTTTAGGGTGGCTCGCAGCCTATTCAGGAAAACTTAGCGAAGAACCGCGAGGCTATTTCGTTCCTCCAGTGGCCGATATTCATGCGGCCCAATCCTTTTATAAAAAAGGTGAAGCTGAACTCAATGACATGAGCGCTGTGATTGCAGCTTTAGAACACGATCCGCAGCGAACAGCACGGAAAAAAACACTTCAAGATCGCCTCGACGAAATCAACGAGCACTTACGCAAAGGCCGTGCAGCACTTAAAGAAGCAAAAAAAGCGCGCCAAAAATATAGAGTAGCGGTACGTCCAACAGTAAATGAAGAAGATTTTGAGGCCATCTGCGAGCGCCTGGCCGAAGAAAGTATTCAAGGGCAATTGGCCTTTAAACACAGTAGCAAGGAATGGCTTGCCGAACAAGAGGCGATCGTTGAAAAATTGGCGTCTTTTGAAAAGGATATCTTCGACTTAAAAGAACAGCGTCGACTTAAATCGAACGCCTTGCAGCGAGAAATCTTTGATCATTATAATTTTCTCAATGCGCATGGTAAATCGCAGGTCTTAAGTGCATGCTTCCCGGATTTTGATTTGCGACATCCGCCCAGTGGATCAGGCGATTGCTGTGCACCAAAGCTTCTACAGTACGCTTACAAAAACAACCTCAAGCCGCTGGCAATGGGGGAATTTTGGTGGGGAAGTGCACCCGATAAAGAGGTACGTCAACACAAGTATTTCTATCCATCTTGTGCCTCACGTTGCCGTCCAATTTTAGGGTACATGCTTCAAGGCTTAGATGTGGAACAAAACCCTTTACTCACCTTTGGTCAAGACAAGCCAATGCCGGTAGTTTACGTAGACGACGATCTAGTAGTCGTCAATAAACCTGCGGGGTTGCTAAGCGTTCCTGGCGTAGAAATTGAAGATTCGGCGCTGACACGAATCAAAAACTTGTACCCCAATGCTACGGGAGCAATACTCTTGCACCGTCTGGATATGAGCACGTCGGGGCTACTGATGTTCACGCTTAATCCCAAAGCCAACAAGCGCATGCAGCGCCAATTCATAAAGCGTCAGGTTCAAAAAACCTACATCGCTGACGTAGAAGGCGTAGTAGCCAACAATCACGGAATCATAGACCTGCCCTTAGCACCAGATTATTACGATCTTCCTCGACAAATGGTTTGCGATAAAACGGGGAAAGCATCAGAGACGCATTGGTCGGTGATTACACGCTCCAAATCGACCACACGATTAGCATTAAAACCCATCACTGGCCGTACCCATCAACTTCGCGTGCATTGCGCACATCCTGAAGGCTTGGGGATGCCGATGGTCGGCGACGAGCTTTATGGAGTTATCGGGGAGCGTTTACACCTGCATGCGCATAAATTGGAATTTACCCATCCCACGAGCAAAGAGCTCATTACTATAGAAGCACCTGTTGACTTTTAATTATGGCTAAAGAAATAGAACGCAAGTTTTTAGTTGCCCATCAAGCATGGCGCGAGAGCGTGAACACAATCCACGTTTTTAAACAAGGTTACCTTAGCTATGACTCAGAGCGGACTGTGCGAGTTCGTGCGACCGAAGTAACCGGATACCTTACTATCAAAGGAATTACCGAAGGTTTAACTCGTGACGAATTTGAATATGAAATTCCGCTTGCCGATGCCCTGGCCCTCTTGCAACTTTGCGAACGCCCAGCTATAGAAAAGAAACGTTACATCGTTCCAAACGGCGCACACGATTGGGAAGTAGATGTTTTCGAAGGTGTAAATGAAGGGTTGGTTGTAGCAGAAATAGAATTGGGCAGTGAAGATGAAGCCTTTGAAAAGCCCAGCTGGTTGGGAAATGAAGTCAGTGGCGATCGAAAATATTCGAATAGCGCACTAAGTCTGCACCCCTTCAAGAACTGGAGTAATGATTAAAGATGCTTCTACCTATTTTGTAACCGGGTGCGGGCGCGAAGCAAGAGCAAACCCAGCAGAATAGAGTTGAAAAATGTAATCCCAAGATTTTCGCACGAAGAGGGCTTAATGAATACTTATAGAGTGTATACTTACCAAACAGTACAATTTGTGAAAAGTACAATGACGAAAAATTTAATTCTAATCTTCTTCATCCCTTTTAGTGTATTCGCCCAAATAGATCATTGGGAAAAACTCGTGGGAGAAAGTGACACATGGAGCTACCGTCTGGGCAACTCCGAACCTAATAGCAGTTGGTTAGATACTTCATTTAATGCAAGCAACTGGGCCACGGGTGCCGGAGGCATTGGTTATGGCGATAACGATGATCAGACAACCATTTCAAATACGGCATCCCTCTACATGCGCCGTGAATTTTCTGTGAACCAATTAAGTGCTATTCAAGCGCTAATATTTCATGCTGATTATGACGATGGGTTTGTCGCTTACCTTAATGGGACAGAAATCGCGCGTGCAAATGTTGACACACTAAATCCGCCCTACAATTACTCCCCGCCTATATGGCGAGAGGCTAAAATGTTTCAAGGCGGCGATCCCGCCGTATGGGTAGTTGATGAGGCCGTCTGGCGCGGACTACTGAAGAGCGGCTCTAATCTTTTGGCCGTTCACACGTTAAACAATGGAGGTGCCAGCAGTTCTGATCTTACCGCACGGTATTGGCTTCATTGTGGTGTTAATACAACATCACAAATTCATTCGAATCAAGAAGCCTGGTTTGATTTCGACACATTTGAGAGTTCCGTAGCCATTATGCGAATTAACACTTTCGCTGAAAATATACCTAATGACCCTTCCATAAGAGGCATCATGGAAATTGTATGGAACGATACCGCTACGACCCATGCTTCTTACGGCGTTCCTGCTAACCTAATAACCAATATTGAAATTGAGAAAAGAGGCCGATGGTCGCAATTTGTTTATCCTAAAAATGGGTATGCCATCGAAACCAAAGACTTCTATTGGGAGGATACTGACGTTTCACCGCTTGATATGCCTTTGGAGGAAGATTGGATCTTGCACGGTCCATATGGGGATCGGTCTTTTATGCGAAATGCGCTCGCTATGCACCTAGCGAATAAGCAAGGTAATTACGCCTCACGAACACGCTTTGTTGAACTTTTCATCAACGGTGACTATGAAGGGCTTTATGTGCTGATGGAAAAAATTAAGCGGGGTGAAGATCGTGTAGATATCGCAAAGCTTAACCCAGATGAAATTAGCGGAGATGACCTGACTGGAGGTTACATTTTTAAAACGGATTGGGAGCCAGTAGATTGGCGTTCAAGTTTTAGTATGTTGCTGGACACCACCAAAATTCCGTATACCTACACTTATCCTAAGCGTAAAAATATAGTGCAACAGCAAGAGTCCTACATACAGGATTATGTAGACGATTGGGAGCATTCGATGCAGAATACCGCCACCACCTATAACGGAAAATATTGGTACCAATACATGGATCTTGCCTCATTCGTCGACTTCTTCCTTATGATGGAAGTGACGAAGGACGTCGACGCCTATCGAGCCAGTACCTACTACCATAAGAAGAAAGATAGTAACGGCGGTAAAATCCATGCCGGTCCGGTATGGGACTTTAATTTTGCCTTTGGCTTGGTCGATTATTGTGAAGGTTATCTGCCAAATGGCTATATGTTTTCAGGGAATTGGTGCTCAGGAACGAACCCAGGTTGGTGGGAAGATTTAGTCTATACACCTCAATTCGCTAATGCTGTAAATTGTCGCTGGAAAGAACTAAGAACCACCGTTTGGCACAAAGACTCTATCGCTGATTTCATTGCGAGTAACGAATCGCTTTTAACTAATGTCGCCCCGAGAAACCATGCGCGCTGGCCATTGATGGGTGCTAATCCATCGGCAGTTAAATATGTCGCAACTACATTTTCTGGCGATGTAACGCTCATGGAAGATTGGCTCATGGATCGAATAGACTGGCTCGATTCTAACATGATAGGTACCGATTGTAATTTGAGCGCACCAGAGGACAGCCCATTTAGCGTTGACATTATTGTGTACCCAAATCCAACCGCCGGAATATGTACTATTGAGACGTCGGTAGAAATCGATCGTGTACAAATACGCTCCAACACTGGCCAGCTAGTGGCTTTAATAGACATTAATAACCGCCTTATAGATGGGCAAGAAATCACATTGGATTTACAGGCATTATCTGACGGCATATATTCTTTAGAGTTTCTTTCAAGCGGTTTCCAAATAGTCAGGAAAATAGCCATTGTTCACTAAAACGGGAGGTCCTACTTTTGCGCTATGGGAAAAGACAAACTAAGAAAGTTTAACGAAATCGGCACACTGTATAACGTTGTGGAGCCTAAAACAGAAGAGGTTCGTCACGGTTTCGAATTAAAAGGCAAATGGGCTGCTACCCACTTTAAAAACGATAACGGTCTCGTACTTGAACTAGGCTGTGGTAAAGGAGAATATACGGTTGCATTGGGTAGGAGAGATCCGAATAAAAACCACATAGGCATCGACATAAAAGGTGCTCGACTTTGGCGAGGCGCTAAAACATCTTCGGAAGAAGGGTTGGACAATGTTGCCTTTCTTAGGACCAGAATTGATTGGATCGAGCAAGTTTTTGGTCCCAATGAGGTCGATGAAATCTGGATCACTTTCCCAGATCCTCAAATGAAATACAAGCGCGCGAAACACCGTCTTACGCATCCGGAATACCTCATGAAATACGCACAATTTCTCAAGCCCGGGGGAACGGTGAATTTAAAATGCGATAGCGAATTTTTGCACGGGTACACACACGGTATCGTTCAAATGCTAGGCCTAGAAGTAGAGGAAGCGTACCACGATATTCACGACCAGATTCAACCGAACGAAGGCATTCTTTTCGATGTCGTCACCCACTACGAAAGCATTTGGCTTGCACAAGGTAAGCCGACAACCTACCTGCGTTTCAAACTGGATGGGATTGAAGCAGCCATGGCACATTGGAAAAAACTCAAAAGCTAAATGGCGAGTGCGTTTTTTGACAAAGTATACCGAGTAGTGCGTCATATTCCCGAAGGGCGGGTGACCACCTATGGTCATATCGCTCGTTTTTTGGGAACTGGACGCTCTGCGCGCGTTGTTGGCTATGCCATGAATGCTTCTCATAACGATCCCACCGTACCTGCACACCGGGTGGTGAATCGGAAAGGCGTACTTACGGGCAAGCATTTCTTCGGGGGGTCAACACTCATGCAGGATCTACTCGTAAGCGAAGGGGTTACCGTTGTGGAAGACCAAATTCAAGAATTCCAGAAGCACCTTTGGGATCCAATGGAGCACCTGAACCAAGAGGAGTTTTTAGAAGATCTTATTTAACGACGGCTTATTTAGTTCTTGCTGAAATAGTTCGAAATATCGAGCAATGTGCAACCCATCCATCAGTGCGTGATCCACCTCAAGCTGGAACGGGAGGTAATACTTGCCTTCACGCTGAAAAATCTTTCCAAAAACGGTTCTAGGAATACTGTGCCCTTCGCCTTTTTTCGGATGGGTAAAGGAGGTGAACGAAATCCAAGGAATGGTAGTTCCATACATCAGATTGGTTCGATCCGGTCTTGGATCCAACGGAAGGCCCGCTGCTGCCTTTTTAGTGATTTCACAGGAGCGGTGAATAAAATCTAACATAGACTCCTCAGGGGTCCATGGATAATAAGCGAAGGTGAAGGCATCGGAGCCGTCTTTTAATACGGAACACCCCATATCAATAATACTGTGCTCCACCACCCCGTCGTCTTG
>PZPA01000088.1 GCA_003045825.1 Bacteroidota bacterium
CAGAAATAAACTTAAAGAGTCCTATAGAGCCCGTGGCAGGCACGTGAATACCACCGCACAGTTCTACCGAAGAGCCAAATTTGATCGCGCGAACGGTATCGCCATACTTTTCTCCGAAGAGTGCCATAGCCCCCATATCTTTCGCCTCGGCGATGGGAATGTTGCGGTACTCTTCGAGCGTATAATTGGCTTGAATGCGCTCATTCACCTTCGCCTCAATGGTCCGTAGTTCTTCTGCACTCACCTTTTGAAAATGAGAGAAGTCAAAACGCAAGTAATCTGGACGTACCAGCGAGCCTTTTTGCTCCACGTGCGTCCCCAGCACTTCACGCAAGACTTCATGCATTAAGTGGGTCGCACTGTGATTTTTAGCCGTTTCATTGCGATCGGCGACATTCACCGTCGCCTTCCACTGACCACCCAACTCCGCGGGTAAAACATCGGTAAAATGCACAATGACCCCATTCTCCTTTTTCGTGGTTGTGATGTGTATGGTTTGATCGCCCTGAACTAAGGTTCCAGCATCCCCAATTTGCCCACCACCTTCAGGATAGAAGGGAGTTAAGGACAGAACCAATTGGTAAAATTCTTTTTTCTTCGCACTCACCTTGCGGTAGCGCGTGATACGCACGTCAGCTTCGGTATAGTCGTAACCAACAAACTCTTCTTTATCGTCTTCTTCTAATTCCACCCAGTCGTCCGTACTAAGCTTGGTAGCCGCACGCGAACGCTCCTTCTGAGCCGTCATTTCCGCCGTAAATCCGGCCATATCCACCGTGCGCCCATTCTCGCGCATGATGAGCTCCGTCAAATCGATCGGGAAACCATAGGTATCGTACAATTCAAAGGCCCGTTGTCCGTCTAATACTTTATCATCGCTTGCCAGAAATTCTTCCAACTTCGCCAAACCCTGTGCAAGCGTTTTCAAAAAGCTGTTTTCCTCCTCTTCAATCACTTTTTCAACCAACGCACGCTGAGCGGTTAGTTCAGGGAAAAATTCACCCATCTCTCGTTCCAATACCTCAACAAGCTTGAACATGAAGGGTTCCTTCAAATTCAAATACGAAAATCCGTAACGAATAGCGCGACGTAAAATGCGACGAATCACATATCCAGCACCCGAGCTGGCCGGTAATTGACCGTCGGCAATGGCAAATGCAACCGCACGAATGTGGTCGGCAATCACGCGCTGTGCGATATCTGAGGCTTCAGATGCGCCATAAGCCGTTGCTGAAACGGCTGAAATTTTGGATAGTAACGGGGTAAAGACATCCGTGTCGTAATTCGACTGTTTGCCCTGCAACGCCATACACAGACGTTCGAAACCCATGCCTGTGTCTATATGCTGCGCAGGAAGGTTTTCCAATTCTCCACTAGCCTTGCGGTTGAACTGCATAAATACGAGATTCCAAATCTCTACGACTTGAGGATGATCCGCGTTCACTAAAGAAGCACCATCCATTTTCGCGCGTTCAGCATCGCTTCGTAAATCCACATGAATTTCAGAACAAGGACCACAGGGACCGGTTTCACCCATTTCCCAAAAATTATCCTTCTTCGATCCATTGATGATACGGTCATTGGTGGTGTGCTTCAACCACATGTTCGCCGCTTCATCGTCGCGACTCATCTTTTCTTTTACATCACCGCCAAAGACGCTAACGTACAATCGGTCCTTATCGATACCGTATACTTCTGTGAGCAATTCCCAGGCCCAATCAATGGCTTCCTGCTTGAAATAATCCCCTATGGACCAATTCCCCAACATCTCGAATAGTGTATGATGGTAAGTATCGTGGCCCACCTCATCTAAATCATTGTGCTTTCCACTTACGCGCAAGCACTTCTGTGTGTCCGCAATTCGGTTGTTTTTGGGCACAGCATTCCCTAAGAAATAATCTTTAAAGGGGTTCATTCCGGCATTGATGAACATCAATGTGGGATCGTTTTTGTTCACCACGGGTGCGGATGCCACTATTTCGTGGCCTTTTTCCTCAAAAAATTGAAGGAATTTTCGACGTATCTCCTTAGAAGTCAGCATACTGTGAATATTTCCCTGAGTGGGATGGTTATGTTGTTTGTCTAAAATCGTTTCTTTGTGGCACAATATTCGCGTAGAATTTGCGTCTTAGCAAAAATAACGCACAAAGTATGGCTAAAGTAAAATACACCTATGATTCTAAAACGCTCTCTTACAGAAAGATAGAGCGTACTTGGAAACAAAAGCTACAAGACGCTGCTGTTTTCGGCGCCGTTGCAATGGCTTTTGGTGTGGTTTTCTATCTAGCTGCTGACCTTTGGTTCGACAGCCCTAAGGAGCGCAGAATGAAGCGTGAATTAGAAAACATGGTTCTTCAGTACGAGCTCATGAACGGTAAATTGAATCAGCTTACAGAAGTCCTTGGCGATATTGAAAAACGCGACGACGAAATTTACCGCACCATTTTTGAAGCCGGTCCTATACCTGCTGAAGTTCGGACAGCGGGCTTTGGTGGTGCAAACCGCTACCGCAACCTTGAAGGTTTTGATAATTCAGAGTTGTTAATGGATACGCGCAAGAAACTGGACCAAGTAGCCAGTCGCGCTTACGTGCAATCTAAAAGTTTCGACGACGTGGTAGAAATGGCACGGAATAAAGAAAAAATGCTTGCAGCCATTCCGGCTATTCAGCCAGTGGCAAACAAAAATCTAAAGAAAATGGCATCCGGTTACGGTTACCGCATACACCCTATCTATAAAGTACGCAAGATGCACTGGGGGACCGATTTTTCTGCACCAACGGGCACACCTATCTATGCAACAGGTGATGGTAAAGTGACCACCTACAAACGCAGTCGGTCAGGATACGGATATCATATCGTCATTGACCACGGTTTTGGATATGAAACGTTGTACGGACACATGAGTAAAATAGAAGTCCGCAGAGGGCAGCGTGTAAAGCGTGGAGACGTCATCGGGTATATCGGATCTACAGGATCTTCTACCGCACCGCACTTGCATTATGAGGTAATGAAGGACGGGCGAAAAATCAATCCTATCAACTACTTCTTTAATGATCTTTCTCCCGAGGAATACGAAGAAATGCTGATTATTTCGAGCCACTCTAACCAGAGCTTCGACTAGGGTATTCGTCTGCTCAAAAAAAGAGCGTATCTTTCCTTTATGAACGGGATTACATTGGACCATTTAGACAAACTGTATTACTCTATTGGAGAAGTAGCTGATTTGTTGGAAATCAATGCTTCTAATATCCGTTACTGGGAAAAGGAATTCCCCAAACTCAAACCGAAGAAAAGTACGCGTGGCAATCGCAAGTTCACTAAGGAAGATATCTTGCTTCTTGCCGCCATAAAAGAATTGGTAAAAGACAAAGGCTTTACCATAGATGGTGCGAGAAAAAAACTGCAAGCAACGAAAAAAGACGATATCATAGCGCAACGTGAAGTCGTTGAAAAACTGACCTACATCAAAGGAGAGTTGCAGAAAATTCTCCGAACCATGAAGGCGGAATAAAATCGAATAAAAACCCCGCGGGCTATGCCCGCGGGGTTTTTATTTACGGCTCCTCGCTCTGCTGTATTAAAACTCGAAAGTCAAACCCGTCATAATATTGAAAGTGGCTTGCGCGTAGTAGTACGCAAAATCACCCCACATATATCCATTGGCTGCATAGGAAGTGTTGCCCAGGTTTCGGAACTCCACAAACCCAATCAAGCGCTGCACATCGCTGCAGTTCCAAGTGTACGAAGTACGTGCGTTAATCACATGATAAGCGGGTAGACTGTGGGCATCTTTACCCTCATTCGACATGTACTGCTTGCCTACATATTGGTTCCAAAGTGTCGCCTCAAAACCTTTCTTAGCGTACGTTAGGCGTGCGCTTGCCACGGCGCCTGGCGAAAACGCAATCGGCGTATTGTCCACAAAAGATGATAGCGGATCACTGACCCAATTTACATTCTCATTCTGGCTCAATGCCACATTGGCCGTCGCTGAAAGCGCCGAGGTCAATTCGTACGCACCTGTTAACTCTAGACCTTGGCGGAAGCTCTGCCCAACGTTTTCACGGATGGGGTAGCCCTGCGCGTCGATCGCGCCTGTGAGGACCAATTGATTTTGGTACTGTTGACGGTAAGCATTCACATCGAAGGCCCAATGATCTCCTGCCTTGCGATAATTCAACTCCACATCCAGCATACGCTCCGCATCGAGTTCATCTGCAGATGCCGCATATTGTAAATCTGTGCGGTTCGGCTCGCGGTGCCCTACCCCAGCATAAAGCCCGAACAGCTCATTCTTCCCTAAATCATAGGTCAACCCGACTTTGGGATTGAAAAAGTTAAAAGTGCGATCAAAATAAGCTGAGCCCGTTGCTGAGCCACCAGTAGAACGGTGGTTTACGTAGCGGTATTGTGCATCGGCATAGACTAGCAATCGGTTCTGCGTGAAGGCGTATTTTGCATAAATATTCGCGTCGTCTTTGCGCGCATCGCCTTGATAATAGTTGCCGGCAAGCGCACTCACATTCGGGTTGTTGGCCCAAATCACGCGACCAAAATGTCCCCCGTCGTAACGGTGCACGCCACCGCCCAACTGAATACGGTGGTCTCCGTGATCGTAGGTCCACGATGAAGTTGCGCCATAAAAGTCGTTGTCTAACCACTTGCGCGTAACCACATCACCATACGAAACAGTATCGCCCGCCGCCGTGTAATACGGCATCAGTCCAAAGTCCATGAAGCTCAATCCAAGGACGGAACCTTGATTGTATTCCTCATAGTAACCAGCGCCAGCAGTGTGGTGCAAAGCGGCCGCGAAGGTTCCACCAAATAAATTAGCGAAGCGATAGTGCAATTGGGTATGCTCCTGGCCGTAGTTATCTACTTGATCGTCGTAGGTGCCCACAACATTCCAAGCATCATCGTAAATAGCTCCCGCTGCATTCGTGCGCGGTGCGGCATCCCAGGCTCCCCCATACATTGTAGTGGAGTCGACACCATACCACGCTTGGTAGGTACGTTCGCCTCCGCCAAAGCGTATAGCCTCGACGTAATGACCGCCACCGGCAAAACCAGCGCTCACGTAATACGATTGCAAGTCTGAAGATGCGCGCTCCACATACCCATCTGAAGTGATAGAGGAAATGCGCGTATTCATCCAAAAGCCACTGGCAGATTTTCCTGTACTTGCTTCCATGGTAGCACGTTGTGTGCCATAAGATCCGGCGCCCAAAGTGATGCGACCGCCTTTTTCACCCGCACCTAAGGTGCTCAAACCAAGGCTGGCTCCAAATGCCCCGGAACCGTTGGTAGAGGTCCCTACCCCTTTTTGCAATTGGATGGCGTTTGTTGAAGACATGAGGTCTGGTGTGTTCACCCAGAACACACCGTGGCTTTCGGCATCATTCATGGGAATACCATTCACAGTAACGTTGATACGCGTAATGTCTGAACCACGAACACGCATGTTGGTGTATCCAACACCATTACCAGCATCAGAGAAACTAACTACGCCTGCGACATCTTGTAAAACGTAAGGAAGATCGCGACCGGTGTTCAGCGCTTCAACATCCTTTTCCGTTAGGTTGATCTGTGCGATGGGGTCATTCTTTTGCGCCCAAGTGCCCAGTACATTCACCTCATTGAGTTCCACATTTGGAAGAAGAAGAATGTCGATTTTGGCCGAATCGGCCTTTTCTTGTGCAGTGGCATATAGCGAGAAGGCTACAACTGCTGCGGTACACATGAATTTTTTCATGAAAATTGGTCTTTTAAAACCACGTCAAGGGGCAATAACGTGTTGTTACACAAATATTGCTTTCGTTCCTTGGCAGCATTACCTGCCCAGGTTCTATGG
>PZPA01000089.1 GCA_003045825.1 Bacteroidota bacterium
TGATATTACTTCTCACCCGAAATTAGGGAAGTCTCCTGATGAGTTCAAAGAGGAGTGGGATAAATTCAAACTTTGGGACCTGAAAATGGTGAATCCAGAGCCGTTATTCCGTGCCTACTCTATGGCTAACCACCCGGCAGAAGGAAATATCGTGATGTTGAATATCCGTATTGCTACGCCACCGTTTGACCGCAAGATTGGCGGATGGATGGACGTGAATCCGGGTGTTTGTTCTTCGTATGTATTTGATCAGAAGCCAGGAGACAAGGTTACTATATCCGGCCCTTACGGCGAATTCTTTATTAAGGAGACGGATTCTGAAATGCTTTACATTGGTGGTGGTGCAGGTATGGCACCAATGCGCTCACATTTGTTCCATTTGTTCCATACACTGAAAACAGGCCGCAAGGTGAGTTATTGGTACGGTGGACGTTCTAAGCGTGAGCTCTTCTATTTGGAAGATTTCCGTCAAATCGAAGAGCAGTTCCCTAATTTCAAATTCCACTTGGTACTTTCCGAGCCGTTGCCAGAAGATAACTGGAGTGCAAAAGACAGTATGGACGCTGAAGGCGACGGTTTCGTAGGTTTCGTTCACCAGGCTGTGATTGATAACTATTTGAACCACCACGATGCACCTGAAGACATTGAATTTTACTTCTGTGGACCGCCTTTGATGAATGCTGCGGTACTCAAGATGGTGGACGACTTTGGTGTACCGCCAGAGAATGTCAGCTTTGATGACTTCGGTGGATAATCGAAAAATAATAGACCGAAAGCCGCTCCATATGGAGCGGCTTTTTATTTTCACACTATGAAGAAATGTATTGCCCTAATAGTTCTAGTATTGCTGGGATCTTGTTCTAGCAATCCTGAATTGGTTCAAATGACCAACCAAGGTCCTGCGCAGGGATCCACTTTTAGTATTAGTTATTTGGTTCCAGAAGGTGTGGATTACCGCCGAGATATTGATTCCATTCTCGAATCTATGGACCAGCAAATGAGCTTATGGGTTGAGAATAGTGAAATCTCTGCCTTAAATAGGGGAGATTCGCTCTTTTTGAGTAATGACTTTCATGGTGTGATCTTGCGGTCGATCTACCTGAGTGAGCTTACCGACGGTAGTTTTGATATCACGTTAGCACCATTGATCAAAGCTTGGGGTTTTTCGGGTGGAACCCACAAGGATTCGATTAATGTGGACAGCCTTTTGAACTTCGTTGGCTACAAAGGTCTGGTCGCTCATCGCCCGGGAAGTATGATGGAGAAATATGCACTGCCGGAAGGTTATGAATTAGACGTTAACGCAATAGCACAAGGGTATACTGTCGATGTAGTTGCGAATCTTATGAATAATGTGGGCGTTTCAAATTACATGATTGAGATTGGTGGCGAGGTGCGGTGCAAAGGCACAAATGTTCGAGGCCGGAAATGGCGTATCGGAATTGAGGAACCCACAGAGGATCGTGTTTTGGGGCAATTTCAAACAATTGTAGAATTGGACAGTATGTCCTTAGCGACGAGCGGGAATTATCGTAAATATTGGCAAGACGAAAATGGCCAGAAGGTGGTCCATAGTATAGATCCTGAAACAGGCCAGCCTGTGGTC
Organism: Bacteroidota bacterium; assembly: GCA_003045825.1. GTDB lineage: Bacteria > Bacteroidota > Bacteroidia > Flavobacteriales > Schleiferiaceae > UBA10364. The sequence goes on from PZPA01000089.1 coordinate 1,607, forward strand.
CATAATCTTTTAAGCGCGAGCATTATCGCACCGAATGCAACAACGGCAGATGCATTGGCCACCGCATGCATGATTAAGGGCGTTACGGGGGCGATGACCATGATCGACCGCTTTCCAGATGTGGAAGGCTATTTTATTGTGGGAACAAAATTTGGTGAAATAGAAGTATTACAGACCTCTGGCTGGGAAAGGTATACGGTTAACTAGCTTGCTCTAGTTTCGTTTCGCATTGGTTTGGGTCCTTACCGCAGTACGAACAAGTTTCGCCGTCTTTGTTTAAAAAAGGGCTCTGAGAAGCACAAGTTCCTGCAAATTCGCCGTCTTTCTTTGCCCATATCTTAATGGCGATTCCTGCGAATCCCAATCCTAAAAGCACAACGGTAATTCCGATAAGTTTCAATGCAATCATTGTCTGTGGGGTTTTTCCAAGGCACAAAGGTACAACGCAGCGCTTAAATAATGAGCATCAAAACCTAAGCGGAATTCTCTATCTAGGCTGTGGTAACCGACTGCTGTGATGTACATTTGTAGAACCATTTTAACTTAAAACCAGAGACATATGAAAATTACTGTTGTAGGCGCCGGAAACGTAGGTGCTACAGTAGCAGATAACATGGTTCGCCGCGAATTGGCGGAGGAAATTGTACTGCTTGATATCAAGGAGGGATTTGCCGAAGGTAAAGCTATGGACATGAACCAAACTGCTACTTTGAATGGATTTGATTCAAAGGTTAGTGGTTCTACAAACGATTACAGTAAAACGGCAGGTTCTGCGGTTGCAGTGATTACCTCTGGTATTCCTCGTAAGCCGGGTATGACTCGTGAAGAGTTGATCGGTACCAATGCGAAGATTGTTCAAATGGTGACAGAGAATTTGATCAAGCACAGTCCTGAGATCATCATTGTCGTGATTTCTAACCCAATGGATACCATGACGTATTTGACGTCAAAAACTTCTGGATTGCCAAAGAACCGCATCATTGGTATGGGAGGTATTCTAGATTCAGCGCGCTTTAAGTACCGTTTGTCAGAGCAATTGGGATGTTCTCCAAACGATTTGCAGGCACAAGTTATAGGTGGACACGGCGATACTACAATGATCCCATTAATCGACCACGCGACTTATAACAGCATGCCTGTCACTCAATTCCTTTCTAAGGAGCAGCAAGAGCAAGTGGTTCAAGAGACTATGGTAGGCGGTGCGACATTAACCAAGCTGATTGGAACGTCTGCGTGGTATGCGCCAGGTGCTGCCGGTGCAGAGTTGGTAGAGAGTATCGTACGCGATCAAAAGAAAATGTTCCCCTGTTCAGTATTGCTCAATGGTGAATACGGACAAGACGATATCTGTATTGGTGTTCCAGTCATTATAGGTAAAAGCGGTTGGGAAAAAGTAGTGGAGTTTGATCTAAGTACTGACGAGAAGGAGAAGTTTGAAGCTTCTGCCGCTGCCGTTCGTAAGATGAATGGTGCACTAGACGAAAATCTATAAGCCCACAGGGCCAAAAAAATACAACCCCCCGGGCGCGGAGCGCCCGGGGGGTTTTTTATGTTAAATTTTTTCGGATTACTTGAGCATTCTCTCGCCTGAGACGAAGGTGCAATAGCCTTGACCAAATAATCGATACCGTGTTTTGGCGATGATTCTGTAAATGAAATCGCGCAAGAAGGTCGGAACTAAATTAAAGATTCGCGTCCAACGGTAGCCGGGAAGTCGCTCAAGGATGAGTAAGGCAGCTTTTGAGCGGATATAAAATTGGCCTTTTACATACAAAACTACAGAATCTTCATGTTTAAGGTGTTCCGGTAAATGTGCCTTGGCCCACTCGCTGGTTAATGAGGCGAAAGTGAAAGTGTCATAGAAATCTCTAGAGTGAATCCAATCCACGCTTTTATTGCAGAGGGTGCAAGGGCCGTCGAATAAAACTACGGTAGCGTTGCGCTGGAATTCCGTATCTGTCATTATTGAACAATTAAGCGCTCAACATTGCGCTCGCCGTTTTCCATTTCAAAGACAACAAGGTACATGCCACTGGCGAGTGCGAACTCATTCCTGCCTCCAGCGGGAATAGCGCCAAGCAAGCGTCCTTCGAGGGAATAGATGTGCGCAACAGTAACGCGATTGTCCGTGCATTCAAATTGGAAAATACCTTGAGTAGGGTTAGGATAAATTAAGCATTTTACGGGAGCCGTGGGGATTTCTTCAATAGCGATGTCACTAAAGGCTTTACCCTGAAAGTAATGCAGTCCGCCACTCATGTTCCCAAGGATTACGTCTGGGTAACCGTCCGCATTTAAATCCCCAACAGCAGGATGGAGGCGAGCTCCAGAGGCAAGGAAATGCGTATCCGCATTGCGAAGGGTCGGGCGCAAATTAAACCGCATGTTAGGACGTTGAGTAGAGCGACCACCATAGGGCATTTGACATCCGTCATTCGTAATGCCGTTCCAGCCTGTAATATCTCCGTAGCGCATGCTACCGAACGAGGTGGTTTGAAGTTTAACCGGAATATCGCCCGTTTGGGCATGTTTTGAAAAGCAAATCTCCACCAGTAGATGATCTGTGCCATTCCATGTAAAAGGCACATCTAAAGGAATGTCGTTCCAGCCAGTGGTCATCACGCGAATACCGCTGTAGACGGATTGAAGGTTTTGTGTAATGAAAGTGGTTTGCGTTGTGTCCGTGACGTGTGTCATTTTGATATCAAAACCTTGCGTTAAATAGAGGCTAGCATTGGTACCTAATTCAAATCCGATGGTTTTCAATTGCCCGTAAATCCCGCCTGCACTCGTCAATTCATCTTTACTGAATACGATCTGCGTTCTGCCGTTGCGTTTCGAACCGCCGAATGGCGTTGCTTCACGTGTCGACGAGGTAGTAGTTCCACCACCGAAGACTACATCTAGCGCCGTTACACCACTCATGATTGTACGTAGACTGTCCTTCTGCACGACGCCGAGGCTTTCCGATCCTATAAGCAGGGTGGTGTCGGATCCATAGACAATTGCCGGTGCGGAATAGCCGTCCGGTGCCTGTGGACTGGTCATGTCGATTCCCGCCCATGCGGCATCCACAAGTGTGAAGGCATTGGGCAGGGTGCCCGTAAATTCATAAAACGCAATAGTACCAATCTCGTTACCCACTAATAAATCCAAATCACCATCTCCGTCAATATCTCCGAGGGTAGGCGCGGCGAAATTACCCACATCAATGGATTGTAGGCTTCCGCGATAGGTGTAGCTATGGGCAGTAAAGTTGCCCGTATTTTCATAATAAAATAATTGGCCCGTTTCCGTGCCTACGATCATATCTGGATCATAATCTCCGTCGAGATCACCGAAGGTAGGACTGAGGCTTTCACCTAAGTTGTTGTAGCCGGCATTGGCTAAATCTGTATCCGTTAAGGTGAAGATTGGGCTGGTATTGGTGCCCGTGTTTGTATAGAGGAACATACGACTCTTGTAGGTGCTGGGAGCGGTGTACAATCCTTTACCACCGACAACTAAATCCAAATCGCCGTCAAAGTCAATATCCACAAGGGTAGGTTTTGCTGCGGAGCCAATGTCGAGCATCTCGCTGACTAAAAAAGCGGAATCTATACTTCCCCAACTGGGATTATTGACCGTGCCGTTGTTTGGATAGAGCCAATTGTTTTTAGTATTCTGTGACCCATTCAAATTAGGGCTGACCATTAAATCCGGCACATTGTCAAAATTGATATCCTCATAAAAAGCCGCCGGAAAATATTCAATAGCGGTGGGTTGTGCCACTGGATATAGCGTATCCTTCGCCACCATAAAGGCACTATCGATGTGCCCACCGTTGTAAGCGGCTACGAGGTTTGTAAAACTCACATCGCCAATCAGTACATCCTGGAGTGAGTCACCGTTGAGGTTAAGTACCAGCAACGAAGATCCGGCATGCATGCCGCCAGAAGTTTTCTGAGTGAATTCAAGTTTTTGAACGCCCGCGCATCCGTTTAAGGTAAGGTCGTTGGAGCTGAGGTTTTCTTCGAATCGGCCCCAACAAGTCGTATTTAGCGTGTAGTCAAGTCCACATGCGGTAAGGCCTTCGTGCCAATTGACGGTTGCGCTCTGCCCAAAGGTGAGCACATCCATATCGCCATCACCATCGATATCTGAAATAGCCGGTATATCGCTGCTGAAGTT
>PZPA01000090.1 GCA_003045825.1 Bacteroidota bacterium
ATTACCGTGCCTTGGTGGCGTTGTCAAAAAAGGAAGATTGGGTATTGCCCAATTTCACCTCGCACTCCATTGAGGTCTCTACTGCCATTCTCTGGGGTCGATTTTTAGTAAAAGCGGACCAATTCGAAGCGCTACATCGCCTATTGGAACCCATAGCGAAAGACCGACCGGATGTGCTGAACCTTTGGCTACGTTACTATTTACATGTTGAGAATTGGGAAGCGGCAATCGAGGTTGGATTGAAAAGTACCACGTTGGTTTTTCATCAGCCTTGGGTTCATGGTGCATTGGCCTGGTTATTCATCAAAACGGGCGATGCAGAGGCGGCCCATACTGCAAAGGCAGTCCAAAAAGCCTTGCTCCCGGATGACCATAAGGTGCCATTATTTATCGTCACGGGGCCGCCTCGCAGCGGTACTTCATTGGGCATGCAACTACTCAAGTCACTTGGGGTTTTGCCTGTGACGGACGAGACGCGTAAAGCCGATGAGTTCAATGCAGCAGGTTATTTTGAACATGAAAAAATTAAGTCTTGGACTTTCGACGCCAATTGGTTAGAAGGTTTGCGTGGTCAATCGGTTAAAATTGTGGCGCCTTTGCTCATTAAAGCTCCACTTCCTGAGGGCCCAAAGGTGATCATTGCCATGCGCCGGGAAGGAAATGCACTTATGCAAAGTCAACGGCATTTGATGGGTGCCGAAAGGGCTCCTTTGCATTGGAACGAAATGGACCGGTGGGAGAAGGCCCATCAGGAAATGACGTTGTTATTTACCATGGATGCGCAGGCTACGGTGGTGGAACTATGGTTTGAGGATATTATGGAAGCGGCAGGAGAGGGTAAGGTTTCGTCGCGCTTGACGGAGGCATTTGCAGTTTTAACAAAAGTTTTGAATAAAACAGTGGATATTTCCAGTCTCAAAGGGGTCGTAAAGACACAGTTGCGACGCTTTTAGGTTTATATTTGCCTCCATGGAAAAATCGGATTCTAAACGTCTTAGTCAATACATGGCAACCGCAGCAGCACTTCTAGGAGGCACTGCAGCACAAGCGCAATATCAATACACGGACATTCCTGATACCACGATTGTGGATGGGATTTTTGAATTGGACCTTGACGGGGATACTATTGTGGATTTTACCATTGAACACATACTGAGCGGCGGCCAACTAGGCAACGTTAATGCTATTCTTCTGCACCCTGGTGATAGTATCGAGGGGAACCTTGCCATGGGCGCGGGACAAAATGGCTTTAGTTACGTAGAAAAAGTACTTCCAGGTACAACTATAGATGCCTCACAGAGCTGGTCCGGTATCAATGCTGCTACAGCGGCGGGCTATATGGCTTTTCATGTGGATGGCGTGGCTTATCCTAATTCAAATTGGGCAGGTCCACTTACAGATGGATACTTAGGTCTTCGCATCATAAAGAATGATACTGCGTGCTATGGTTGGGCGCGTATCGATGTAGAGGATAGTGCAAAGAGCTTTACCATTAAGGATTGGAGTTTCAATCCAGCTATGGACAGTGCACACACTGCGGGCTTTGAGCTTTTAGATGTCATGGAAACTGTTTTACGCGACATGAGCGTTTATCAAGCAGATGGGCATTTGAATGTAGTCTTGGGGAGTCCACAAGGCGTACGTGTATTTGATGCTACTGGTAAGCTTACAGCTGCATCAGACAAAAACGCTAAAGCCTATCGCTTTAGCACGGCGCTTTGGTCTTCGGGCATGTATATCGTTCGAATTGAAGGCGATAACTGGTACCACAATCTTAAGGTTTGGATTCCTTAATTCTTAAATTACCATTGTATTTTTTGAGAATATATAGATTTTAGATCGCGATAATCTTTAATCTTTCAAAGAGCGGTTCTAGATGTTGGTTCCGGTGCAAAAACACACCTTATAATCACATTTTATGTGGTAAATTCGCATCGAATTAAATAGAGAAATTACAGTTCTATGACCTTTGATATCGATATGATCCGCAAGGTTTATAACCGTTACCCTGAGCGCGTTGCAGCAGCTCGTGAAGCGGTTGGTAAACCATTAACACTAGCTGAAAAGATTTTATATACCCACTTGTGGGAAGGTAATGCCACTGAGGCCTTTGGTAGAGGTGCAAGCTATGTAGATTTTGCACCCGACCGCGTAGCCATGCAGGATGCAACCGCCCAGATGGCATTGTTGCAGTTCATGCAAGCTGGTAAAAGCAAAGTAGCGGTTCCTTCAACGGCTCACGCGGATCACTTGATCCAAGCGAGAATAGGTGCAGATAAAGATTTGCAAGACGGAATCAATAAGAATAATGAAGTGTTCAACTTCTTGTCTTCAGTATGTAACAAATACGGCATCGGTTTCTGGAAACCAGGTGCTGGTATTATTCACCAGGTAGTTCTCGAGAATTATGCCTTCCCAGGCGGTATGATGATCGGTACAGATTCGCACACCGTAAATGCTGGTGGTCTAGGTATGGTCGCTATTGGTGTTGGTGGTGCAGATGCTGTAGATGTGATGGCCGGTATGGCTTGGGAGCTGAAGTTCCCAAAACTTATCGGTGTAAAGCTAACTGGTCGGTTGAACGGTTGGACTTCAGCGAAAGATGTCATCTTAAAAGTGGCTGGTATCCTCACGGTGAAAGGCGGTACTGGTGCAATAGTTGAGTACTTCGGTGAGGGTGCTGAGAGCTTGAGCGCTACAGGTAAAGGGACCATTTGTAACATGGGTGCTGAGATCGGTGCAACGACATCAACCTTCGGTTACGACGACAGTATGCGTCGCTATTTGGCGGCTACTGGTCGTCAAGATGTAGTGGACGCTGCCGATGCAGTAGCTGAACACTTGACCGGTGATGCTGAGGTATATGCAAACCCTGAGCAGTACTTCGACCAAGTGATCGAAATCAACCTAGACGAATTGACTCCACATTTGAACGGACCGTTTACTCCAGATCTCGCTACACCAGTAGCTGAGATGAAGGAGAAAGCTGCAGCCAACGATTGGCCAACGGATATTGAGTGGGCATTGATCGGTTCGTGTACCAACTCATCGTACGAAGATTTGACGCGTGCTGCTTCTATCGTTGCTGATGCAGTAGAGAAAGGCATTGCGCCTAAGGCGATCTTAGGTATCAATCCGGGTTCTGAGCAAGTGCGTTACACTGCAGAGCGCGACGGTTTGATGGATACGTTCAATAAATTAGAGGGAACGAGAATCTTTACCAATGCTTGTGGTCCATGTATCGGACAGTGGGCGCGTGAAGGTGCTGAGAAGCAAGAGAAAAACTCCATCGTTCACTCGTTCAATAGAAACTTCGCGAAGCGTGCAGACGGTAACCCCAACACACACGCCTTCGTTACTTCACCGGAAATGGTTGCCGCTATTGCAATCTCTGGTAAACTAGATTTTAACCCGATAACGGATACCTTGACCAATACAAATGGTGAAGAAGTGAAATTGGCAGAGCCAACAGGTCACGAATTGCCATCTGCTGGTTTTGCCGTGGAGGACAATGGTTACCAAGCGCCTGCAGCCGACGGTTCAGGAATTAACGTAGCGGTCGCGCCAGACTCTCAGCGTTTGCAATTGCTCGCTCCATTCGCTCCATGGGACGGTGCCAACATCGAAGGCGCTAAGCTTTTGATCAAGGCCTTTGGTAAGTGTACTACGGATCACATCTCTATGGCTGGTCCATGGTTGCGTTACCGCGGTCACCTAGATAACATTTCAAACAACTGTTTGATCGGTGCAGTAAACGCTTACACCCAAGAGACCAACGCTGTAACAAACCAATTGGACGGTTCTGTAGATGAGGTACCAAATGTGGCCCGCGCATACAAAGCAGCTGGTGTTCCTTCTATCGTTGTGGGTGATCACAACTATGGGGAAGGTTCTTCTCGCGAACACGCAGCGATGGAGCCGCGTCACTTAGGCGTTCGCGCGGTAATCGTCAAGTCATTCGCGCGTATTCACGAAACGAATTTGAAGAAGCAGGGTATGTTGGGTCTGACCTTCGACAACGAAGCAGATTACGACCTAATACAAGCCGACGACACCTTCAATTTCACTGATCTGGCTGCCTTCGCACCAGGCAAGCAATTAACCCTAGAGGTGGTTCACGCGGACGGTTCGACAGATTCTATCAAGTTGAACCATACCTACAATGCGCAGCAGATTGATTGGTTCAAAGCAGGTTCTGCATTGAACTTGATCAAGACGCAAAACAATGCATAAAGCTTAACTACGGAAAGCGCACAAACAAAAAAGCCCGGCACATTGTGCCGGGCTTTTTTTATGACTACAATAGTAGGCAGTGTTATTTTAAGAGGTACCCCACTTTTAAACCAAAATTCCATACGTAAGGCGCTAGATCCGTACCAACGCCGCCACTAAATCCATAGTTTGAATAGTTCCAATAGGCCTGTTTGGTCGTGAAACCATAGCCAAAGCCCGCAGAATATTCCACCATTAATCGTTCAGACAAAACCAATTGGTTACCAAATTCAAGCATTGCTGCCCCTGCAAAGGCACTTTCACGTGTTGTTGGGTACATGAAAGTTACAGGATCTGGTGGATGATCGTAATCTATACGGTCGTAATTGAATGTGGTTATCATAAGGTTAGGCTTTATGTAAGAGCCTCTCATGATGTGACCGTAGCGCATGCGTTGCATGTAGAAATTTGGACTGCGTTTGAACTTGAAGCCGGTGTATAAGCCAGCGCCCATAGCACGTTCTGGATCATTCCAACCGTTTTGATTTTCATAACCCGCACCCACAAACAAGGCGCCTGCTTCCCAAGAGCTCGATGGATTAATGGCCTCCTCATACACAATGAACATGTAGTTTTGACTGATTGCACCGATATCTAGTTTAATCCCGTGTCTGCGTTGGTTCGCATAAATGCGTTCATCGTCCATCATGGTTTTACTCAAGTCCATGACCCGTCCGCTTTCAAAAATGATTTTACTTAAATAGTCTTTTTCAATGCTGAAGGTTGCAGAATTTACTGGCGACCCGTACTCACGGTATTTAATGAAATCCGGATTCACCTCAATAATGGTGACTTCATCAATGGTTTTATCCTTGTAGATAATCATATCCTGGGCTGCCACTTCTAAGAAGGCAACTGAGCAGGCGAGGATAAGAAGCAGTTTTTTCATGGTCAAATTAATTTGGTCTCTTCACTTCAAATATAATGCCGTTTCGCGTTGTAAATTAGTCGAACGATGAAATTCACAAAAACACAACGTGGTTGGGCCATGTACGATTGGGCCAATTCGGTCTATTCGCTGGTCATCAGTACCGTTTTATTTCCGCTGTACTATGAGGCGGTCACAAAGAACGAAACGAATGAAGTTTTGTTTTTGGGGCGCTATTGGGAAAATACGGTTGTCTATAGTTACGTCATTGCAGCATCCTATTTAACGATTTCAATTTTATCGCCCTATCTCGCCGCTATGGCAGATCGAACCGGCCGCCGAAAAGTATTTATGCGAACCTTTATGATCATCGGTGCATTGAGCACTTCTTGTATGGGCTTGTTTACTGCTGCCAATCCATGGTTGGGACTCTGTTTAGCCTTCTTTGCAAGTGTCGGTTTTACGGGTTCGATCGTTTTCTATAACAGTTTCCTGCCCGTTATAGCTCCACCTGAAATGCAAGACCGCCTTTCAGCCCGGGGTTTTTCATTGGGTTATTTCGGCAGTGCCTTATTGCTCATTATTTGTCTCATTTTAGTGCAAATGCCCCAAACTTT
>PZPA01000091.1 GCA_003045825.1 Bacteroidota bacterium
CTGATATTAGTGCTGCTGCAATGGTAGTTTAATAAGATTTATTGGTTCGCTGCTTCTACATTTCGAGGCTTTCTCCTCCTAAATTTTTCGTTGTACATATTTTCGGTGTTTATTCTACTTTCATCATCTGTCAAAAAGACTTTTAAATCTGAAAGAGCAGCTTTTTTGACCAAATAAATATTTATGCAGTCAATATCTCGTCCATCTTGACGGTTTTGAATATACCAGTGTCCTTCAATGTTTCGCGCATGATGTAAAGATTTTGTAGGCAACACTACGACATCTGCATTCCATTCCAGACTCGTAAAAAAGACTTTTATATCTGCTTCCCATTCGTGCTCAACCACATTGATTACTTGGGCATTTAACGAGAAGTGCGTGGTGATAAAAAATATAAGCGCAATAAGCTTCATCAGAGGTATCGGTTTATAAAAAGTTTATAGAATCCCTAATAAATTAATGTTTCATGACGACTTTATAACTCTGTCAAGTTATTAAGAATTAGCTCTTTTACTTTTAATCCTCTTAAAAAAGTGAATGATACTTTCATCAAATTGCTGTTTGGAAACTAAAAAGCCCCTTCCGAAGAAGAGGCTCAGATTAATTTTGTGAAGCGCTTGTATGTTTAATTGCAGCCAGAGTTTAATCTAACCAAACTATAACCTGGTGTTGTGAAGTTAGCCTTACCGCCATCACATTCAAAAGTGATTGGCGTAACCAATTCATTTCCAAAGTTCAGATCAACCCTGAGTGTATCATTAACAAATGTGTAATTATTCGTTCCTGGGATGGAGTTTGTGTCGCCTGCTTGGAAGGTATTGTAAAGTGAGTCACAGTCAGAGCCTATACAATAGTATGTATATCTTATGCCATTTTCATAGATATACATTGTATTTAGGTTATTTCCTGGATAGGTCCATTTACCTTCCATTGTGTAATTTGTAACGGGCTTTTTACAACCCGTAAACAGCAGTGTAAGGAGTATGATTAAGGGAAATAGTCGTTTCATAAGGCCCGTTTTAGTATGTAAAAGGTAACGCTTTACGAGCACTTTCACAAACAACGCCGGAATACATCAAATCACCTTAACTTACGACTGTGCACAAAACTTCATTTTCGTTGATAAACTCCACAAAACAACTGGTCCTTTGGGGCATGGTCTTATTTGCTGTTTCGGCGCATGCCCAATTAGCTGTAAATGAATTCAACAGCAAGCGCGGTTTTACAGACGAGACTGGTGAAGATGTGGATTGGATTGAGATATTCAACTACGCTACAGATTCGGTATTCTTAGCCGATTACTTTCTTAGCGACAACCCAGACAACTTGGATAAATGGCAATTCCCAAATACCTATTTAGGAAGCCAAGAGCTCATTACCATATGTGCCTCTGGAAAGGAAAACGGTGCATTCCCGAGTCATTGGGAGGCACTAGTTGTAGCTGAAAATATTTGGAAGTATTGGACGGGATCGAGTCCTCCACCGAACTATAATGACTGGAACCAATCAGGTTATAATGACCAAAACTGGAATTCCGGTCAAGGAGGCATAGGCTATGGCGATAATGACGACAATACTACCATTGCAGCTACGCCGTCCATCCTGATGCGCAAAGAATTTCAAATCGTTGATGTCTTGGATATTACGCACCTTTTGTTTCATGCAGATTACGACGACGGATTCATCGCCTATCTGAACGGAGTTGAAATCATGCGTTCAGATAATTTTGCCAATTCGTCGCCTTCCTACAATGAATTCACAACCTACGATAAGGAGGCCGTGATGTATGACGGGGGCATACCTGAAAGCCAATTATTTGATACCGATGAGGTTCAAAATTTACTGCAATCGGGTACCAATGTACTGGCCGTCCGTGTGCACAACGCAAGCGCAAACTCCTCTGACATGAGCAGCAACTTTTTTCTGTCAGCAGGCATTGCATCGATGAATATAAATTACCAAAGCCTCCCTACCTGGATTCAAACACCACTGGTTTTGCCGCATGCAGATTTTAAACTATCGCACGGGGAGACCATCTGCATCAGTGATTCCAATGAAATCATAGTTGACAGCGTATACATTCCTTATGATATCACGCGCTCCATCAGCAGGGGCCGGTTACCCGACGGAACGGGAAATTGGTGTTATTTCAATGCCCCGTCTCCAAACGAATCCAACAGTCAAAACACTTGTTATTCCGGAATTACGGAAACGCCTGTTTTAGATTTAGCGTCCGGCTGGTATTCTGCTGCACAGCAAGTCGCCGTTACTACACCTAACAATGCAACCTCGTACTACACCACAAATGGGGATGTACCTGATAGAAACGACACAGAGGTTAACGGGCCCATTGTTATTTACAATACAAGCGTACTGAGCGTGCGAACCTTTAGTGATGTTGGTCAGGAGCTACCCAGCGCAGTTGTTGACCGCACCTATATCATTGATGAAGACAATCACGGACTTCCAGTGGTTTCCATTATCACCACAGAAAATCATCTTTGGGATTGGGACAATGGTATTTACGTCATGGGGCCTGGCGCAAGCACTAACTATCCCTACTTTGGATCCAATTTCTGGCAGCCCTGGTCAAAGAAATCCAGAATGGAATTCTTCGACGGCACCCAAACCAAACAATTCGAAGCCGTATTTGACGTCGAAATTCATGGCGGTTGGTCGCGAGCTGAACCTCAAAAATCGTTTAGGATTGATGCAAAATCAAAGTATACGGGGGATATTGAATACCCGCTTATTGAGCGAAAGCCTCAAATCACCAGCTATAACAACTTCAACCTAAGGAACGGTGGACAGCACAGCTTATTTGATCGCATTCAAGATGCCGTAATGAGCAGATTATCCGAAGGCACAAGCATTGATCGAATGGGGTATCAAGCATGCATCGTTTATCTAAACGGCGCATATTGGGGTCTCTATGGTATTCGTGAGAAGTTTGACGAGCACTATGTAGAAAGTAATCATGGCGTCGATAAAGATGCGGTCCAATTATTAAATAGAGAAGGTGCCCTCGTTGGTGAGGCCAGCCACTTCGTAGAATCGCACCAAATCATTACCAGCACGAGCACATCTGCACCCAACTTCGTAGAGGTTCTGAGCGCTCGTTTTGATTTGGAGAATTACATCGACTACTTCGTCTTTGAAACCTACATCCAAAACCGGGATTGGATGGGTATCGATTGGGAACTCAATAACATCAAACTTTGGCGACAAGATACGCTCGGTGCCACTTGGCGCTACATGATGTACGATACTGACTTTGCATTCGGGCTCTACGGTGGGAACATCTATCAAAACTATATCGACAAAGCACGCAACCCGAGTTACCCCAACCAACATTCTCAAATCTTCGATCACATCTTAGATAATGCGGATTTCCGTTGCCGCTTCGCGAACCGCTACGACGACCTCATCAACACGACCTTCCAAGTCGACCGTTTCAATGCTGTTACTGACGAACTTAAATCAGAATTGGCTCCTGCCATACCGGATCACGTGGCAAACTGGAGTAGCCAGATGGGCCCCAATTCCTATTCATATTGGCTCAACGCTGTTAACGGAATTAAATCCTACAACAGTGCTCGTATTGCCACTGCCCGTCAACACTTGAACCAAAGCTTGTCCTTACAGGGTCAAAGAGCGGTAGATCTTGCGGCTTACCCCCTAAATTCCGGGCATATACAATTGAATAGCATCACGCCAGAATTGCCATGGGACGGTATTTACCACGGCGGCTGCCCCATAACCGCACAGGCCATTCCTAGCTTTGGCTTCATCTTCTCGTATTGGTATTCTAATGCCACCGACTACAACAATGCACTGCAAGATTCCATCAACGTTGTTCTTGCGGCGAATACAACACTCGTTGCTCATTTTGATTCGTGTAAAAATGTTGTAGAAGGGACCATTCAACAAGAAGAACGAATGCTCAAGGCCGCGGTATCCATTGCAGTAACTGACCCAACATACGAATGGTTTTATAACGGGATTCTTGTTTCCACAGACAGTGTTATTTACAACCCGTTAGACGGTAATTACCAACTCACTGTCCGTTTTGACTCGTGCGAAATTCAATCTGAGGTTGCGTCCGTCAATAACGGCGAGTACGGCATTCACCTGTTCCCTAATCCAGCAGTTGATGCCCTAACGGTCCAATTCTTAATGGGTCAACCGGAAAACATGACCCTAGCCATTTACAATACCGCCGGTCAGCTCGTTTGGGAAAGCAACTACACCAACTTCGTGGGTCAATTCAACACCGCCCTCGACGTTTCCACCTTTGCGCGGGATCTCTATTTTTTGCGTATTACCACGCCTACAAAAACGTATGCCCGGAAATTTATCTTAATAGATTAAGTCTTGGGTCCATTACCGCACCAACGTAACCCTAACTTTCTTTTTCTTTAGGCGCTGGTTATTTGTGCGTTCGATAATGCGGTGTGCGATGGTGCGTTTCACTGCGACAAAAGAACAATTTTGCTGAAGCTCAATAATGCCCAACTCATCCTTGTTCAGACCGCCCGTTTTGAAGAACATACCGGCAATATCTCCTTTGGAGACTTTGTCCTGACGACCTGCTGTTATGTAGAGGGTACTCCAAGCGTCGGCAGGAGGAATTTTGGCAGCGTGAAGTTGATCTAAAGACTGGGGTTCAGGTTGGGAAGATTTAATAAAATCGGGCAAGCGCTTGCCCTCAGTGTGGAGCACATAAGCTGCGCCTTCGGCATTCATGCGTGCAGTACGTCCGTTCCTGTGGGTAAATTCGTTAGAATGGTACGGGAGCTCGAAGTGGATGATAAACTTAATCTCTGGAATGTCCAATCCACGAGCCGCCAGATCGGTTGCCAAAAGCAACTGGCACGTACCGTTACGAAACTTCACCAAAGCCCGCTCACGATCTATTTGTTCCAATCCACCATAAAAACATTCGTGCTCAATCGCATGATCAAAAAGGAAATCGCTGACTTCGTGCAGCGACTCTTTGAAATTGCAAAAAATGATGCCCGGTTGTCCGCTCAACGCATCAACGGTTGATCGAAGGGTGTCCAGTTGTTTTCCTGCAGGAGCGGCGATCGTCTTCACGGTCAATTGAGGACGGTGCTGGTTCAAATAATCAATAGTTATGGGATCGTGCAATCCTAAAAACTTTGGAATCGCAACCGCGTCCGTGGCCGAAGTCAATACGCGCTGTTGCACGGCTCCTAAGCTTCGAACAATCTCTGACATTTCGCGCTCAAAGCCTACTTCTAACGACTTGTCAAATTCGTCTAAAACCAGCGTTTTAATACGGTCAAGATCCATGTCGTCCCTGCGAAAACGGTCTGCTATACGTCCGGGTGTTCCAATCAACAGCGCAGGACGGTGCTTTAGGTCGGCTTTATCCAATGCGCCCGAACGGCCGCCGTAGACCGCATTAATTTTAAAGCCTGAACCCAATTTTCTGGCGACTTGTTCTATCTGCATGGCCAGCTCACGAGAAGGAACTAACACAAGCGCCTGAACTTCGGAAATATTTGGATCTAGTCGTTCAATGAGGGGCAATAAAAAGGCCAACGTTTTTCCACTTCCAGTGGGCGACAACACCGCCACGTCGTTCCCTGCATAAATGGCTTTTCTTGCCTCCGTTTGCATGGGATTTAAAGTGGCTATATCGAATTTTTCCAGGAAGCTTTTAAGTACTTCCTTCCGTTTTGGCTGTTCTGGTTTCATCTGCAATT
>PZPA01000092.1 GCA_003045825.1 Bacteroidota bacterium
CCCCAGGAACAAAAAATTCCGCATTATTTAGACTTATTGAGATTGTATTCCGCCTTGTAGAAGGCGGCAATTTCTCCATAGGGACCGTATTTATGCTGGTCCGCAGGGAACGGATCTGACCATGGCCCATAAGGTGTGCTCATTGGTTTAAGATTGCGGTCAGGGAAATCCGCGATTTTATTCTCTTTTTCTGGACGTGTAAAACTGTTGATGTAACCGGCCACATCATATGCCTCCTCATCCGTGAGTAACGGTTCGTCGGCGGTGGTTCCCAATGGCATGTTTCCTTTGATGAATTGGGCTGCAGTAATCACACGATGCATTCCTGCCCCATCGTTGTACGAATCCGGACCCCATAATGGCGGGTACGTATATGTAAAACTGTTCAGCGCCCGTTGGCCTTGACCATCTTCCATGTGACAAGATTGGCAATGCTGTATGTAAACCGATTTTCCATGATCAAGGTCTACCCGGCGATTCGGGTAATCGACCGTCAGAAATTTATTTCCCTTAATTTTTTCACCACGAGGGGTCTCGTAACTCAACCACTCCATGTAAGCGACCATTGCCTTCATTTCTTCGCCTTCTACCGGCAAGGGCTCCCCGTTCATTGAACGTTGCATACAACCGTTGATGCGCTCTTCTATCGTACCCTCCTTATTTTCGCGACCACGAAATTGAGGAAATTGACTAGGTACAGTTACAAAAGGAGCCGCGAAAGGTTTGCCCCCGCCATCTAAATGGCAAGAAGAACAATTCAAATTATTGCCAGCAAAAGGTTTGGAGGTTTTTGGACCAATGTGATCGGCAGTTGCGTCGACCAATCTTCGTCCGTAAGCCACCTGTTCTGTGGTAGCTGGATGGGTATAATCGACGTTCTTAAACATGGCGTAATCCCATGGAACATCTGGAATTTCCTCTAATTGAGGGCCGAAATTAGGCGACTCGGGTACTGAGGAGCTCACACCCCATATGGATCCAAAAATCAATACACCAAAAAGAAAACCAAGAATGCCCTTACCCATCTGACCGATGAGTAAGGCAAACTGTGTCTTTTTTTCTTGAGGCACATGATTAAAATCCATAAGGCTTAATGCGGTAGTTTATCGCGCAAGACTCCATAAAGGAAAGTTCCAAACATGGCGGCAACTAGCACAACAATGTATCCAGCAAACCCGGCGCCTATGTTTACCACAATAGGGCCCGGACAAGCACCGCTTAGCGCCCAGCCTAATCCAAAGATGATTCCGCCAAAAAGGTAGCGAGGTATACTCCACGCCTTTGGTCTAAATACTATAGGAGCGCCGGAAGAATCCTTCGCATTATTTTTTTTCATGAACCAAACCATAGGTACCCCAATGGCAACTGCTAAGCCAATTATTCCGTACATATGAAAATCCTGAAAACGAAACATTTCCTGAATTCTGTACCATGAAGCTGCTTCACTCTTGAACATAATGATACCGAACAAAGTACCTGCTAGTAAAAATTTTATCTGTTTCATGGCTTAGTAGATTAAGGGGAAAATCAAATGTGTCATGGCGAGGCCGCCAATAAAAAATCCAACAACAGCAAGCAAGGAAGCGGGTTGAAGATCAGAGATTCCGGAGATGGCATGTCCTGATGTACAGCCGCCCGCGTAACGTGCTCCGAAACCTACCATGAAGCCGCCTGTAACAAGGATTAAAATGTTCTGCCAGCTGCTCAATGCTTCCATTCCAAACTGACTTGCAGGAGCATAGGCCGTTGGTGCCGCAAATCCTAACACACTTAAATCGTCAATAGTAGCTTCTGAAATCGCGACTACATAATCTGGAGTAGTCAGGTAATTCGTAGCGATATATCCACCCAAACCTGCACCAACAAGAAAGAGGAGGTTCCAGCTCTGCTCTTTCCAATTGAATTTAAAAAACGGCGCGAATTTATCGGCACCACACATTGTGCATAGTGTTCTCAAGTTGTTCGAGAAACCAAATGACTTACCGAAGTACAAGAGCAGCCACATCACAAAAGCGATGAGTGCACCACTTACGTACCATGGCCAAGGTTGAAGAATCAGATCCATAGTGATATCATTTAAACATTAAAATTAGTTAGTGCCTAGGGGCTATATATGTAAACTGCACTTGTAAAAACCGCGGCTGCAGTTGCAATTATTTTATAAGGTTGTCGGGCAAACGTAATCTGAAACCTTTAGTCCAGCTTCCTTAATGGCTTTAAAGCCACCTGCAACGTCTACCATATTGTGGTAACCGCGTGCTTTAAGAATTGAAGAAGCGATCACAGAGCGGTAACCTCCGGCGCAGTGCACGTAGAACGTTCCTTCTTGTGGAACAGATGCCATTTGATCATTGATGTAGTCCAATTCTACATGGATTGCATCAATCAAATGCTCACTCAAATACTCGCCAGACTTGCGAACATCTACCACAGTAGCGCCCTCAATTCCTTTCAGTTCTTCGGCAGTAACCTGCGAAAGCGCATCCACTTCCTTACCTGAATTTTTCCAAGCATCAAAACCACCGTCTAGGAATCCTATGCAGTTATCATAGCCTACACGGGATAAACGCGTTACAACTTCTTCTTCCATACCTGGATCAGCTACGACAAGAATCTCTTGTTTAATATCTGGTATCAAAGCCCCGACCCACATAGCGAAGCTGCCCTGTATACCGATAAAAATAGATTGCGGAATGAAACCATGAATGAATGTATTCTGGTGACGTGTATCTAAAATCAGTGCATCTGTTTCGTTTGCAGCTACTTCGAATGCGTCTACCGAAAGTGGACGCAAGCCGCGCTCCATTACTTTATCCAGACTTTCATACCCAGTCTTGTTCAAACGAACGTTCTCTGGAAAATAAGCCGGCGGCGGTAATAATCCGTCAGTTACCTCGGCAACAAACTCTTCTTTAGTCATATTAGCGCGTAACGCGTAATTCGTTGCTTTTTGTTCACCGATGGTTCCCACCGTTTCTTTAGACATGTTTTTACCACATGAAGAACCGGCGCCATGTCCTGGATATACAATAACATCGTCACCTAAAACCATGATTTTGTTTCGCAAAGAATCAAACAGAATACCCGCCAAATCTTCTTGCGTCATGGTCGCTGCCTTCTGTGCAAGATCTGGACGGCCTACATCACCTAAGAATAAGGTATCACCAGAGAAGATAGCATGGTCTTTACCACTTTCGTCTTTCAACAAATAGGTAGTACTTTCCATTGTGTGACCCGGTGTATGTAAAACGTGTATAGTCACATCCCCTACTTTTAGTACCTCGCCATCTTGCGCGATATGACAATCAAACGCGGTATTCGCAGTAGGTCCGTAAACAATTTTTGCTCCCGTCTTGGCCGCTAAATCAATGTGACCAGAAACGAAATCCGCGTGAAAATGTGTTTCTAAAATATACTTAATCGTGACACCATCTTTTTCTGCTCGATCCAAATATGGACCTACTTCGCGTAACGGATCGATGATGACTGCTTCACCATTAGAGGCTATGTAATAGGCACCTTGTGCCAAACAACCCGTATAAATCTGTTCTACTGTCATGATATTGTGTTTTTATTCAATGCTATTAAAGTTGTTTCCCTATGATATAAACGGCCATCAATAAAACGAACCAGCCGAAGCCTTTTTTTAATTTCTCGCCGTTAATAAATTTGTTCAAATAGATGCCGATAAAGATACCAAATACTGCGATTGCCGTTACACTGAGTAAGAGGGTCCAATCCAATTGGTCGCCGAATCGCTGAACATCACCAACAAAGCCAATTAAGCTCTTAGCGGCGATAATCAACAACGAGGTTCCAACAGCCTTCTTCATCGGTAATTTTGCGAAAAGCACCAATGCTGGAATAATTAAAAATCCACCACCTGCGCCGACAATTCCTGTAAGTACACCTACTACCGCACCTTCTATAACAATAGCGGGCACGTTAAATACAGGCACTGCATCCTCATCTCTTTGCTCTTCCTTTCGTTTATCGCGAATCATGCTTACTGAAGCCGCAAGCATTACCAGCGCAAAAAATACCATGATAGCAATGTCTTTTGTCAAGACATACGTGCCTATGGTCATTATTTCATTGGGGATAGCAGGCACCAAATACGCACGAGTGGCATACACAGCGATAAACGCAGGAATGGTAAACACCACAGCCGTCTTGTAATTGACATTTCCTAAAGTTGCATTACGAATACCTCCAACAAGTGCTGTAGACCCAACGATAAATAAGGAATACGCCGTACTCATTTCAGCACCGATACCGAAGAGATACACCAATACTGGTACGGTTAATATCGAACCACCTCCGCCGATAAGTCCGAGCGAAATTCCAATAAAAATGGATGCAATGTATCCGATGATTTCCATAATTGAGTTTTAAGATACCTCAAAGTTCGGGCTTCTAAAACTCATGAGTGTGACTCAACGCACACTAGAACAATAAGCGCTCCATTTCTTGCTGAAGATCGTGAGCTGCTTTACCTGCAGCCGACGCAAAATCCTCTTCCTTACTTTGATAAATGACCCCACGCGTACTATTCACTAAGACCCCGTAGTCCTTGTTTGTAGCTTGTTTAAGAACTTCCTGTAAGGACCCGCCCTGCGCTCCTACACCAGGAACCAAGAAGAAATGATCCGGCGCAATAGCTCGTAATCGAGCCAAATGCTCCGTTTTTGTAGCCCCTAAAACAAACATTAGCTGATCAGCTGTCGCCCACTCTTGTGCTTTTTTAACGACGCTTTCAAAAAGTGCCTCTCCAGATTCGTTCTCTATAAATTGGAAATCGAACGCGCCTTTGTTGGATGTAAGCCCTAATAAAATGACCCATTTATTGGGGAACTCAAGAAACGGTGTGACACTGTCCTCTCCCATATATGGGGCGACCGTAACACTATCAAAGTTCATGTTTTCAAAAAACGCCTTTGCATACATCTTTGAGGTATTGCCTATATCTCCACGTTTTGCATCAGCGATGGTAAAAATCTCAGGGTAGTTCTCATCCAGATATTGGATTGTTTTTTCAAGACTTACCCAGCCTTGCACCCCCATGGATTCGTAGAATGCGATATTTGGTTTATACGCAACTGTATATGCAGCTGTTGCATCGATGATTGCCTTGTTAAAAGCGAAAACGGGATCCTGCTCCTTCAACAAATGAGGCGGGATTTTCTCCAAATCCGTATCCAATCCAACACAAAGCACGCTTCGCTTTGCTTTAATCTGTTCAATTATAGCTTTCTTATCCATATCGCTTTAATAATTGTCCGATCCTTCTTTCATTTTTTCAGCGTTCTCAGCCATATGAAGCTCGTCGATGAACTTCTGTATGTCACCGTTGACCACATCATTAAGATTGTAACTAGTCAAACCAATTCTATGATCTGTAACACGGCCTTGGGGATAGTTGTAGGTACGTATTTTCGCGGACCGGTCACCAGTACTTACCATGGTTTTTCGTTGGGCAGCTTGCTCCTCTTGCTTCTTTTTAAACTCCATGTCAAACATACGCGAACGCAAAACCTTCAACGCCTGCTCATAATTTTTGTGCTGACTCCGGCCGTCTTGACATTCTACAACAATCCCCGTAGGGAGGTGAGTCAAACGGACGGCGCTCTCAGTCTTATTTACGTGCTGACCGCCCGCCCCTTGGGAACGGTAGGTATCTTTT
>PZPA01000023.1 GCA_003045825.1 Bacteroidota bacterium
AAGTGAATTGATCTTGTATGTATCCTGCCATGTAAATAGGCTCAAACGCACCAATCAAACGCTTCGAGTTTCCTTGAGCATCTGTAGCATAAAAGTCGTTTAAGGATGGGCGCGTAGTTAATTGATTCCCCAAATAATCAAACCCATAGTAGCTCACGTACGCCCCTGAACCAATGTTCAAAAGCTCGTTCGCAGAGAACATATCCAGACTAAACGTAGACGGATCGTAACTGTCGATATCTAACCAATCCGTGCCATTTGGATCGTAACCCAAAGCCTCACGTAATTTGCGATCAAAGGTTCTTGGCTTGTCTGCATCAAACAGTCTGTTGTAGGAGAGGGTGTCTTGGAATACACCATTGTTATCGTAAGAAGCCACTGGATTATTAAGGTCCAATTCTCTAATGGCGTCGTTCTGTAACAAGCGCATCAAAGTCCATAAGCCTGTAGTTCCTAAGCCGTACGAACGGTCAAAACGCTGCTCGTATTCTACACCTACGATAAGGGCATGGTCACCGATATCAAAAGTTGAAGAGGCTGTAATGCGGAACTGGTCGTTGAGAAACTTACTGTAACCACTTTGGTTGACACCTACATTGCCCCACAAACCGTAAACGCTGGAAGGTTGATCTCCGTTCAATAAACCACCACCTGCACGAATATCTTCGAGAGAACGTGCATTGTTGAAAATTGAACTCGTCTCCACAAAGTTGAAGAAGTTGGAGGTGTAGTTGGCTAGAATAGGATTGTTATCAGAAGGTGTGTAATCCACATTTACACTCTGCCAAACAGCTTGTGTATAAGCGTTCATCACTTTACCATAGTTCGGATCGTTTGGATCTGTAATGGTATCTGTTCCTAACGTATATAAAGGACGGTAGGTCGTTTTGAACGTACCTATATGCCCATAGTTGAAGAAGTTCTCTTTGTGTCGTGCGTCTCTGTTAAAACCAGTGTTGCGTGTAAAGTCCATCTGGATGGTGTAGAATGCATTGCGAATAAGCGAATTCGACGAATCCGAAGCATTCCCAAAACGCTGCTGGAAACGAACATACGTTGACCAGTCCTGACGGAAGTATTCTGCGTTGTTGTCGTAATTCATCAATTCATTGAAACGACTTCCTGAGCGACCGCGTCTTAAATTGAAACGTCCACCAATAGTAAGGGTGGTTTTTTCTGAAGTAACGAACTTTAAGTTCCCCGACATACGCACTGCAGTGCTCGCAACATTTTCACGATAGTTTTGAGTTACTAAGTCATTCGCCGTTAAGAAATCTGCCGAATTTAGCACCCCGAAGCCGCTTGATGCAGGAGTTAATGGATTCGCCTCGAGTTCAGCCAATTTATCATCATTCACCTTATAAGTGGCTAGCGATCTTGGTGAACCGTCTCTGTTGTATTGAAACTCTGAAGCCAAAAGGAATCCGACGATGGGCTGACCTGATTTGCTTCTAATGATAGGGCCACCTAGGGTTAAGGCGCCCAAATTATAATGGTATTGATCGAACATTGAACTACTTAAAATCTCTGAAGAACCAAAGTAGTAAGGAGCAGGACCTTTTGTAGTGGTAGAAATTACACCACCAGTAACATCACCGTACTGCGCGGGAAGTCCACCAGTGATGACCTCAGTAGATAGAATCGCATCACGAGGAATATTTACATCTCCACGAACCTTCACACCGTCAATGAAAACAACGTTGGTTGAAGAACGTGCACCACGTACGTTGAATGAACCAGATCCGTCTTGCTGAAATACACCTGCAGTAGTACCAACAATCTGACTAAGATTACGGTACGGAAGATTTTTAATTTCCTCTGCACTAACTATATCTGACGTCTTTCCTGTTTCAATCAATTCTGTCTGGGCTGTAACGGTAACCTCCTGAATCATCGTAGATTCAACGGTCATATCAAAATCAACTACTTTGGGCTTCCCTGCATTCACGGTCACACCATTTAAGTTAAAGTCGGCATAACCTATAAACTTACATGTTAGGTTGTAGACCCCAGCGTCCACTGGGTTGATATTGAATTTTCCGTCGAAATCCGTTTGACCGGTTGTAACGACCACGTCGCGGTCTTTTACAATAACAGTAGCGAACGGAATGACTTCACCGGTACGCTTATCCTTAACGGTTCCTTTAACAGATCCGGGGCGAGATTGAGCGAAACTGAACGCAACACTAAGTGTCAAAACGATCGTGAGTATTCTTTTAACCATAAAAACTGGCATTTCGTTTGGGTTCTAAGGATGTAAATATAAGAAGTAGACCGCCAAGAACCGCAACCAATTTGTGCCTATATTGTAATGCCTTATGAAAGCAAAAATAACCTTGAATATCAGTAAGTTAGTTGTTCTTTTCAGCCTTATCCTTTTGGCTTCGGGGTGCAATACAACGTCTATTCAATACGATATTCCAGAACCTTTAGTGGATGAAACGGTCTATTTGAGCGATCCGTCGAGTTTCAATTTAACCGTGGTTGGAGGCCATCTAATCCTTCCAAATGCAGGCCACGGGGGCATCCTAATTTACCGCCGTTATTTTGACCAGGAATACTATGATTTCGCAGCCTATGAATTGGCCTGTCCCTACCATTGGAACGACGGTTGCGGACTGCTCAGCAGCAGTATGGGTGACCTTTATCTTACCTGCGGATGCAACGACCATCAATACCAGGCTTTGGACGGGCAAAGCATTGATACTGCCTACGTTCTTCCTGTAAAAGAATTCTCTTGCCAATTCGACGGCGGAAACATCCTTCGAATTACCAATTAAAAAAATCGCCCCTTCATCAGAAGGAGCGATTCTAAAATATCCGTTTTCTTAATGGCTCTTAGACAAAAGCGTTCTCGCCAGTGATGTCTAATCCTGTAATAAGCAGGTGAATGTCGTGCGTACCTTCATAGGTGACAACAGACTCTAAATTCATCATATGACGCATTATAGAGAAATCACCTGTGATGCCCATTCCACCGAGCATTTGACGTGCTTCACGAGCTATTTTCAGGGCAATCTCAACGTTGTTTCTTTTCGCCATTGAAATCTGTCCTGTAGTGGCTTTACCTTCATTTTTAAGTTGGCCTAAGCGATAGGTTAAAAGTTGCGCTTTAGTAATCTCCGTTATCATTTCAGCCAATTTTTTCTGCTGCAATTGGAAGCCTGCGATCGGTTTACCGAATTGAATACGCTCTTTTGAATAACGCAATGCCGTATCGTAACAATCCATCGCGGCACCAAGCGCACCCCAAGCAATCCCAAAACGGGCGCTGTCTAAACAGGATAAAGGTGCGCCAAGGCCATCGCGGCCAGGTAAAATATTTGATTTTGGCACACGAACATTGTCGAAAACCAACTCTCCTGTGGCAGAGGCGCGCAGGGACCACTTATTATGAGTCTCCGGCGTAGTAAATCCTTCCATACCGCGTTCAACGATGATCCCCTTAATACGTCCCGATTCGTTTTTCGCCCAAACCACCGCAACATCACAGAAGGGTGCATTTGAAATCCACATCTTAGCACCGTTCAGGATGACATCGTCGCCGTCTTCCTTAAAATTGGTTGTCATTCCTCCTGGATTCGATCCAAAATTGGGTTCAGTCAATCCAAAAGAGCCTAAAAACTCACCCGTAGCAAGCTTCGGCAAAAATTTCCGTTTCTGCGCTTCTGATCCGTAGGCGTATATAGGAAACATGACCAACGAACTTTGAACGGAACAGGTAGAACGTACACCTGAATCACCACGCTCCACCTCTTGCATCATTAAACCATAGCTCATGTGATCCAAACCTGCGCCGCCGTATTCTTCTGAGATATAAGGACCGAATAAACCGATTTCGCCCATTTCTTTAACCAAATGATCGGGAAAAGCTGCGCGTTGGGCATAATCTTCTATGATCGGGCTGACGGATCTTTTGATCCAATCTCTCGTTGCATCACGGACCATTTTATGTTCCTCTGAAAGCAAATCATCCAATTGGTAATAATCGGGGTGGTGGAATGCATCCATGCTTGTTTAATTTTAGGTTCTGTTTGAAAGAAGTGTTGAAATTAAAACACATTGGTGGAATTATTGTTGTTTAAAGTCAATAGATATTAGGATATTTAGGTTGAAATAAAATTGATCCCGCGTTATGAAAAAATTTGCCCTACTATTTGCACTTATTGGAATCGTAAATTATTCCTACACGAATTCCGGTGGGTCGCCCGGTGGCAAAAGCGGCTCTCCAGCATCAAATGGGCAAACATGTGCAGGCGGCTACTGCCATGGCGGTGGAAGCGCAACTGGAAATGAACTCGTTGATATTCAAGTAGATGTCACCCCTTATGCCGGTTCCAGTAATTACAGCGATACGATAAGCGACTCCATTCAAACTCAAGTATATCTTAATGTTGCTGCTGCAGGCAGCTCAAAAATTGGATTCTCAGCAAGCATAGAAGATGCAAGCGGCATGCATATTGGAACGTTATCTACACCCTCCTCAACGAACACTAAAATCACTGGCTCCGACTTCATTACACACAAGAGCTCATCAACAGCCGTTTCGAATAATACCATCGATTGGGTATGGGAGTGGAATACAGGGGACATAGGAGATTCCGTGATCATTTATGTTGCAGTAAATTACACAGATGGGAATGGCACGACCTCAGGAGACTATGTGGTCACTGAGACGAAAACATTGTACCCAGGATTAGTTATGGGCCAGAGCGAAAATCAAATGCAATCGGCCTTAATGGTTTATCCTTCGCCAGCGACCGATTACCTTACGGTGAAAGCGGATGGAATCAAAGAGGTCCGACTCTACAATACCTTAGGACGCTTTTTAAGCATGGACCAATCTTGGAACACGACGGGCAATGACCAGCTTGAAGTCAGCCACCTGCCGCGCGGTAATTATATCCTTCATGCGCTATTCAAAGACGGCACGGTACAGTACAAGCACGTAGTTTTACAGTAACTTTGCGCCCAGATGGGCACGAAATGGATCTTTATCGCAATACTCGCTGTTCTCGCATTCTTACGTGTGAGCCAGCCCACGTTTTTTAAACGCTGGGTTAGCGCCGATTTCGAAGGCATATCTGAACATCCTCTTCAGCTCAGTACACATATTTTTCTCTGGGCCTCTATGGGGGTGTTTGGCGCAATTAGTCTTTACTACGCCGGCTATCAAGCTGATCCACTGCTGCTCACAGCCATACCCTTCTTACTTTTTCTTCGTTTTAGTTCTTCCTTTCTTCTCTTCCACCTTTTAAAAGAAGACGGGCATCGCGTGCAATGGAAATTTGGACCCATGACCGCCTTATTATCACTTTGGTATGCCCTTACCTCCGTTGTTCTCTTGATTTTGTCGCTCACAAGTGACCTCTCAGAATCGATCAAATTGTACCTATTCCTCTCCTTTCATGTAATAGGGATGCTCTATTTCGCAATAAAACAACCAGGATTCGTTGTTTTTAAGACAATTGGAACTAGAGTTTACGCGATTTTGTACCTTTGTGCCCTTGAACTAGCCCCGTTAGTAATAGCCGTCCAATAACACACACATGACAGACACCCGAAAAGCAAAGGTGAGATCCATTCTAGTTTCACAACCAGAGCCTACCACCGAAAGTCACCCCTTTTTTACGCTGGCCGATAAACACAAGGTTGAAGTTGACTTTCGTTCTTTTATCCATGTTGAAGGTGTGAATGCATCCAACTTTAGAAAAGATAAAATTCAAATTCGCGAATACCGAAATGTCATCTTAACTTCTAAGAATGCCGTAGACCATTACTTTAGAATGTGTGAGGAGATGCGCGTACAAATCTCGCCGGATATTCGTTATTTCTGTATTTCAGAAGCCATTGCCTACTACCTGCAGAAGTATGTGGTGTATCGCAAGCGTAAGATTTACCACGGCAACTTAAAAATTGATGAGTTGATACCTACATTGAAGAAATTTAAGAACGAAAAATTCTTGATGCCTTCATCTGACAGCTTAAAACCGTCCATCCCTAATGCACTGGTATCCGCGAACATTGATTATACGCGCGCTGTATTATTCAACACCGTGGTAAGCGATTTAAGTGATCTGGAAGATGTTTTTTACGACATCTTGGTCTTCTTCTCTCCTTCAGGAATCAAATCCCTTTACGAGAATTTCCCTGATTTTAAGCAGAATAACACCCGTTTAGCTTGTTTTGGTTCTACAACGCAGAAGGAAGCAGAAAACCATGGATTAATCGTGGATATTCCAGCACCAACGCCAGATGCACCTTCCATGACTAAAGCAATAAGTGATTATATCAAGGAGGTCAATAAGAAGTAAGAAAATCCTTAATTTACAAGCCCGGCGCCACGTCGGGCTTTTTTTATGCGCTTCACCTTTTCAAAAGACGAAAAACTGACCAGCTCAAAGCTGTTCGATGCCATACACAAAGAAGGAAAGACTTTAAAATCCTTTCCTTTTTCCGTGCGGTTCATCGATGCGTCCCTCGAAGCAGCGGTAGAACGACAGATAGCTGTGGTCGTTCCAAAGCGTTCCATTAAAAGTGCCGTTCACCGCAATACATTGAAAAGGCAAATGCGGGAATTATACCGCTTAAACAGACACCGGATCAAAGGTCCTTCGCAACAACAAGCTTGGTCCTTGCGTTATTTAGGTAACCGACTAAACGATTATGCTTTTTTAGAAGAAGGATTTCTAAAGTTAATCCAGAGCTACAACACGTATTATGAAGAACTCTCAAGTAAAAAGTTGGGCTAAGAAACTTCTTTTGCCTGCAATCATTGGTTGCGCGGGGTTGTTGACGAGCGCGTCAAAGGGTGACCCGTTCGAGACCAGCAAACAACTGGAAGTTTTCACCGCAGTGCTGCGGGAAGTTCAAAACGTATACGTAGACCCAGTGAGTGCGGAGCAGGCCGTTGGAAGCGCTATTGAAGGTATGCTGGAAGAATTGGACCCCTATACCGTCTACTATCCTGAAGACCAGATTGAAGATGTCCGATTGCTACAAACTGGCGAATACGGCGGAATAGGCTGTATTATTCAAAAAATAGAGGATGTGGTTCTAATATCCGACATTCACCCAGGTGGACCTGCGGACAAGGCCGGTCTATTCGTAGGTGATGTCCTGCTTTCTGTTGACGGAAAACCGCTCGAGGGGCTTCGCGTAAATGAAGTCAGCACCTTACTCAAAGGTACGCCAGCGACTGAAGTAAAGATTTCAGCCAAGCGCTTCGACTCACCCGTATTAAATTTCGTTTTCAATCGTGAAAATATTACTAAAGATGCCGTACCCTATTATGGCATGCGTGATGACGGTGTTGCCTATATCTATCTGGAATCGTTCACTGAACAGGCGGGTAATCAAGTAAAAAAAGCAGCCTTAGAATTAAAAAAACTAGACCCAAACGCACTCATACTAGATCTGCGCGGTAACGGGGGCGGTTTATTGATGGAAGCCGTGAAAATTGTGAGTTTGTTCGTTTCCTCGAGCGATACTTTAGTTTCCACTAGAGGTCGAGGTGGCGTTGTGCAAGACGTTTACCGCACTATAGGACGCCCCATTCTACCGGAAATACCTTTGGCAGTCCTTACGGACGGATCCAGTGCTTCCGCAAGCGAGATTGTTGCCGGTGCACTGCAAGATTTAGACCGTGCCGTGGTCTTAGGTGAACCCAGTTTTGGCAAGGGATTGGTACAACAAATTCACCCCCTACCCTTTGGCGCGCAGATGAAGGTTACGGTAGCAAAATACTACACGCCTTCAGGACGTTGTATACAAAAGGTGGCTTACGACCGAAACGACAAAGGGAAGCGCATCCAGAAATCGGACCAACGAACTTTTAGCACTAAAAACGGAAGAAAAGTGGTCGATGGAAACGGCATTGCCCCCGATTCATTACTCGCAAATGACTTCTACCCAGAATTTGTCGCTGCCTTGAGTGCGAAAGGTTTGGATTTAAAGTTTGCGGCGCGCGCTATTGGGAAAATGCCCGCAGATGTAAACCTCGGAAATTTTGAAATCGACGAGGCCATTTGGACCGATTTCACCAACTTCTTGAAAGAGGAAAAGTTCACCTATGAGAGCATCAGCGAAATGCGTTTGAAGGAACTGCAAGAATTGGCCGATGAGATGGATTTTATGGAAGAGAACGATTTAAATCCTGTGCTTGAGGCCATCAAAGCCCGCAAAGACAATGTTTTGCTCACAGAAGAATCGGCCATCCGCGAATACCTCTCTGATTACTTAATACAACGCAAATATTCGATGCCTGGAGCGCTAGAACGTGGGTTGCAACAAGATGAGGTCATTGCTCGTGCAGCGGAAATTTTATTGCATCCAAAGACGATGTCGGAACTATTGAGCGTTACCCTCTAAATGCAAAACCGATCTTTTCTCTTTTTCGCTGTGGCTATTGCAGCTGTGCTTTTACCCTTCGCTTTTGAGTGGCTAAGTCCACTCTACGGATTAATACTTGTCGGAATTGCGTTGGTGTTTCAAGGCGGTTGGCAACCCAACAAAATACTGCTTCTTGCAAGTGCCGCTTTCGCGGACTGGGAGTTGCTTAGTATCTGGTGGAGCGATTACCGCAATGAAGGCTGGAAAGACCTGATCATGATTGCACCGATCGTTCTCATGGGAATCTTAGTAGGCGCAAGGTCGAAAGACGTCGATTCCAAGACCTATAAAAATTGGGGGCTACTTTTTGCCTATGCGACAGTGGTGGCTTGGAGTTGGACCGTAGCCCAGAGTTTATTTCTTCACGGCTGGGTACAATACAATGAGTTAGAATTGGGTGGCCGATTAGGCATTCACTACCAAAGCCTCTACCTGCTCATTGCTGCCTTTATTCTAGAAGCGCAATTGTGGGACAGTACCTCAAAAAAACACCAGCTTCTTAACGCATTGTTGATCGTGTGGCTGCTCTTCGGTTGCATCATGCTAAGTGCGCGAATTCACCTTATACTATTGCCCATTTTCATTCTAGTACGCACACTTGATTTGCTCCGTGGTAAGGCGACAAATAAGAAAAAAGCAAGCCTTTGGGCTGCTGGAATCATTATAGCCATGGTGGCATTAATGGCTACTTTACCGGGCACAGCTCGAAGACTGACTGATCTAAAAAATGAATGGCGTAGTCTGGACGGAATGGTGGAAGGAAAGCAAACCAATCACCGCGTTTATTTATGGAGATACGGCTGGAATGTCGCGAAAGAATCGCCCATTATAGGACTTGGAAATGGCGCTGGAGATGAAGTGTTACACCAGGCACTTCAATCGTGCGATGCCGTATTTTATAACAAGAAAGAACCCTATTACCTCTACGAATTCAAATACGACTTCCACAATATTATTCTACAAAACTTTGCAGAAGGAGGGATTGTCGGAGTGGCCATACTCCTCTTCTTGTTCGTGGTTGGATTCCTACAATCGCAAGGACCTTGGCGGTATGCTTGGGCACTGTTTTTCTTGACCGGGATGACAGAAAGTTTGTTGGAACGCCAGGCAGGTGTGTTCTTGCTGACGTTTTTAATCCTGCAAATACAGGCGCGGAATTCGAGCCCCGAGACCCGTTAAGATTTCATAGGAGATCGTCCCTGCATCCTTCGCCATAGCGCTGGCCGATTGTTCCGGGCCAATCAATACCGCTTCCTCTCCCGGTGCGATTTGTAGATCATCCAATGCCACCATGACCATATCCATGCAAACATTGCCCAATATCGCACAGCGTTTTCCACGAATATACACGGCACCTTTCCCTTGCGATAAACAGCGCTGCAAACCGTCTGCATAGCCCACCGGCAAGGTCGCATAACGCGTGATTGCTGTTGCCTTAAAGGCTCGCGAATACCCAAGTGTTTCTCCCGGCTGCAAAACACCCACTTGAGATACGGTGCATTTCCAAGCCAGTACTTCTTCCAATCGGCCTATACCGTCGTAAGTCCCCAGGCCATAGAGTCCTAAGCCTAAGCGAACCATCTGGTGCTGCGCCTCGGTGTGGCGGGCAATACCGTAGGAATTCAAGGCATGCCCTTTGGCACGTGGATAGTATTGACGGATTTGATCGCAGGCAGTTTTGAATTGGGCCAATTGGGCTTTCGTAAAGGCATCCTCAGCAGGATCATTACTAGCACTTAAATGCGTCATTATTCCGGTCACCACGATGTCCTTACGCAATTGCAATACGCGCAACAATTCCTGCAGTGCAGCAGGCTTGAAGCCTAATCTATGCATCCCGGTATCCACCTTTATATGAACTTGTAAAAGGTTTTCCTGTGGCGGTCCAGCCAACCAATCTTTTAATTGATGCGGATCGAATAATTCTACCTCACAGCCCGCTTGTGCGAGCATGGGTAACTGCGCAGCCTCCGAATTCAGAACAAGTATGGGGCATTGAATGCCTTGGGCGCGAAGACTTAGCGCTTCTTGTGCAAAAGCCACTCCAAGATAGTCGATGTGCATTTCCTCTAATGCCCGAGCAACCTCAAAACTTCCGGTTCCATAACCCGAAGCCTTGACCATGGCCATCACCAAGGTATCCGCTTCCAGCTTCGCCTGAAATTTCTGAAGATTTCGGCGCATTGCACCTAAGTTAATTTCCGCCCAAGTGCTGTGATGCTGCCGACGTAACGTTATGGCCAATTGCTCCAGCTTAAAACGGCGTTGTCCTTTTATCAGCACTGTTGTATCGTGCAAAGAAAGTCCCTCAAACGCGGTAACTAAATCACGAACCTCAGCGCGATCCTTCACCCACCAAATACGGTTCAATTCCATTTTACGCGCCATTGCCTGGGCAGCGGCAGTAAGCTCTGGCGTGGCGAGTGTGCTCAAAACAGCCCATTTTTTGGACGTGCCTTGCTGCATCATCAACTGCTCTAATGCTAATCGCAAGCTGTCTAAATCCGAGCTGTAAGTATCTTCAATCAATTTCCCGCCGTCCTTAGCTTCAATCTCTTGAAGTCGCATGGGTAAGGGTTCTAATGTTTTTAGTCGCGCCAATGCTTCTTGTAATGGTACGCCCATCAGGACGGCCCCAGCCAATGCATTCATTGCGTTTTCCAAAGTGTAACCGCCGGTAAACGAGACCTCATTCAAAAGGTCCGGATCCAACTCTTCACCCGGTCCCCAAAGCAAGGCTGGCGGCGTCGGCAATCCCAACGCCTGTGCTTTGTCCCACCATTTGCGGTGCGTTGCCATACGTTCGCACCCCTCAAAGAGCAACCATTTTTCAGTAAAGTGTTCATTTTCGTCGCTAAAATGCTCAGCATGGGCATTTCCTAGATTGGTGAATACCCCCAATGCGGGGCGTAACCAGTGTGCATGGGCGCCCATCGTTCCTGGGCGATCAATTCCCACTTCAATGATGGCCTCTTTGTGTGATTCCTGGAGGTTACTCACTGCTAATGCAATGCCAAGCGTACTGTTGAAACTTCCTGGCGTACGGTGCACGTTCAGTGGCGTACCAAGCAATTGGAACAGCCATTCTTTGACAACTGTTTTTCCCGTACTACCCGTGATTGCAAGTAATGAACCTGGCAATGCATTACGCTTTTTCTTTGCCCACTCTTGCAAAACAAGCAAAGGATCCTCGTGGGTAATAAAAGCCAATTCTGGATGTGCCACTGCTCGGGCCTCCGCATCCTTACATAAAATAACCGATGCACCACGGCTAATAGCCTCTTCTATGTACTCGTGGCCGTCTGCATGCGGCGTTGTGAGGGCGATAAAACAGGAAGGAATGGCCGCGTGAATACGCCGCGAATCGAACGCAAAAGCTTCGAAAGTTTGAGCGGCATTACCGTGTAAGGTTGCTCCCGCCGTTTGTGCTATGTCAATCGCTTTCAGCAGCACCTGATGCGTCGTTCAATTGATTGTATATAACCCTACTCACCGGTTCGTATTCACCAGTTTCTCCGAGCATAAAGGTTTCATCACCAGCCACTTTTCTGTACGAGAAATGAGCGGGGCCGCCCGTTCTTCGACAGATGGCGTGGAGCTTAGTCACATATTCCGCCGTTGCGAGTAGCTGCGGCATAGGACCAAAAGGGCGGCCCTTGAAATCTTTATCCAAACCCGCAATGACCACACGCTTGCCTTGGTTTGCAAGTGTATTTGCTACTTCTATGATACCGTCGTCAAAAAATTGCGCCTCATCAATGCCCACTACCTGCACATCATCTGCAAGCAAAAGCATGTTTGACGAACTCTCTACAGGCATCGAAGGGATCGAATTTTTATCGTGACTAACCACCTCTTGTTCGTCGTAACGTACGTCAGATACAGGTTTGAAAATTTCCACTTTCTGACCGGCGATCTGAGCACGGCGCATGCGTCGGATCAACTCTTCCGTTTTTCCGCTAAACATGGGACCACAGACAACTTCGATCCAGCCGCCTAATTGTTGGTTAAATTCTACTCCAGGTTGAAACATGAGGGGACTTTCGTGCTACATTCAAGGCATTAAAGGTAGATAATAAGATGCAGAGCCAAAGCCCTTCCCCCAGCAGAAAAGAATTAGAACAAGAATTAACTGCTTTTGCCCGTCACATCAGCGAGAAATCGGACAGTGATGCAGCCGCGACCTTGTTAGCGTTGTACCAGAAATTTAAGCTTGCTGAAATGGAATCAGAGGTACGAAGCCAACTAGACCGTGTAGAGGAATCTATGCGTTTTGCTCTGGAAGCGCGATTAAACGCCCTCACTTCAGAAATTGAAACTCCCGAGGTTACAGTTGAAGCCGTCGAGGAAGAAGTTGCCTTGCCTGCTGAAGCCTTGCCCATACAAGCAGATGAATCTACATCAACACCTCCGGAGGCCGTACAGCTAGAAATTCCTGCCGCATCAGAAGAGGAGATTGAACTTCATACAGAAATTTCGGATGTACCGGAGGATTTAGAAGCCATAAAGCTTGTCGTTAAGGAGGACGTTAGCAAACAACAAGAATCGCCAGGACCAACAGCAAACTTGTCTTTAGATGCCACTGCGGGCATTGAGCGCACTAAAGTAGTGCCGCTGGATGAGGCGCCGCTGCCGAAAAAAGAAGCCCCCGAAGCCGCGGATAACAGTACCCTATCTGAGCGAGCGCAGCAAAGCAGTGAATCAACAAGCTTAAACGACCGCTTTGCACAGAAGGTTTTAAAATTTGGGTTGAACGATAGAATTGGTTTTGTAAAGGCCCTATTTGAAGGCAATCAGGAAGATTTTAATCGTGTTGTGAGCCAATTGAACACACTCCATTCGCTGAGCGAAGCCCATGAATTTATCGAGACCTATGTGGCTCCTGAATACAAATGGGACCAACAAGAAGAAATGGCAGAGCGCTTTATGACAGCCGTAGCCACAAAATTTAACTAACTGTGGCAGGTATACTTCACGTGGTTCCCACACCTGTGGGGAATTTAGAGGATATGACGTTTCGTGCCATCAAGGTGCTAAAGGAATCGGACCTCATTTTAGCGGAGGACACCCGTACGACTGGAAAGTTGACCAGCCATTACGACATCGCTACGCCGAAGCAGGCGTTTCATATGCACAATGAACATAAGGTCGTAGACCGCTTTGTGGGCCAATTAACCGGTGGCGCAAACATAGCGCTGGTCAGCGATGCCGGTACACCGGGCATTAGCGATCCAGGGTTTTTATTAATTCGTGCCGCAGCCGCAGCCGGTATTGAAATCATCACCCTTCCGGGGGCAACGGCCTTTGTTCCTGCCTTGGTAAGCAGCGGTTTGCCTTGCGATACCTTTTATTTTGAAGGATTTTTACCGCCAAAAAAAGGCAGACAAACTAAATTTGAAAAAATAGCCGCATCAGACCGCACGGTGGTCCTATACGAGAGTCCGCACAAGATCATCAAGACCTTAGGACAGATCGTAGAATATTGCGGCAGCGAGCGCCCCGTGACTATTAGTCGGGAGATTTCAAAAAAGTTTGAAGAGACCCTGAGGGGAACGGCCAGCGAAGTATTGGCGATAGTTGAAGAGCGCGGCGGATTGAAAGGAGAATTGGTCCTTTGTATAGGAGCATAAAAGCTGCAACAACTAAAGCTGTTTAGTGTTAAGAGAATATGACAAAAGCCAGCATACAATCTATTACGAGTTGGATGGATCAATCCACCCAATCGCCCTTACTCATTTCTGGACCGTGTTCGGTAGAATCTCCAGAACAAGTGCTGGTTACTGCACAACAATTAAAAGCCCATACCCCCATAAGTTTGCTGCGCGGTGGCGTTTGGAAACCCCGGACCAAACCCGGGAGTTTTGAAGGTGTTGGCGCAGAGGCCATGCAATGGCTGATAGATGCCGGTCGTGCGATCAACACTCCCGTTACTACTGAGGTCGCAAATGCCCAACACGTAGAGATTGCTTTGAAAGCAGGTGTAGATGTTTTGTGGATAGGTGCGCGTACGACCGTAAATCCATTCTATGTGCAAGAAATTGCAGAAGCCCTGCGCGGTGTAGACATTCCCGTGCTTGTAAAAAATCCCATTCACGCTGAAATAGGGTTGTGGGCCGGTGCCATTGAGCGCTTTCGAAACTTGGGCATTAGCCATATAGCAGCCGTCCACAGAGGATTCTTTTCTTCCTCCAAAAGTATGTACCGCAATGCTCCAGATTGGCAGCACAGTTTTGATTTACGCGCGCTATTGCCGGATATTAAAATCATCTGTGACCCCAGTCATATCGCTGGCGACCGCTCCCTAGTGAGCGAAGTCAGTCAAGTGGCCATGGATCTGGGCATGGACGGTTTAATGATCGAAAGCCACATTAGCCCTGATGATGCCTGGAGCGATGCACGCCAACAGATCAGTCCAGAGGCCGTAGGTCGTTTGATGAAGGAATTGAAGTTCCACACGAATGTCCCTATTATTACGAATGAAGAATTGGCTAAGCTGAGAGAAGAATTGGACCAATTAGACGGACAGATTGTCGATGTGCTGCGCAAACGTATGCTCATCGTTAAGGATATCGCCACCATTAAAGAACGTGAAGGAATGAGCATCTTTCATATGAAGCGTTGGATGAAACTTGTTGGCGAACACAGCAATGGCAGTGAAGCAGGACTATCTGATGCCTTCTTAAAGGAACTCTTTTCAACCATTCACAAATACAGCGTTGAACTACAAACCTCGCTGATTAAAAAGTCCAAGTAATGGTGTGGCGTCAAAAACCGCAGCCCAACCCTGGCGCCGTTCAACTCCTCGCCTCAACAGTAACTAAAGACCCACTGCTCGCGCAGTTACTGGTAGCACGCGGTATTGATTCCTTTGATGCGGCAAAGTCATTTTTCCGGCCCAGCCTTAACTACTTGCACGATCCCTACCGAATGAAGGATATGGAACGAGCCGTGGAGCGTATAGAAAAGGCCCGATTACAACAAGAACACGTCATGATTTATGGCGACTACGATGTAGACGGCACTACCTCAGTAGCGTTGATGTGCGACTTCCTCGAGGGAAAATTCCCCATTGAGGCCTATATACCCGACCGGTACAAAGAAGGTTATGGACTTTCTTTCGACGGTATTAATCTCGCCGCTGAATTAGGTGTAACCCTACTCATCGCATTGGATTGTGGCATTAAAGCCTTTGATCAAATTGCACATGCAAAAAGTCTGGGTATTGATATCATTGTTTGCGACCACCATCGGCCTGAGGAAGAGCTCCCAAAAGCACATGCCATACTGGATCCAAAACGACCCGACTGTTTGTACCCCTACAAAGAACTCTCTGCTTGCGGTGTCGGCTTCAAACTCTGTCAAGCTCTTTGCGAACGCTGGGGGCTACCCCACGAACCCTACCTTTATCCGCTTTTAGACCTATGTGCCGTTTCCATTGCAGCGGATATCGTTCATGTCACAGGGGAAAATAGAGTTTTAGCACATTTCGGTTTGGAGCGCCTGCGCACAAGCCAATGCCGTACCGGATTCCTTAGCCTTTTGGAAGCGGCAAAAAAAAGACCCGAAACCCTCTCGTTTAAAGATATTGGTTTTTCCATTGGACCTCGAATTAACGCTGCCGGCCGCATGGAAAGTGGCCTGCGTGCAGTGGAATTACTCCGCTCAAAAGACAAGGAAGAACAGGATCAACTGGCCAATGCAATCAACGATTTTAATACCGATCGCCGGTCGGCCCAAGCGGAAATATTTGAAGAAGCGAAGGCCCTTTTAGATGCAGCGGCCTTTCCCAATTCCACGGTCTTATACGCACCGCATTGGCACAAAGGCGTGGTAGGTATTGTCGCTTCAAAAATGGTCGAACATTACTATAGGCCTACCATTATTCTCACTAAAAGCGGTGAAGTGTTGGCGGGATCTGCGCGAAGTGTTTTAGATTTTGACGTTTACGATGCTTTAGAAGCCTGTGAATCTCATCTGCTGCAGTTCGGGGGTCATAAATATGCTGCAGGAATGACCCTTGACGAAGCCCAATTGCCCCATTTTAAAAAAGCCTTCGAAGCGTACGTCACCGCGCATTTACCTGAGGATAAAAAACAGCGTGTTTTCTTGTACGACACTGAGGTACAGATTGATGCCATAACGGACCGATTCTATGCCATTCTTCGGCAGCTCGCCCCTCACGGACCCGAAAACGAAGCCCCAGTTTTTTTATTCAAGAATCTAATCAACGCGGGCAACACCCGCGCGGTAGGCGCTGATTCGAGTCACCTTAAGCTGCACCTGAAACAGGCAAGCGGCGGATCTGCCATCAACGGCATTGCTTTCGGCGAAGGTTCGCTAGCACCAAACTTGGCAGCCGGACAGCCTTGCGACATTCTTGCCAGTGTAGTAGAGAACCATTTCAACGGGCAAACGACCCTAGAACTTATGGTTATTGGTATTCGACTTCATTAAAGGGTACCGAAACCCTTAGTCCGGTATTTGTCTAGGGGTTTTTCACCATTTCATCGGTATATTGTGTGGCAATATACATACCCGCTACGCATGTCAAAAACCGCAACCGCCGCCAAGTTCTATCGCCTTCTTTTTTTAGGCTGTCTCACAACAACAATTAGCTGTACACAGGAAAAGGGCAACAATCTTCAAACTGAAGAACGCCTCTGGAGCATTGATTTCTTTGACGATTTTGATGCTTTTGACGACGCTAATTGGCAAGATCAACGCATTTGGGTGAATAATGAATCTCATGCCTATGTACCTGATGGAAAGTATAATACGCGAGAAGTGAGTGACGGTTCGTTGAAAATACGCGTAGTCAAACTAGATACTCCGATCGTCAGTGATACCTATGATAAATTCGGAAACCTCCATCCTGCAACGGCGTATGTAGCTGGACGAATTTGCTCCAAAAACAGAAAAGAGTTCGTTAAAGGAAAATGGACCGCACGACTAAAACTACACTCGAGCGGACAACCCAGTCAATTTCCGGCCTGGTGGATTCTCGGTGCGCAGAACAATGAAAGTCCTATTCAAGAAGAAAATGAAAATGTATGTTGGCCCTTATATGGCTCCGGTGAGATTGATATATTCGAGCACCACGGCGATTACACCGCTAAAGAATTTACAACGGGTGCCATTGTTAGCCTAGATTCTTGTGATAAAGGGGATTGGTGGAGCGCAAGAAAAAATATAGCAACCACACTGACGGAGTACCACGAGTACAGTGTCGAATGGGATGACGCTGACCTAGTATATCGTCTAGACGGCACAGAAATTCATAGAAACATTGGCATGGGCGATACCTATTCAGAACCCATGTTCGCCATCTTAAATTATGCTAAAATCACAGACTCTAATATGACCGGATCATGGACTATGGAGGTTGATTGGGTGAAGCACGAAAAACGAAACTAGATATGAATCAATCCGTCTACACGAATCGTATAGCTTTAACTGTTGCACTTGGTGGCTTTCTTATGGGGTTTGATGCATCGGTAATCTCGGGTGTCAATAAATTTGTCCAAATTCAGTTTAATCTATCCGATCTGCAGCTAGGCTTTTCCGTGAGCTCATTGACCATTGTAGCAGCCTTGGCGATGATGTTCTCAGGTCCTTTAAGCGACAAATACGGCCGTAAATTAGTACTGAAATACTGCGCCCTAATCTTTACCGTTAGCGCTATTGGCTCGGCACTAGCCACCGGGTTTACTTCCTTTTTGATTTTTCGTATGCTAGGCGGTTTGGGCGTTGGAGCATCTTTGATTGTTGCTCCCATGTACATCGCTGAAATAGCGCCAGCAAGCAAACGCGGGAGACTGGTTTCGTTTAACCAATTAAACATCGTTCTCGGAATCACAATTGCATTCTTCACGAACTATTACATTTTATCGTTGGCCGACCATACATCCAGTTGGGTGTCGAATTATGGAATCGCTGAGCACAACTGGCGTTGGATGTTAGGTATTGAAGCACTGCCGGCGATCGTTTACTTCTTTGCTTTATTCAGTGTTCCAAAAAGTCCAAGATGGCTGATGAGCAAGGGCAACGAGAATAAAGCCACAGCAGTTTTGCAAAGGTTCATTTCCGTTGAAGAAACCGCTGAAGAAATTAAGGCAATAAAAGCCGCTTTAAACAACGTTAACAGTTCAAGAAAGACACCGATAACGGAGCTTTTCAAACCCGCCATGCGCCTAGTACTGACCATCGGTATTGTGGTATCGGTATTGCAGCAAATAACCGGTATCAATGCGGTTTTCTTTTACGCACCTATGATTTTCGAACAATCGGGTATTGGCACCAATGCGTCCTTTATTCAAGCCGTTCTAGTAGGAATAACGAATCTGCTTTTCACCATTATAGCCATGGCCCTTATTGACCGATTAGGCCGAAAACCCCTGCTTATCGCCGGCGTTTCTGGCATAGTTCTCTTTATGGGTTTACTTTCCTACGGTTTTGGATCTGCCACCTATACGTTGGATACTGCCCAAGTCGCTTCTTTGGATGTAACGATTCAAAATGACTTAGCACCGATCATTGATGAGCGCTATTCCAGTGATGTTGCCTATAAATCGGCTTTACAGGAGGTTCTAGGAATGGAACAAGCAAAGATGTATGAGAGTGAGTTAATTACTGCCGCTATTCAAATGAACCCTACCCTTATCCTCATCGGTATTATTGGGTTTGTTGCTTGTTTTGCAGTTTCACTGGGACCCGTTATGTGGGTGCTCTTTTCCGAATTATTTCCATTAAAGATTCGCGGTATTGCCATCTCTTTTGTTGGCTTTATCAATTCTGCAATTTCGGCGCTCGTCCAGTTTATTTTTCCTTGGGAACTTTCTTCGCTTGGCAGTGCAACGACGTTTATGATTTATGGCCTATTCGCCTTGATCGGTCTGTTTTTCATTATTCGACTGCTCCCTGAAACCAAAGGCAAGTCGCTTGAGGCGTTAGAAAAGGAATTGGTAAAATAACTCATCCTTCAGCACACCCGTCTTAGTGTTTTGATTTGAACTATATTTAAACGAAAGGCTTACTTAACTAGCGCCTCTTTGTTTACTTGCTTCAATCTCTATTAATGAAATTAGTTACAGCACAAACCTTTAATGATTCAGTCTCTGCACATTTGGTAAAAACAAGGCTTGAAAACGAGGGTATTGAATGTTACATCTTCGACGAGAACATCAACAACATCATGCCTATTTATGGCCAGGCGGTTGGCGGGATCAGAATTAAAATCAAGGAAGAAGATGCACCAAAGGCCAAACAATTGATCGAAGAATGGGAACAACGGCCTCATTTGAACCAAACCAACGAAACGTTAACGTGCACCTCATGTGGGTCACAAGAAATTTATGCCGGTTTTAAAAGTTTTAAAACTAGCCTTGGCTGGCTTACGCTCGCCATTTCATTTTTATTCATGATTTATCCTTTTTACTCTAAAACGGTATACCGCTGCAAGCAGTGTGGGAATGAAATGGACTTGAATAGTTAGTAAGGACTTACCTTTGTATTGAATCGGATTACACTAAAATAGAGTAACATGGCAGAATTAGATTGGCAGACCATCAAAGAGTATGAGGAGATTACTTTCAAACAACTCAATGGTGTTGCGCGGATTGCGTTTAACCGCCCTGAAGTACGCAACGCTTTCACGCCGAAAACCGTTGATGAACTTTGGGAAGCATTGATCATCTGCCACGAAAGTCAAGAGATTGGCGTAGTACTCATCACCGGCGAGGGACCCTCATCCAAAGACGGCGGTTGGGCTTTTTGTTCTGGTGGCGACCAGCGCGTGCGATCAAACACGGGGTATAAAGGTGCAAACGGCATCAACCGATTCAATATTCTTGACGTACAACGCCAGATTCGTTTCATGAATAAAGTGGTTATTGCCGTGGTACCCGGCTGGGCAGTCGGTGGCGGTCATAGCCTACATGTAGTTTGTGACCTTACCCTAGCAAGCAAAGAACATGCTGTATTTAAACAAACTGATGCAGATGTGGCAAGCTTTGACGGCGGCTTCGGCTCTGCCTACCTCGCACGTCAAGTGGGTCAAAAGCGCGCGCGTGAAATCTTCTTCCTAGGGGCAGAATACTCTGCGCAGGAAGCCTTTGAAATGGGAATGGTCAATAAAGTTGTCCCGCACGAAGAATTAGAGCAAGTTGCGTACGATTGGGCGCAAGAGATCATGACCAAAAGCCCAACGGCGATCAAAATGCTCAAATTTGGTTTTAATCTTATTGACGACGGACTTGTTGGCCAGCAAGTCTATGCCGGCGAAGCTACCCGACTTGCGTACGGCACAGAGGAAGCCGTGGAAGGACGCAACGCCTTCCTTGAAAAGCGACCACGCGATTTCTCGAAATTCCCGAAGTTTCCATAACCGGTAGTCCAAAACGTAAATACTATGAAAAAACTATTGGCTATTGCTACTCTGGCATTCGTATTCTTAACCGCTTGTCAGAAAAATAATCTACCGGCGTCACCTGCGACAAAAATTCTTCCACTAGGAGCATCCAGAGTGCAAGGTGACCCACCGAATTATCATAGTTACCGTTACAAGCTTTGGAAAAAGCTCGTTGAAAACGGTTGGTCTGTTGATTTTGTTGGCTCTCAGATTGATCCTAAATCATATGCACTAGTCGATAATGAAGAATTTGACCCGCACCACGAAGGGCATAGTGGTTATACCTCAGGGCAACTGTTGGATGAACTTGACGATTGGATGGCGGGCGTTGATACTCCTGATATTGTACTGTTTAGTTCGCCTGGTGGGAACGACGCCTTAGATTTATTGCCCTACGATGACGCTGTTGACAATATCGTGGCTATCGTACAGAAACTTCAAGTCTACAACCCCAATGTCACTGTCGTGATAGAGAAGATGGCACCCGGAAATGCAATTGCAATGCTGGTGTTAGACGATTACTATACGCGCATTCAAAGTGACATGGACAGTTTAGTAAATTACCTCAATACGCCAACCTCAAATGTAGTCTCCATAGATATGGCTACTGGATTTGATGCGGACTTACTTGCAGATCCAGTGCATTACAATCAACAAGGAGCGTCTTTTATTTCAGCGCGGTATTACGATCTGCTAATCACCTTAATACAACCCTAAATGCATACCATCGACGCCATCCGGACACGTAAAACGGTCAAAGTACTTGCCGATGATGCATGGAAACCCTGTCTTACCGAGGACGAGCAAAAAGAACTTTGCGATCACCTGTTAACGCTTGCCGCTCAGGCACCCTACCACTATAAGAGCGCCGAGCGATATAAAACCGGAGCACAAACCAGTTCGCTCCCTTTTCGCTGCTATACTCTGGATGGCGCCACTTGTAATGCTCTAGCTACTAAATTAGAAGCACTAGATCCTCCACCAGGAAAGATCCTAAATATGCTGTGGGCGGCGGAACTTCTAGTCATTACTACCTGGCTTCCCGATGTTTTTGGAGTGCAACCGGAAGAGCGAATAATGGAACCGGTACCCTTTGTAGGTAACCTTCGTAATATGGAGCACATAGCGGCAACAAGCGCGGCAATCCAAAACATGTTACTGGGTGCAACTGCCGAAGGGTATCCTAACTATTGGTCCTCAGGCGGTGTGCTGCGTTACGAATCGGCGCGAAAAATCCTTCAAATTTCTTTAACGGAAATCATGCTTGGTGCCGTCTTTATTTTTCCGAAAGATGCTGTGGAACGAGCAGAAGAAATTAAGCCTGGCAAGCTCCGTGAAGAAGGGAAAGTATTAGGTAGCTTTTCAAAAAAAGTGAGCCTGTAAGACAAGGTGCAGCGCCTTTTTAGTACATTCTCGAAAATCTTACTGAACTATGCGACTGCTCACTGTGTTTTTACTCTTCAGCACCCTCACCTATGCACAATCTGGCCCTGGGAATTGGTTCATGTATTTTGGAACAAATACCATCAACGATACTTGGAGCATTCATACAGAGGCCCAACACCGCAATTACGGTTTACTACCAAACGAACTAGAACAATTATTGCTGCGTACCGGGATAAATTATAAAGTCCGTGATGGTTTGGTCGTTACTGGAGGGTACGCGAACATCACCAACCATGTCCAAAATAACGATACCATAAGTCCCGAAGTTGAAGGCCGTATATGGCAACAATTGATTGCCATAAATTATTTTGGAAAAACAAAATTCGAGCACCGATTCAGGTATGAGCAGCGATGGATTGAGAATGATTTCAAAACCCGCTACCGTTACCGTGGTATGCTTTTTCATCCGTTGAACAGCGAACGTATTAAAGCGGGGACGCTTTATTTAGGCATCTATAACGAGCTGTTTCTTCAACCGTCAGGGACAACTTTTGACCGGAACCGATTCTATACGGGATTGGGTTACAAATACGCACCCAATATTCAATTTCAATTGGGGTACTTGCTTCAGACTGTGGGCGATAATACGGGACAGTACCTTCAGTTTGGCCTCATTTTTGA
>PZPA01000093.1 GCA_003045825.1 Bacteroidota bacterium
TGGCTTACTCCAAAGGGAAGCCAAAGGAAAAACCAGAGGTACAGATAAGGATTACCGTAGACGGTCAGCGGCACATCCTGAAGCAGTCCCCATTGAACGAAGAGCACCAATACGAGCCAAACAAAATTTTTCACAAACGTCATAAAGCAGGCATTTGCAATGAATCTAAACTTTCCACATCTTTCAACTTGCTGATGTAGAGCCAACTCATGTTTTTATAATCGGCACTTAGCTTAACCCTCGCCGTCCAAGTTAAATCTTCGCTGTTTTGTTCAGCGCTTACCACAGTTCCGGCCAAAGTAGACGGACCTACCGAAGTTCTCGTAAAACTAAAAACACTGTCGCCGGGCAAGGGTTGGTTCTCTCTT
The DNA here is from genome assembly GCA_003045825.1 of Bacteroidota bacterium. Classification (GTDB taxonomy): domain Bacteria; phylum Bacteroidota; class Bacteroidia; order Flavobacteriales; family Schleiferiaceae; genus UBA10364. Next base: position 369 of record PZPA01000093.1, read on the forward strand.
TGAATATCGATCAGCGTTGCCCATGCAGGATCTGTTCCGTTCCATTGTAATTCCCCTAAACCCTTTTCAGGGATACGGGCTCCAATATTTCCTTTACTGTGCAGTACGGGTATGATGTGGGCGTAGTGATTACTGACTTCTACAACAGAGCCAACCCAGCCATTGGCTGTCATCGCGCCCATTCCTGGCTGTATTCCCTCTTTACGACCCGCATGAATAATGATGTAATTGTTCCGTTTGTTGTAAGAGTATTCAACGACCCGCGCAGGAATAAAATCATACGCATTAAAATTTGGAAAAAGTCCTGCAGCAACACCTTTGCTTCCTGAACGTAGCGCTGCATTCTCACGGGCCAATTCCTCATTGATAGCATCAAGTCGCCAATATTGTTTCCAGCCGGATAGGCCATTTTGCACGGATGCAACGGCACCGAAGCCAATGCTGTTTAAACGATGTTCAGCAACAGGATTTTTAAGAGAATGGCGCAATAGCGCAATGAGCACGAAGACTATGAGCAACAGAGTGCTTCGATACTTTGCCAAAAAAAGTATCAGTTGCCGCATAGTAGTGTTTTATTTAGCTTTCTAATATGGTCTTGAAGTGTTCGATGTTTTTCAACACGATTCCAGTTCCTCTTACTACTGCACGCAACGGATCTTCAGCAACGTAAACAGGTAAGTCAGTTTTTGCTGAAATACGCTTATCTAGGCCACGAAGCATAGAACCACCACCTGCAAGGTAGATTCCGCTGTTATATATATCAGCAGCCAATTCTGGTGGCGTATTACTCAAGGCCTCCATTACAGCATCTTCTACTCTTGTGATGCTTTTTTCTAAAGCACGAGCTACTTCGGTATGTGTCACCTGAACTTGCTTTGGCTTTCCAGAAAGAAGGTCACGTCCTTGAACAGAATAAGGCTCTGGAATTTCGTCTAATTCTTCTTGGGCTGCACCCACAGCAATTTTAATATTCTCCGCCGTACGTTCTCCAACATAAAGATTGTGCTGCGCACGCATGTACAGTGCAATATCATTGGTGAACACATCACCGGCTACTTTAATGCTCTTATCACATACAATACCGCCCATGGCCAATACTGCAATTTCCGTTGTCCCGCCACCAATATCAATGATCATGTTTCCTTTCGGTTCCAGTACATTAACACCTATACCAATAGCCGCAGCCATAGGTTCGTGAATAAGGTATACTTCTTTGGCATTTGCTCTTTCTGCGGAATCTTTTACTGCACGTTTTTCAACTTCTGTAATTCCTGATGGAATACAAACCACCATTCTAAGGCTTGGCGGAAACAGGCGTTTTTTAAAGGAAGGGATGCTTTTAATGAGTTCTCGAATCATGTGTTCAGAGGCCTCGAAATCTGCAATCACTCCGTCTTTCAGCGGTCGTATAGTTTTAATGTTTTCATGCGTCTTTCCGTGCATCTGCCTTGCCTCTTGCCCTACGGCAATGATTTGACCCGTGCGACGGTCTATTGCAACGATAGACGGGGAGTCAACGACCACCTTGTCTTGATAAGTGATAAGCGTATTGGCTGTACCCAAGTCAATCGCTATATCTTCTGTCATGAAACTAAACCAACCCATGTGCTGAAGGTAATAAAAATTAGTGTTTGAAGTGACGAATTCCAGTGGTAACCATAGTCATTCCGTTTTTGTCACAATAGGCAATACTTTCTTTGTCGCGAATAGAACCTCCGGGCTGAATGACACAAGTGATTCCTGCATTATCAGCGATTTCTACACAATCTGGGAATGGGAAGAATGCATCAGAGGCCATTGCGGCACCAGCGAGATTAAAGCCGAAACGTCCAGCTTTCTCTACGGCCTGATTCAAAGCATCAACACGCGAAGTCTGCCCTGTACCACTGGCTAAAAGTTGTCCGTCTTTTGCCAAGACAATGGTGTTACTTTTCGTGTGCTTACATACTTTGGCGGCAAAAATCATATCTGCAATTTGTTTCTCAGATGGGGCCAATTTTGTAACGGTCTCCATATCCGATTCACTTTCCGTCAAGGCGTCCTTCGCTTGAACGAGCGTGCCGTTCAATACAGTACGAACATTGAATGCAGGGGCTTCGTAATCTTTCAAGATGAGGAGCACACGATTTTTCTTCGAACGAAGGATTTCGAGTGCATCATCATCATAAGACGGGGCTATGAGCACTTCGAAGAATAAGGCGTTCATTTTTTCCGCAGTTGCTTTATCGACGGTTCTGTTGGCTGCAATGACGCCACCAAACGCACTCACTGGATCGCCCGCTAAAGCGTCATCCCATGCCTGAGCGAGAGATGCACGAGTGGCTAAACCACAAGCATTGTTGTGTTTGATGATAGCAATGGTAGTCTCCTCAAATTCTCTGATTAGATTTACCGTAGCATCAATATCTAGTAAATTATTGTAGCTCAGGGCTTTTCCGTGGATTTGCTCTAAGGCATCTTCTAAATTTCCGAAAAAGGCAGCGTTCTGATGCGGATTTTCACCGTAACGAAGCGTTTGCTTTTTGCGGTTACTCATTTTAAGATCGAGACGATCACCCGCAAAATAGCGGTGAATGGCAGTGTCGTAATGGCTGCTTTCATCAAATGCTTCCAAAGCATAGCGGCGGCGAACGTCTAGAGTAGCACCAGCGTCGCTTTGAAGAACAGCGAGGGCATCTTCGTACTGCCCCATATTTGAAATGATCCAGCAATCGTTAAAATTTTTGGCCGCGGCTCGGATTAAAGAGATCCCGCCAATATCTATTTTCTCAATGATATCCTGCTCCGGTGCTCCAGAGGCTACGGTTGCTTCGAAAGGATATAAGTCAACGATTACTAAGTCGAAATAGGGGATTTCAAATTCGCTCATCTGCGCTTGATCGCCCTCGTGCGATCTGCGTGCTAAAATTCCTCCGAACACCTTTGGATGTAGGGTTTTAACGCGACCACCTAAAATGGAAGGGTACGAGGTCAAATCTTCAACGCGTTCAACGGCGATGCCGCGCTCTTCAATAAATGCTTGGGTTCCTCCTGTCGAATAGATGGTGGTGCCCATCTCTTTTAAGGCGTCAACTATCGGCCCTAGGCCGTCTTTGTGAAATACAGAAATTAAGGCGTTTTCTATGCGCATCAAAGTGTGTGTTTTGGAAAATAATGGAAGAAACAAAAGTAATGTTTTAAGAGCGTGGGATTGTCTTTTTATTCCTCTAATTTTGAAGGAAATCGCTATAGTATTGATACTACTTCTAAGACTGATTCGTGAAAGTGTGTTGTTTGCCGTTATATCGCTGGCAGCAAATAAGTTACGGACGTTATTGTCCCTTTTAGGCATCACCATTGGTATATTCGCTATCATCCTTGTTTACTCCATCGTAGACTCTTTGGAAAAGAATATTCGGGACAGCGTGAGCCAACTTGGTGATAATGTCGTTTACATACAAAAGTGGCCTTGGGGCGGGGGCGGTGAATACGCTTGGTGGAAATACCTGAATCGTCCAGTGCCTTTGAAAAAAGAATCCGAATTGCTACGTAAGCGAAGTCAATACGCTGAAAATATCGCCTTCGGTAGTTCATTAAATGGGGCCACTGCAAAATTTGAAAGCAATAGTACTAGTGGAATAGAAGTTTTAGGTACGACGTTTGAATACGCGCAGATTTGGGATTTTGAACTTGCCGACGGACGCTATTTTACAGAATTAGAAATGAGTGCGGGTCGCCCGTACTGCATCATTGGGGCGGATATTGCGGACGGACTTTTTCCCAATCGCGAGCGATGTATTGGCGAGCGCATCACCATTGAAGGGCAAAAACTTACCATTATAGGGGTCTTTGAAAAAGTAGGTCAAAGTTTGGTGGGTCAGAGCTACGATCGACAAGTTTTGGTTCCTTTTACCTTTGTTCGAACCGTCGTAAATACAGACCGCAACGATCAAAACTTGATCATGGTTAGTGCCAAAGCGGGTGTGTCTTTGGACCAATTAAAAGATGAACTTACAGGCATCATGCGCTCCTTGCGCAGGCTACGTCCTGGCGCGGATGACGACTTTGCATTGAATGACCCATCATTGATTAAAAACCAATTGGATTCGCTTTTCGGTGTTTTAGGCCTAGTAGGCACCGTGATTGGAGGCTTTTCAATATTGGTTGGAGGCTTCGGTATTGCGAATATCATGTTCGTGAGTGTACGCGAACGCACTAATGAAATAGGGATACAGAAGGCTCTAGGCGCGAAAAATTTCATGGTTCTTTTCCAATTCTTAACGGAGAGTGTTGTGCTCTGTCTGATCGGCGGAATTATGGGGCTGTTCCTAGTCGCACTAGGCGCTTTTGCAGCAACGAAGGCCTTTGACTTTGAAATCGCCTTGAGTTTGGCGAACGTGATTGTAGGCATTGGACTAAGCGCCTTGATAGGGCTTGTTTCCGGTTTTATTCCCGCATGGATGGCCGCTAGACTCAACCCGGTCGATGCCATTCGAATGAACGCCTAACCTATAAGCGGTCAGCAACGAATTCGGCGACCCATTCTAAAAGTTCGTGATCCTCCGCGGTAAAAGGGTCCAATTGGTGCGAGTCTATATCGATTTGACCGACTAATTTTTCATCTGCGTAAACGGGGACGACAATCTCACTTTTTGTAGCCAAACTACAGGCTAAATAATTGTCTTGTGCATGCACATCCGGAACCTCAAAGGTTTTGCCTGAGACCGCGACCTGCCCGCAAATACCTCTACCATAAGGGATGCTGGTATGATCCGTCGCTTCGCCTATATAGGCGCCCAACTCTAACTGGTTTTTGGCATCATTCATCCAATAAAATCCGGTCCAATTGTAATAAGGTACTTCCTTATCTAATACCGTGACGGCAAGCGTTTGTAAGGCCAAACCGCGTAGGTTCTTTCCTTTTTGAAGCTCAGATTTGACGTTTTGCAGTTGAATAGATGTCATAACAGCAAGATTGTTGATAGAATATCGTTTTAATTGAGTAAACGTAGCACGGTTATTGCTTTCCAAGTGCGAAATTAGCAACAATGTACATGCTTTTGCTGTTGTACACATATTAATTAACCCAAATACCTGATATGAGAAAA
>PZPA01000024.1 GCA_003045825.1 Bacteroidota bacterium
GTTTATCTGGCACCAATTTTTTAAACGAAACGGATACGGTATTTACAGAAAATCAGTTTTACAGCCTCGCCGCAAAGCGGCCGAATGACTGTGTAGATTTAGCCGTTAAAATCAGCCGGTATTCCAGTTCGTGTACAAACTGTTGGTACTACAATTTTGGCAGCGGACAGAATTGGGCCGTTTCCAGTTATGATGCAACAACTTTTTCGCAAACCTATACCTCGCTTGGTCTAGATGCAGACATCAGTATTGGTTTCTACGCAGGTACCTTTAAACTAGATTTTTTCTTAAACGGGAGTAGCACGCCTTACAGGACGAAATTCATTACCGTAAATTAATCCAACCACCCGGCTAATTCCAAGAGCTCGCGGTCAGCAGCTGACCAGTCGTAGGTATGTAGTAATGATTTGTGCGACCAGCTGAGGTCGTTGTGCTCCTTCATGATGGGTAAGCCGTCGACTAGAGCACAATGGAATAGGGTGAGATCCACATTTACATCGGGATAAGCATAGACCACTCTTCCGATCGCCTCGACGGGTTCAATGTCTATTTGTAACTCCTCTTTAACTTCGCGAACCACAGCATCTTCCGGACGCTCGCCTTCCTCTACTTTTCCCCCAGGAAATTCCCATTTTAGGCTCTTATAAGCCTTTGCATCTTCTTTGCGTTGTACGATCAGGATTAAATCTTCCACCTCGACCAGCGCGGCCACGACTTCTATTGTTTTCATTTTGGCGTATTCTTTAGGTGCACGAAAAATACAAATCTAGATTAGCTCAGGGCCTTATACTTATTGTGCACGTGTAACATCAACACGCCAAATCCAATCCCAAGCAGGATCAAGGCCTGACTCAACAGGCCTTCCGCGGTAAAAGAAAGTTTTAATAGAACCGTCGAAATAACGAAACTTGAATTTCGAATAATGACGGGGAAATTATCGGAATACAGTAATGATAAAAGCAGGATAATGACATCCGAAATGATTAAAAAGTTGTAAAACTCTTCGAAGAAAATGGCATTTACTGCGACCACATTCGCTTGCTCTATATTCTGAAAAGTTGGAACCACCCAAAGAAATAAACTTTGCGCTCCTAGGACAATAAAGACCACAAACAAAAGGAGCGAGAGGTAGTGCTTCGCCTGCACAAACTGTTTCAGTCTTGGGCCAATCTCCTTTTCTTCCATCGCTTCAAAGTCGGCATACTTGTAAGTTCCGCTTAAACGGTAAAACCAATACACCAAGTAAAATGCCATAACGACCAGAATAATATCTGCCGCAAACTCTAGGTTGTGTTGACTGCTCCAAGTGGCAACTTTTAAATCTAAAACCGCCATGTCCTTGAACAGACCACGAATGAGAATAAGGGCTATGACCTCGTATTGTTTTGCAATATAAATTGTTGTGGATCTGCGGAGGTAATAGATCATTAAATACGCCTCATAGACCAAGAGTATGGAAAACGGCGTATAGATCGCACTTGTAGGGTCCCGCAATAAAGCTGCTTCCATCCCTCCAGGAATGTAGGCACGGAATAAGTGAAGTATTAAATGGACGATGAAGCTGAAGATTGCGAGGTAAAGCGCATATCGGCCAATGGATTTGCGGAACTGATGTGTAAAGACAGGTATGTTCATAAGTATAAGATAACCAATTAATTACAGATAAGTTGTCTCTTTAACCGATTATTTAGCTCTCGCTCTTTAAATACCGCTACACATCGTACCTTCGCGCCAAATTAAGAAAGTACCATGCTCAACGTCAACAACGTAACTCTACAGTTTGGAAAGCGCGTCCTCTTTGAAGACGTAAATATTAAATTTCATGGCGAACGCTGTTATGGCCTTATTGGGGCAAACGGCGCAGGAAAATCTACCTTCCTAAAAATTCTATCGAATGAAATAAGTCCAAACAGCGGAAATGTTACGCTGGAATCGGGCAAGCGTATGTCCGTTCTTTCTCAGAACCACTTCGCTTTTGATGAAGAAACAGTATTAAACACTGTCATTCAGGGTAATAAGCCACTTTGGGACTTAATGCAAGAAAAGGACGCCATCTACATGAAACCAGATTTCAATGAAGAGGACGGTCTTTTAGCCGCTGATCTTGAGGTAAAATTCGAAGAAATGGACGGTTGGAATGCAGAAAGCAGCGCTGCTAACCTACTGAGCGGATTAGGCATTGGGACAGACATGCATTACACACTCATGCAAGATGTAGAGGGCGCCATGAAAGTCCGTGTTTTACTCGCACAAGCATTGTTTGGTAACCCGGACATTTTAATTCTGGATGAGCCTACCAATGATTTGGATTTAAAAACCATCTCTTGGCTGGAAGACTTTTTGATTGATTTTAGAAATACAGTGATTGTGGTGAGTCACGATCGTCACTTCCTAGATACCGTTTGTACGCACATTGCCGATATCGATTACAAACGCATCAAGCAATACACAGGTAATTACACGTTTTGGTACGAAAGTTCACAATTGGCCCTTCGTCAGCGTCAGGCACAAAACAAGAAAGCTGAAGACAAGCGCAAGGAACTTCAGGAATTCATCTCCCGATTTGCAGCCAATGCATCGAAGAGTAAGCAGGCCACATCGAGAAAGAAGATGTTGGAAAAAATCAATGTGGACGACATTCAAGCTTCATCCCGCATGTATCCTGCTATAATTTTTGACCAATTGCGAGAAGCCGGTGATCAGATTCTTGAAGTTGATGGTCTATCGGCATTCGATGATGCCGGTGAAGTTCTCTTCAAAAACCTCAGTTTCAAACTAAATAGAGGAGATAAAGTAGCACTTTTAGCAGATGACCATCGTGCAGTAAACGCACTATTTGAAATTCTAGAAGGAAAGCGTAAAGCGGACGCCGGTTCATTTTCTTACGGACAGACCATTAGCTCGGCCTTTCTTCCCAACGAAAATGCCGACTATTTCGATACCGACGATAACCTCATGGATTGGCTGCGCGACTACTCGCCTGAAAATAAGGACGAGGTGTTCGTTCGTGGGTTTTTAGGTAAAATGCTTTTCTCTGGTGAAGAAGTATTTAAGAGCGCACGCGTATTGTCCGGTGGCGAAAAGGTGCGCTGTATGCTCAGTAGAATGATGCTACAGCAAGCCAACCTCTTGTTCCTGGACGAACCCACTAACCACCTTGACCTTGAAAGTATCCAAGCGCTCAACAACGGAATGCGTGATTTTAAGGGAACACTAGTGTTCAGTTCGCATGACCATACTATCAACCAGACGGTCGCGAATAGAGTGATTGAAATATTCCCACACGGTATTCTAGATAAATTGGTCGAATTCGACGACTTTATAAGCGATCAGAAAATAGCGGAACAGCGCCTTGCGCTCGCAGCAAAATAAAAGGCAATTTCGCACTTGAAGCGCCCCAAACAAGGGCGCTTTTTTTTTTGATGCATCCCAGTACTTTAGAATAGGATAAGGCAATGATTGGACAGCCCAATTCCATTGGTTATCTTCGGACGTTAAATTTGAAAAAACCCTATGAAAAATATTTTTTCTGCAGCATTGCTGCTTTCCGTTAGCATCTCCTTTGGTCAAAATATGAAGAAGGAAAAAATGAGTGTTTCTTACATCCAGCCACCTCTAGTTCATTTAGAAGAAGGTATGGGCTACACTAGCCAGGTCATTTTGGATTACGAAGAGGAAATCAATGCTGAATTAGCGAAAGCTGAAGAAGAATACCAACAAGCGCTAGCAGAATACCCTGAAAAAGAAGCCGCGGCTAAGGCGGTTTACGATCAGCGTTATGCAGAATACGAGAAAGCCCTTGAAGACTGGAATAGTAAGGGCACAATGGGTAAAATCATTGAAAAACAGGTTTTAGAAAATAGCAAGCCTACACCCCCAGGATCTTATTACCCGCCCTCGAAACCATACAAGCGTCAAGTAGCGCATCAAAAGGTGTTCAATGGGGAACAATTAGCCAGTACTTACTGTCGCATTGAGGGCCTAGACCAAGATCCCAACGGCGTGCAGATTGAAGTGCACCTCTTTGGGTTCGAAAATGATGACCCGGTGGTCAAAAAGAAAGAATATACTCAAGTAGATTCAAAAACTAAAGCAAAGAAAACCATCGTCAAAACCCACTGGGAGTTTAATTACCGCCACAGCATGTCCTTGCGGGCAGTACATCCCAACGGCAGCATCATTTTTGATGAAGTACCGGCCAGCATTGCTGACTACAAACTGTATGCATCTGCAGATGAAACTCGTTCGCACCCTAGTGCAAACGCAAACACTCTCGTTGAAAATCTTCAACCAAAAATTGTAGAAGACAATATGAGTACTATCAATTGGATGCTCAACGATAAATTAGGAACCACAGAGCAAAAGCGTGACGTTGAAATCATCTTTGTTAAGAACAAAAAAGGAGATTACGAGGATCTAGAAAATGCCATGTTTGATGCAAAAGAAGGGTACAACATGTTGACCTCTCGTGCCGACGAAGCCAAAGCAAAGCTCTCGAGCGCAATAGCAGCTTGGGAGGCAGCTCTAGAAGAAGGCGACATGGACGATAAAAAAGCACGTATCAACAAAAAAGTTATTCCTGACCTCTACAAGAATTTACTCTTAGCCTGCGCTTTGAGCGAAGAATTCACCAAAGCGGAAGATCTCTACAATGCTACGCTGCGACTAGATTTCAGCAGAGGCGACGAGAATGATTTGAAAGAGATAAAACTACTGGTAGACGACTTGAAAGAGCGTCACCAGATGTAAAAACATTCTCTGTAAAGAACTAAATAAGAGCGGCCCACGGCCGCTCTTTTCATTTAAGAACACCTACTTTTGCCCGCTTAACAGCTTACCCTTTCTATGAAACGACTCTTCAACAATTTCATCGGCAATCCAAAAAATGATGTTTTATCCGGAATTACTGTAGCACTTGCTCTAGTTCCAGAAGCAGTAGCGTTTGCTTTTGTTGCAGGAATTGATCCGCTTGTAGGGCTTTACGGTGCGTTCATGATGGGTTTAATCACCTCGTTGTTTGGAGGACGTCCAGGCATGATTTCTGGAGCCACTGGCGCAATGGCTGTGGTTATGGTGCATTTGATTCAACAAGGCAATTCAGTTGGCGAAACTTTGGCAAGCCCCATAACCAACCTCGGCTTGTACTGGCTGTTCATCACCCTGCTTTTTGTTGGTGCGATTCAAATTCTGGCCGGTTTATTTCGATTAGGGAAATTTGTTCGCCTCATCCCTCATCCGGTAATGATGGGTTTCGTGAATGGTTTAGCTATTGTAATCTTCTTAAGCCAATTGAGCCTCTTTAAGCATGTTTCAAATGGGGAAGCTTCATGGATTCAAGGCGGTGAATTATATACCATGTTAGGGCTTGTAGGACTTACTATGGCCATTATGTGGCTACTGCCAAAAGTAACCAAGGTGGTTCCAGCAGCACTTGCAGGAATTATTGTGGTCGCAGCAATCACCATTGGTGCTGGGCTTGATGTAAGTACCGTGGGCTCATTCATTCGTGAAGGAGGCGGTGAAGGCCTAAAAGGCGGATTGCCCACTTTTCAATTTGAGATTTTCAATCTTTTTGATTCCATAAAAGGACATTGGGGTACTGTGCTATCCACGGCCTTTTTATTAGCCGCCGTCGGACTTATCGAATCTCTAATGACACTGAACTTAGTAGATGACTTGACAGAGACGCGCGGTTCAGGAAATAGAGAGTGTATTGCACAAGGTTCTGCGAATGTAATTAACGGACTCTTCGGAGGAATGGGCGGTTGCGCAATGATTGGTCAGAGTATTATCAACGTAAACTCTGGCGGCCGTGGCAGACTTTCAGGCATTGTTGCAGCACTAGGTTTACTTTCATTCATTCTATTTGGCGCACCATTGATTGAGCAAATACCTATCGCAGCTTTGGTCGGTGTCATGTTTATGGTAGTGATCGGCACCTTTGCCTGGTCCAGTTTCCGTATTTTGCGTAAAATCCCAATGGCTGATGCCTTTGTTCTTATCGCCGTAAGTGCTATTACCGTTTGGCAAGATTTAGCCATTGCCGTAATTGCTGGTGTGATTATGAGTGCGTTGAAATTTGCATGGGAAAATGCCATTCGAATTCGCGCGCGCAAACGCATCAAAGAAGATGGCACGAAAGTATACGAGATTTGGGGACCGCTCTTTTTTGGATCTACACAAAGTTTTGCATCGAAATTTGACATTAAAGAGGACCCGGCGAAAATAGAAATTGACTTTATTGAAAGCCGCGTGAGTGACCATAGCGGCATCGAAGCTATTGAGCGCATCATCGACAAATACCTTACCGTAGGTAAAATGGTTACTTTATCGCATCTCAGCCCTGAGTGTACAGCAATTTTGAAAAAAGCTAATCCGAACTTCGCGAAGTACATTCAAAGCTCCATTGAAGATCCTCGTTACCACGTAGTGACCGATTTATTAGATGCGGAGGTATAGAACTCTAACCGATTAAACGAAAAAGCCACTGATGGTATCAGTGGCTTTCTTATTTTAATTTCGGAGAGAAACTAATCTACTCTTCCACACGAGAAGCATCAAATGTGAAATTATCAGGATCCATGTCTGCCGCTTTTTGGAACATCTCTAAAGCATTTTCAGAGTCTCCATTCTTCGCGTACCAATCGCCCATTGAATCAAATGAATTAGCAAGATCATCATGGAAAGTCATATTGAATTCAAAGTATTCCTTGGCTTCTTCCATTTTATCTTGACCCATGAGTATGTAACCCATAACGTTACATAATCCTGCATTTCCTGGATGTCTTTCCAAAACTCTACGAACAACCGCTTCCTTAACAGCGACGTTTGGTTGATTGAACGAATAAAAAACAGTTATCAGGGGCGCATTAGGAGATAAATTCAACGCATTTTGCCAATGATACGTACGCATCTCCTGACTATCTGCAGTGATGCCCATCATCCATTCTGTTTCAGCGTGATTTTCATTATCTAGCTTGCCTGATATTGATTCAACCAAATCTATCATGCCCGTTTCATCGTTATCCTGCCAAGCTTTCAAAAAATGACCAAAATGGGCTGGTGCATAATCTGGATATTCTGACGCTAGTGAATCACTATACGCCGCCGCAGTAGTAAATCGAAGCGTAGTTGCAGATCTTGCCATTCCTTGGAACAATTCACTGAATCGGTCATCATCTTTAATGCTCAGATCCATCCATCTGAAGGCCAAAAGATGCTCATTGATGGCCATATTTCTAAGCCAATTCACAGAGCCATCATCTGCCTTTGTATAAAGTGCGTGGAACCGAGTATTTATCTCGAACATTCCGTATTTAGAAACTCCTTTACCGAATGCACTTACCACGTTACCCGATTCATGAGTACTTAAGAATTCCGAATAAGTCGTATCCTCGTCAAACCAATCTGGTGTTACGGTTATTTCCGATTTAGGCCATAAGCCCCCCGTTGCCCCATTATAGAAAGCGAAGTCGTCATTCAGCGCATTATAGAATGCATCTGCGTGCTCTTGTGTAGCTGCATTTGCCTTCTCCATTGAAGTTTGAAATTCGCGCGCTTCATCTGAAGTTAAAGTACTGCATGATGCAAGCAAACTGGCCGCAATGGCCGTTAACATTAAGTTTTTCATAAGAATATTGCATTAGTTTAGAGCATGAATATAAAAATTATTTATTGAAAATCAATTAGTTAGACAGACCATACCATTTAAACGCTCTTTTGATTTTTCTCACTTCGTTCAAAAGATCCTTCTTTATCCGAATTCCGAACAAACCAGCGCAAAACCAGCCGCGCTTCGCGCTGCTCTCTTTTTTTATGCCCACCCCACTTTGATGCAAGCATCGCGTAGTTCTGGGCATAAAAAAAGCCTGCAACTTTCGTTGCAGGCTTTGAGCTTGTTTGCTCTTCGTGACCGAGGAAGGATTCGAACCTTCAACCGCTTGATTCGTAGTCAAGTACTCTATCCAGTTGAGCTACACGGCCATCGTTCCCGTATGGGGTGGCAAATATAGCGGAAAAAGTTAATTGTAAAAGGGGTGTTGGGGATTTTTTGAGATAAAATCAAAGGGGTAATACGAAGTGAATCGGTAGTTACTGAACCTCAACGGTTAAGCCTACATCCCCCATCAGCTCTGCCTTAATCTTGAGATCATCCAGGTCTCCAGAGAGGACTTGGCATTTTCCTTTGTAGTGCGTAATCCAAGCACATTGTTCGGCTTGTACCTCAGTATGGTCGCATACGGTGCACAAAACCTCAATGACAAAGTCAAAAGAGTTCTCATGGTCATTAAACAATACTAGGTTATACTCTCGCTGGGCGACAGTGGCAGTAGATTGTTGTAATTCCTCTTGATAACTCATGACGTAAATATAAGGGTAAGGAAAGTTATTCTTCAATACCGAATCTGCGTTTTAATAACATGATTTTCCCTTTGCCAGCAAGGTTATAAGTAAAGGCTGGCGCATCGCCTTTGGCCTTGACGCTGCGGTCCTTCGCATCTTTTTCTAGGATACCCTGATTAAACGCTTCATCACTGCTGCGAATGCTCATGACGATACCTTTAAACGATAGATAGAGGTAGTCGGTACCGTTGTCTAGATAGAGAATTATCTCACCGCCCCGTCGACGTTCCTTCACTTCAATCAAACAAGAGACTTCTGCAAAGACAGGCTGATCGTAGATGTTTTGAATAGTCGCTGTACCCTCGCTAATGAAACTCTTGTAGCGACCGCTGTAGCTTAGGTTTACTTCACTCAATACTAACGTTTGACGCAAGAATCTCGGGAATTTACCTTCGTTTTCGTGGAGGCCTATGTTTTCAAGGAATTCACCACCGTCTTTTTGACCAAGCAACGCATAGATACCATCGATGTAGGCGGTTTCATCGCTTCGTAGGGAACCTGAACCGTCATTAAACAGTTGGGCAACTGCCTCCCACGCTTTTTCATCTAGCGGTGCATTCATGGTCATCACTCCATCAATACTAACCTCGTCTTTCACGAGGTCGTGACGCACTGCACCGGCTAAAGCAGTGGTTACCGCGCCTGTATTTTCCAGGACTTTTAGAGGTCCCGTTCCATATAAGTCACAATCGTAATTATGGAAGATCAAGTAAGGATCGGGAAGTGTAAAGTCTTTTAACTTTTCATAGGTAGTAACCACGTAGCCCTGCTCCTGGCGATCGTAGTAGAGAATCCCATCCGCAGAAAGCACTTCAATATCTGCGCGATCCGCATATTTTGATAAGAAATTCGAATGTCCCCCCAAGCTGTCTTGCGAGATATATACACCATTGAAGGTATTGTCGCTGAGCTTATTAGGGTCGTTAAAGGGAAGCTCAATGACAATGTCATTTGGATCTATGATACTGGCGATGTCGAACCACGTGGTTTGAAGGTTGCGGCAATCGTGTTGGATGAGAATAGAGCCCATGAAGTACATCGGTAATTGGTCCGCATGCAGTTCTACTTTTCCTCGATAAGCAAAGTAAGGGCTTATATAAAACTCATCGGTCTCGTCAATAATCGCGCGTCCCAGGGTTATTCCTGCCGAATCTGGCGCTATGCTTTCAAATGCGATAGGCCAAGTATTCTCCTCCTCATCTAAATAGTCGTACATCCCGTGCGCAGTGTAGCGGTATTTTCCTCGAATACGTGCTGTCGTCTCGTAGAAGTTATGAAGTTTCGTGAATCGATCGGCCAATATTGTTGAATGCTCCAGCGGGTCCATTTCAGCATTGATGCGGATCACGACATACCCACTGTCGGGATAAATAGAGGCATCTGCTACGTCAATCTGAGGTACTTCAAAAGCTTCAATGGTGCTCGGTGCAAGCGCAAATCGGGCATAGGCCGCTGTAAAATCTAGACTGTCTTGCCGAGGATGCGTGCTGACGAGATAGGCCTGGTTGTCCTGCGTATGCTTGATATCAACCGTCGCTTTAGCCATATCCCATTCTGCATGATCCATGTACGCCATGTATTGATTTGATGGGAACTCTAAGGTGCTGTACGGGTCCAATTTATCGAAGACCCCCTCCTGCTTATCAAAATCTACCTCAGCTGACGATGCCAACATTTGGAACGCCCATTGCTCGTCATCGATTTTAGTTTTCACTCTGAAATCCTGATCCGCTGAAACAAAGGATCGGCGGAAGAATTGATAGCCCTCCACTTCACTGTTGTGTTTAGCCGTGCCGTAGCGCAATTCGCCCGTACCGAACATTCCGCGACCGCCGTAGGTCAGCGAACCCTCGCCTGCAACTTCTGGCGACCTATACAATGCAAAAGGGGTTTCACGAGTTTCTGCACGGATGTAATCTTCATAGGGCATCCAAACGAATGGATTGCTCGTTCCGGCGGCGTAAGGATAGCCCATGCCCAGAGTGCTTTCTTCAACAGCAAACGTGGCGGCACGGCCGCTCGCTTGCAACGGAAAGAATAAGATATCAGGACAAACCGTGCGGCTCTGTAAATAATCCAAAGCTCCTTCTGCGTGCAATCCTTGATTTGATAAGGATAAGGAGCCTGTGTACGTTCCAGATGCTTTGTACGCTGGCGTGGCTGGCATCTGGGTTTCGAAACCTAAACTATAGTCTGGCATGACCGATAACGGTTGTGCGAATACCGGAAAAATGTCTGCGCTATGGAAGGTCGCGTCGAAAAGAATACCGTCCGTAGTCGTATTGTCGAGGGAATCTATGGTAAAGGGCTCGAGTGCCATGTAGAAGGCCGATCGCTCGTAAACTCCTCCATGAATGCGGGGGTGATCGTAGTAAACAAATGAATTGTTGAGCGCTTGAAAGATGGGATATTCAGGATGGTACTCTTTAGAGCTTTTATTATCCGGTTGATCGATAAGCAACTGCCCTTGCAAGTCCTGTAGTACAGTCTGCACATTGACTAAAGCAGCACGCTCGCCAGGCTTTGGATTGAATTCTTTCACCTTGAAACGCATGGAATCGACCTGCGGCATGTCTATTTTGAAGTAATCGTAGTCAAAGGAATAGCCTTGTCCCCAGTAACTAAACAACCCTGCATTGATGCGCCCGTCGAAATCAAAATCCATTCCCTCATTTACAGTAATCCGGCCACCACGCGGGTAAAGATTCACTTCTTGAGAATCACTCACCGCAATACGTGAAATACCAGCAATATCCATCTGGTAATTCAAGAGGCTGACCTGGGCGTTGTTACCGGTAGGAATACGAGAAACGAACTGAATCACATCGTAATCGCGCTTGCCTTCCCAATTCAATAAATATTCGAACAAACGATCGGTTAAACTGATCATCTGGGCATCCACATCAAAGGTGACAAACCCCTGAATGGCCATATGGTAGAGGAAAAATTCGCCTTCTTCCGGAGCCATACGCAGCGCGTAAGTCAAATCCTTTAAGGGCATGTCTTCATATCCAAAGCCATAGGCCGCGTCTCGTAGTTCACGAAGCGGATGGTTTTTCTGGAGCCCAGCTATTTCCTCCATACGCTGTACCCGGAAGTACTGCTTACTCTCAAAGATTGCTGCTTGTTCGGATCCTAAGTTGAGGTTTTTGAAGTTCAAAATGGGTGTGCCCTGGTTCCAAACCAATTGGTCAACACTCATGTCCAAAGCGTGGTACGAATCGGTAAACGAAGCCAATCCCAAACCAGTCTCATAGCGAATAACCCGAACTTGCCCCACACGCGGATCAAAGCGCATTTCACAATACGGGTGATAAATACTGTCCACTCCCAAATGGGCAATGACTTCCACTCGTTTAGAACTAAGTAGACTGTCTTTAAAAATAAAACTCCGCCCTTTAAGGGTAAGAACGGTGTCCAATTTATATGTGAATTTCAATGCCGCGAGCGCACTATCGGCCGCTGTCCCATAAAACTGGGCACCTGCCACCCCTAATCCACCTTTAAAATGAACATCTGGATAGATATTTTCAAGCACAAAGTTGTCGCGGTATGAGGTGAATTTTGGGAAGCGTGCATCTTTTAGGTTGACAGAGGAAACGCGCTCCTCTAACACACCCTGAAGCGGCTCGTCATAGAATTCAGTGGCGAAAAACGTTACACTATCGGCTTTAAAATTGGTTTGATTGACCTGCAGAGTCCAGGGTCCTAATTCTGCATAGACTTCTTTATCAAGCTGCCCTTCACGAGACCAGATGATTGTACCGCCATTTGCTTTAAGTAAACCCGCCTGAGGATAGAAAACCGCATTCACCCCCATGACCATAGTACTGTCTCCACCGTTCAGCCCGACAATATCTACCATTTCCATAGTGAACTGCGGCTCGCCTTCAATGAAGTTTAGCGTCCAAAAACTTGCCGGAGCCTTCCACACCAATTCGCCGGGTTCGGAGAATTCATGTTTAACTAGGTTGCGGTAAAATTGGTTTTGATAAGAGCGAATCCGGCTTGAAGGATTCTTTTTCGAGAAAGCGTAAAAATGCTCAAGCAGCGCGCCAAACCGATCGTATTCCTCATTTTCTGCCACGTATATGAGCGCGCGCAGTAGCGGCTCCCACGTTTGCGCGTCGTCCAATCGCTTGCGAAGTAATTGGTTTGCATAATCCAGCCAGAGTTCCTCCTTTTCGAAATCTACAGCCGCCAAAAAGTTCGGCACTAAAGAATCTTTAAATACACCGTCCAACTCTTTCGGGACGGATACAAGCTTATCAAACTCTTCAGAGAAAGCGTCAAATGAAGAAAAACGGGTCACTTTTTGTGCCTGAAGCCCAAAAGAAACAATCAATGCAAGAAGCAACCCAAATTTTCGCATGCGCTATTTCACCATTTTAATACTGCGCCATTGTTCGCGTGCTTTTACCCCTTCAAAGGTGAGCCCTAAGGCCTCAGCAGCAGCGCGTAGCGTTGGTACATTATCCTCATAAAACCCACTGAAGAAAATACTGCCTCCCTTACGTAATGCTTTTTCGTAATGGGCAATATCCGCCAATAGCACATTCAAGTTAATGTTTGCAAGAATGAGGTCGTAAGTACCTGATAAAACTTCTGAACCGCCCAGATCTGCCGTCATTGCAACACCATTTCGCTGCGCATTTTCCAAAGTATTTTCAATACACCAGGTATCTACATCTATACCATGGACCGATTTTGCCCCGCGCATACCAGCCAAAATCCCCAGTATCCCAGTACCACATCCCATATCTAAAACATCGGCATGATTCGACGGCGTTTCTAACAACCACTGAATCATCATGTGCGTAGTTTGGTGGTGGCCTGTACCAAATGACATTTTTGGCTCAATAAGCATGGCGTATTCAAAGCCCGCTCTTTCGGCATGAAAAGGTGCACGTATGTACACTCGTCCATCAACCTCGATAGGATTAAAATTTCGTTCCCACTCTGCATTCCAATTGACCTGCTCGATCTCTTGTTCTTTCACAGAAACCGTGACTCCATCCCATTGCATCTGTTCCATAGCCGCAGAAGCGCTGTAGTCTTCCTTTAGAATGTACGCGGCGAAGCCCTCCTCTGTTTCAGAGAAACTTTCAAAACCAACCGCACCGAGCTGGGCAATGAATAAATCGCGAAAAGGCTCCAACGGCGACACCGTAACGGCCAATTCAATATAAATAGGGGTATCTGATGCCATTAAGCCTTAGTTCTCGCTTCAATAATGGACGTAAAATCAGCCGCATTTAAAGACGCACCGCCAATCAATCCACCGTCGATATCTGCTTTTGCAAACAACTCCGCAGCATTGCCTGGCTTGCAAGATCCGCCGTACAAAATGCTTACATCTTGAGCTGTTTCCACGTCAAAACGCGCGTTCAACCACGCACGAATACCCGCATGCACTTCCTGTGCTTGTTCCGGCGACGCTGTTTCTCCTGTGCCAATAGCCCATACCGGCTCATAAGCTAGGATAATATTATCCATGTCATCCCCGATGAATCCTGCAAGTCCCTCCTCACATTGCTTCAAAATGACGTCCATATAGGCACCACTTTTACGCTCTTCTAAAGTCTCTCCAATACAGTAGATCGCCGCTAATTCGTTGTTCAAGGCCTGTGAAATCTTAACATTACATGCCTCATTCGTTTCACCGAAGTATTCACGACGCTCGCTGTGCCCGATAATGATTGCATCAATGTCCAAAGAGGCCAGCATCGGTGCACTCCACTCACCGGTATATGCACCCGATTCCTTTTCATGACAATTCTGAGCAGCCACAGCGATAAATGGATTATCTACTAAAGACTCTACTGCATCAGATAAATACAATGCCGGCGGGGTGATAATCACACCCGTCTCCCCCACAACCTCTTCTGTAAGACTTTCTTTAAGGGCATCTACCAAAGCCATAGCTTCTGTGTAAGTGGTATTCATTTTCCAGTTTCCGGCAACGATTCTTCTTCTCATTTTATTTTGCTATTGATGTGTTTCTAAAAAAATTCTGCGCGTATACGCGGGTCCAAAACTGCATATAGTACATCCACCAAAGTGGTCAAAACCACGAATAAAGCGGCAATGACTAATACACAGCCCATTGTGATGGGCAAATCTCGGGTATTTAATGCTTCCACCAATAATTTACCCATGCCATTCCAACCAAAAATAATCTCGACAAAAACGGCACCTGCAAGCAGTGATGCAAACCAGCCGCTTACGGTGGTTATAATGGGATTGGAGGCAACCGGTAAGAGGTGCCTAAAAAACACCGTTCGCTCGCGCAAACCCTTGGCCCGAGCCGTTCTAATAAAATCCATTGCACCTACTTGCAATAGGCTGTTGCGAGTCAATTGCAAAATCACACCCACTGGTCGAATACCTAAAGTCAGCGCCGGTAAAATCAGGTTTTTTAGGTTGAGGTACCGTTCACCACTATAGTCGTCAACACTGTAGAGTGAACCGGTCAAGTTCAGACCTGTCCAGGGCCCCAGCAAATACGCGAAAACCCACGCGAAAAGAACGGCCGTAAAAAAGGACGGAAGACTCATTCCTAACGAGCTAAAAGTAAGTAAAGCTTTGTCCCAAAACGAATCGGGCCGGTAGGATACCCAAGCACCCAGCGCACCGCCAACAAGCAATGCAAAGCCAATAGCAGCCGCGGCAAGTAACGCAGTGTTCGGAAACGTTTGTCCTATCAAACTAGTGACCTGCTGCCCCTGACGCTGAAAACTTTCACCTAAATCTGGCGCTTTAAAGATGCCGTGTTGATCGTTTGGCCACCCAATAGGGCTGATGCGCTTCAGGTAATTTGCATATTGCACAGCGATCGGTTTATCCAACCCATATTTCGCTCGAACCGCAGCCAATGCGGCAGGATCTTCGCGTTTGCCCAACATCATTTGCGCACTATCGCCAGGAACGATGGTAAAAAGAAAAAACACCAACGTAGCAACCCCCCAGAGGGTGAACAGCGCTTGTCCTAGTTTTTGTAGTGCGAATCGAATCAATTTGGGCTATCGTTGAAATGATACTTTTTATGTACCACACCATTTTTAAGCACAACCCATCCTGGATTAGAACGGACCATAGTTTTTAAAGTGGTTTCATCTGTGAAGGCAAAGGACGTAGTATCCGTAAAACCAAAGGAGCGAAAATCTTCCGGCATAGCGGCAGAAAGTACTACATAAGGCAGACCTTTTTCTTTTAACATCGCTGTAGTTTCTAGCACAGGTGCCCAGCCGTGTGCCTTCGTCTTTCGCACATTATAAGCTACTAACAACCAAACTTCATCCAACGCTAGAATACTGTCCGTCAGTTCACCGTAGTCATTCATGATACTGAAATCATGTACGGGCGGTTCGTATCCTTCCTTCACTTTAATAGTTTTAGAAAGCTCACTGAGCATCCTCCATTCCTTTTTCTCCCACCATTTCTCATCGACGTATTGCGTGGAGCTGATTTCCTGACGTAAGCCTTCGGAATTCTCCATGGTATATAGGACCTCATACTGTGGCGGTTCAAGGCCCAATTCTTCTGCACTTTTCATGCCTTCAACAATACTTTTGCCTTCAGCATACGCTCTGAAATCCACCACCGGTAAATGGTTCAAGACGTGGTAGGTCAGTCCAAAGCAAAATAGTGGAATAGCTATTAATTTTATGCTCACCAACCACTTTGGCCAGCGGTCGAAAAGTTCATCACGACCCCACCACAGTACAAGAATCAAGGCAGAAAGAATAACGTCTTTGTAGAAACTTTCCCACGGGGTAAGCGGAATGGCATCGCCGAAACATCCACAATCCGTCACCTGATTGAAATAGGCCGACCAAAAGGTGAGAAAAGTGAAAAAGCCTATCATGGCCGACAACAGTACCAGGGTCCAACGTTTGTACAAGCCTAAAATAAGGGCCGCACCCAGGAGTACCTCAGCAATGACCAATAGCACTGCAATGGTTAGTGCAAATGGTTCAAAAATGGGCAAATTCAAGACCTCCTCTGAGAAATACTCTTCTAGTTTAAAGCTAAATCCAACGGGGTCGTTCATTTTAACTAAACCCGAAAAAACGAATAATGCACCTACGGCGAACTGAGAAATAATCGTCAGAATCCTCTTCATCATTTTTATGCTTTTGATTCTTGTGTTTCCATGAATTTAATCAGGGCAAAGACACTGTAGTTGATCATATCGAGATAATTCGCTTCCAAGCCTTCACTTACAAGAGTTTTGCCGTGGTTGTCCTCAATCTGCTTGACGCGCAAGAGTTTCTGCAAAATGAGGTCAGTAAAGCTGGAGACCCGCATATCACGCCATGCCTCTCCGTAGTCGTGATTTTTACGAAGCATAAGCGCTTTTGCTTCCTCCGCTTTCTCTAAATATGTTGTACTGGCCCGCTTCCAATCCATATCAGGCTGTTCTGCCACACCTTTTTCAAGCTGTATCAGCGCCATTATGCTGTAGTTCAATATGCCAATGAATTCGCCCTCAAGCGGATCATCAACCAATTGAGTCCCTTTATCCTCTATGCTGCGCAAGCGCTGGGCCTTTATAAATATCTGGTCGGTCAACGACGATAAGCGCAAAATGCGCCATGCGGTGCCGTAATCTTTTCCTTTTTTCTCGAAGAGGCCGTGGCATTTACTTAGTACGGCATCGAATTGGTCAGCTGTATTCATTTGTTAGCTTTGCTATATCTAACGAAGATACAAAGAACAATGCCTGAGTTTCTGCTGCAATGTCAAGGGACAATTCACACCTTATCCACACCGTGGATCATGGGGATATTGAATAGTACGCCCGATTCCTTTTATGCGGGAAGCCGCTTAAATGCTCCCCAAGAGGCCGCTGAGCGGGCAAGAGCGATGCTGACCAGTGGCGCGCGCATCATTGATATTGGTGGGTATTCTTCACGTCCAGGTGCCGATCCGGTGACTCCCGAGCAGGAATGGAATAGATTAAAAGAGGTTATTCCCGCCGTCGCTGAGGTACTTAATGACTTCCCAGGAAGCTTTATTTCTGTCGATACCTTCCGAGCTGATATCGCTGACAAAGCATTGCTTGCTGGAGCACATTGGATCAATGACATCAGTGGCGGTAACCTCGACCCTGAAATATTCAACGTCGCTGCAACCCATCGCTGTCCGTACATTATCATGCACATGCAGGGTGATCCCAGTACGATGCAACTCAACCCCGCTTATTCGCACGTTACCCAAGACATAATTACTTTTTTCAGCGAGAAACTACCTCGCCTTCACGATATGGGCATCCACGACACTATAATTGATGTCGGATTTGGCTTTGGCAAAACCCTTGAACAGAACTATCAGCTGCTCCGAGAACTTCATGCCTTTCAACTTTTAGGACGTCCAATTCTTACCGGGATCAGTAGAAAAAGTATGATTTATAAAGCGCTCGGCAACAGCGCAGAGGAGAGTCTTAATGGGACCACAGCACTACATATGGCCGCCTTACTGGGCGGGTCTCAAATTCTAAGGGTACACGATGTGGCGGAAGCTGCGGAAACCATTAACTTGTTCAACCGCCTCATGCCCGATGGCTTGGAGCATTTATTACAACCATGGGAACGTTAAACTTTGGCATCCTCGATGCATTAGACATTATAATTGCAGCCTTTCTGCTGTATCAAGTCTACAGACTCTTAAAGGGCACCGCAGCCATTCGTATACTCATTGGTATGGTCGCTATATACCTGCTGTACAATCTCGTACAACTGCTTCAAATGAATCTATTAAGCGAGATATTGGGTTCCTTCATGGGCGCCGGGTTAATCATATTGATTATCGTATTTCAGCAGGAGATTAGAAAGTTTCTGCTCGTCGTGGGCTCTGCCACCTTCAGCCGCCGTCGTGGACTCAAAAGCATGTTCACGCTAGGGAATAGCGAAACTAATGCCCTGGCTACGGAAGCTGTGGTTAGCGCGCTTAAAAACCTAGCCGCTACAAAAACAGGAGTGCTTTTAGTCGTAGAACGCAAGGATCCTTTGGGTGCCTTCGCAGGAACCGGCCACAACCTAGGGGCAACAGTAAGTCGTATAGTTTTAGAAACAATTTTCTTCAAAAATGCACCACTTCATGATGGCGCCACAATTATCACAGGAAATACGGTATCCGCTGCGGGTGCCATACTGCCCTTGAGTGAGAGCAATGAACTTCCTTCCCAATTTGGCTTGCGCCATCGTGCAGCTGCGGGAATTTCAGAACGTACAGACGCCATGGCCCTCACCGTTAGTGAGGAAACTGGAAACATGCACATTTTCTACGATGGAACTTTTGAAAAGCTTACCGCAAACACGCTTGAAAAAAAGATTCAAGAAGTCCTTGCCGGTTAATTTCTTCCGCCGTCTTTAGTACCCAGCTCACCCAGCGTTCGAAACTACTGTTCCACACATCCAATGCCCAACAAGGAAGAAGTGGGCCAAACAACAATACGAGCAAGGCGGACCAAATGTATACTACGAATAGAGGGACAATCAAAAGGTTTCCTACGAGAAAATAAGGACTTGCCCCTCCAAAATGGTGCATGACTAATGGTAAGGTGGCCGTCCATGCCGACAGCGAGACTTGTACAGGAACTAACACCTTAAACTTGCTTCCTGCCAGCGATTCTCCTTGCCAAGATTGCAGGAATTCTGCTGCCGGCAATCCATTTAGACCAATCAATATCCCGCAAACCGCACTAAAACTCAATTGAAAGCCTAAGCGTTGAACAACCTCTGGATCGTAGCACCACATCAACCACGCCACAAGCAAAGGCCAATGTAAGGGTGCGATTCGCCAATTTTGTTGGAGTGCAATAGCTGCAAAACAGAAGGTCCCTACTGCACGAACCACAGAAGGCCCTGACCCTACCACCGCGGCATAAATGCATAGAAACGTCCCCATTAAAAGTACATAGAGCCCTCGCCACCTTCGTAGGCGAAACAACCCTTTCAATGGCCGTCCCAAAACCACCCAAAAACCCACATGAAATCCGCTTACGGCGAGCATATGAGATATTCCAAATGTTCGAAATCCTTCTTGAAAAAAAGGGGTTAATTCGCTACGATCTCCTAGTAATACACCATAGAGAAAACCGTGGAGCATGCCCGTGGCTGCCTGGTCAATACGGTTTTGCATAAAAGCGCGAAGACGCCCAGCCCAAGGCTCAATGAATGCAGCTATAGCCGGGCCGGGGTACCAATACCGCCATTCGCTAAAATAGTGGGCCCCCATAAGCACTACAGCCGTCCAAAGCAGTGCGCCGAAATCTGTCCGTAGTGTGCGCCAAGGGCCTAGTCCAAAAGCCACTAAAAAGACCACCCCCAGATCTAGGCGGTACATTGTTGTCAAGCTAGAGGTAATACATAAAACTGCTGTAGATCGAAATACCATCCTTTCAATATGCAGGATGGTAATGCAGCTTTCCTAAAAATGTGGATAATTAAAGGTTTTGAACGGATTCAAAATCCAGGTCTTTGAAATAAAAATCCAGGATTTCCTTCCAATCAAAGCCTGCATCGCCCATGAGCATAGCGCCTTGTTGAGCCATGCCCACACCGTGACCAAATCCGAAGCCGTGTATTACGACACCGTCAGCGGTTGCCTCTGGAAGGACATAGGCGCTGCGCCATTTGAAGTCCCTACGAACGGTTTCCATTTTAAAGGTTTGTGCACCTAAAGTCCATGTTGTGCTTCGGGTATCGGGCAGCTGTTTGAAGAAGGTAGTCCAATCGGACACCGTCCAGGTAATGGAACTCGACCAATACTTCTGCCATTCCTCCCAAGTGTAGGTTTTTTCCCATTGAGCTTTGGACGCTTTTTTAGAGAACGGATCCAGCACTGAACGGCAATAGGGCAAAGCTTTCGACCATACCTGTTCCGGCAAGGCCGTATAGCCGCCTGAATTGCTGTGGTAAAACCCTAGGATAGGTGCACCGTTATACAGCGCAACAGTATCGCCTAAAGCTGCACAGGCGGTGGCTATGATCGTGGCATTTTTACTGTGCGGTACGCCTTTGAAAGCTTGAGAACTTTGATCGTCCTTAATGTGGTAGCCTTCAGTAATGTGCTTTTTCAGATTGGTGATGAGCCATGTTCTTGCGAGTACGGCTTGGGCCTTGTAATATGCCTGTGATACCGACGAAGAACCGCCTTCGGCTTCTACTACACCCGCGATATACGGCTCTAAAGGTGTGCGCACAATACTCTCAAGGTAGATGAGGTTAGGACGAAGTGTAAAGTCACCTAAATAAGGGCGTTCTGCGGTCCAATTCTTACCCCGCAACACCCGAACAATAAAAGTATCCTTTGTAGTAATTCGAATGGAATCACATCCTGCTCTATTGAGTCGTAAATCCCCGCGAAACGTGTACAGCGGATGAACGTCGTCTGGACCGTAATCCATAGCGAATATGGAATCGGGCGTGTAAGCAGTAAGTGTATATGAACCTCCTTTGACTTTGATTTGCAAGCGACTGTATTCCTGATCCGCAAAAAGCAATACGCGCGGTGTGGTTTGCGCACCCAATTGAAGGGCACAAAAAAACGCTAGTATGAATGCGAAGTACCGTCCTTTCATGCCTCCGAAGATACCGCTAAAATATGTTCAGCGGCAGTAGCGGCAGGGTCCTTTTCCTCTAAAGCTTTACGCAGCTTTGCGTAAGCAATGAATTGGTCAGAAGGATCCTCGATCAATACGCGTAAGCGTTGTAACAGCGAAGCTCCACCGGCAGCCTCTTGCAATAGTTCTGGTAAGGCACCTGCGTCCAAGATAAGATTCGGCAATGAGATGTAGTTCACTTTAACAAAGCGCTTTGCGATCGCAAGTGAGATGGGATTTGCGCGGTAGACAACAAGCTGCGGCACACCTAACAAAGCTACTTCCAGCGTGGCGGTACCACTGCATACCAAAGCGGCACTGCATTGGCGCATGCCGTCTTTTAGTTCTCCGGTAAACAGTGTGGTGTTTTTTGGAAGCTCAATCTCCGGCCACACTGGCACAGCACTTTCTGGGCGAATCAAAACGAATGATCGTTCCTGCATGGATTTCGCAACTTTAATAAATTCCGGAAGTAATCTGGCAATTTCTTGCGAACGAGACCCCGGCAACAAAGCGATAGAACCTGTAGGCGAATAGGCATTGCTGCCCGCGTACTTCTGAGCCAGTGGGTTGCCCACGTACGTATAATGGATATCGCGCTCCGAATACCACCTTTTTTCAAACGGAAGAATACCTAATACGGCATCGCAATGTGCCTTTAATATTTGTGCCCGACCGGATTTCCATGCCCATACTTTAGGCGGGATGTAATAGACTACGCGAAGCCCTTGCGCTTTTGACCATTTTGCCATGCGCAAATTAAAACCGGGGTAATCTACCAATACCACAGTAGTGGCGCCGGAAGATAGAATCTGCGACTTTACAGCTGCAAAAGATTTGTAAATACTGCGAGCCCGCACGACAACCTCAACAAAACCCATAAATGGCTTTTTTGTGACGTCTTTTAATAGCGTTACACCTGCTTCCTCGAGGAATTGGCCACCCCAACCCCATTGTTTTACTTCTGGATGGTGCGCTGTAATGTAACGCGCCACGGCGGCAGCTTGTACATCGCCTGAAGGCTCACCTGCAATCCAGAATAAAGACATTAGAGTATGAATTGAAAATAAATGACCGCAATAACACTTGGTACACATGAAGTTAAAATACCTCGTGCGACGCGATCACGTTCAAAGTTGAGTGCCGTAAAAAATAAAACCGCATTGATGATGGTGCCGAAGCTTATGGCACGCATGGTTACTAAGCGCCATGCAGGGTTCGTCACATCGCCCACTTCTTGAAGTACGGGATACGCCTCCAAAGCAACAGCAATGGAGAATAATGGCGCGCCCAATCCAACTAACAGGCCCGCTATAAAATCAATTTTTCTATTTCTCAAAATTCCACTGGTTAAGGGTAGCTACATCATGATGGGCTGTAAGATCGACAGTGACAGGAATGACACTGATGTAGCCGTCTTCAAGGGCAGCAATATCCGTATCGTCTCCGTGATC
>PZPA01000094.1 GCA_003045825.1 Bacteroidota bacterium
GGTCTCCAATCCTTTATCTAGGCTTTTTATAAATGCTACGAGTCCCAATCCGGCAGTTGCCCAACGTACGTCTTCAAGTTCTATTTCAGGACGTCCTAATGTGATATTTTCAAAAAGGGTTCCTTCGAAAAGGTCTTCGCTTAGAAAACAATCGCCCACATGGTACCTTAAATCGGCAGTATTCAGGGACCCTGTTGGGTACCCGTTAAAGCTTACCGTTCCCTTGGTGGGTTCATATTGAACCGCCATTAAGCGCAATAGAGTGGATTTTCCCGATCCATTTTTACCGGTGATTACCGCTCTCGAACCGGTAGGTATGGTAAGGTTTAGGCTAGAGAGAATAGAGCGAGAGCCGTCGTCGGATGTGTAGACGAGGTCTTTCAGCTCAATATCAGCGCCCATACCTGTGTCAATGTCTTCGAAAAGTACATTTCCTTGGTCTTCCTCAAGTGGGATATCAGTTACGGTACTCATTTTCTCTACGGCAGTTAGTACATCGTAGATGGGCTCCATGGTTAGAATAAGTTTTTCGGCCGAGTTTACGATAAGGATGATGACGATTTCCGAAGCGACGAATTGGCCAACATTTATTTCATTTTGTATCACAAGCAAACCGCCAATGATTAATAAACCCAGCGTTACCAGTGCTTTGAAGCCTACAATATTTGCGTATTGGAAGATTAACACCTTCCAATGTTTTTTGCGGTGAATGAGGTATTGCTCAACCAAATGATCTGTTTTCTCTAGAGGAAGTTCTGTATGCCCAGCGCGTTTAAACGTATCCATAGTGCGAGCAATCTCCTTTAGCCAATGTGCGATTTTGTATTTGAATGTACTTTCTTTCATACTACTCTCGAGACCTCTTGGCCCGGTGTAATAAAGAATGGCAGCGAGCAGTGCAATGAGTGCTAATCCAAAAGTGATGAAGAAAGGATGGTACGTGGCAAGTAGGATTAAACCAATGACAATCTGTAGCGTCGAAGCACTAAAATCCATCAGCATTTTCGATAGTCCTTTTTGCACATTGAGCGTATCAAAAAAGCGATTAATAAGCTCGGGCGGATAGGTGCCCCGAATGGATTGGTTTTGAAACCTTGGTATACGGTAAGTGAATTCAAAGGCAGCCCTCGTAAAAATGCGTTGTTGAAGAATTTCCGAAATAGACAATTGCAATACTTGGAGTATGCCCCCTACAATAACGCCAATGGTAACTAAAGCGCTTAGAATAACCCAGCTGGTGCTTACAGTACCTGCTTGAATAAGTCCTACAATCGCCTGAACACCTAAAGGTAAACTTAGATTTACCAATGCATAGAATAAGGCATAGAGGTACAGGTATAGGATGTCGCGACGGTCTTCAGCTAACATCGCGATGAATTTTTGGAAAGGGTTTTTAGTCATTAGTCGTACAGAGATTTAAGGGTCATATCTGTTAGAAAGTGTACGATTTCTTCCTTGCTCCCAGATGAATCGGAAAGGCGGGGTAGATGTTCAGCGAAAAATTGTTGACTCTGGGCAGCCTCAATGATGGTCGCAAATAAGCTGTGTGGATACGGGTAGCCTGGATTGATTTGCAAAGCCAATTGACTTAAGGTCTCACAAATCTGCTTGTACCCCAGGAAATAGCCTTCTTTGTTTTCTTGATCTACATCTTTGGTGAGATATATCTTAGGGTATTCAGCAACAACCATTCGTTGCAAGGCGCGCTCATCGATGTGAGGAATACGCTCGTCCTGATCCATAGGAAGCACTAGAAGCTGGATGGCTCTTTTAAGTTTTTCTTCCGGACTATTAAGCAGCATGAATTCCTGAGCCATTTTTACTTCGAGCCAGCCCCAATACCAATTAATCAGGTAAGTCAGTAGCTGGTGCTTGTTTTGAAAGTAACGATACACTCCAGATTCTGTACTGATGATTTCTCGAGCCACTTTTTTAAAAGTCAATTGCTCATAACCCAGCTCGTCCATCAATTCAATACTCTTCGATAAAATGCGTCTTCCCAGCTCTGTTTCATCCGGGTTTTTGCTGTAAAGCTTTGCGCTTATGGTAATGTTTAATGCATTCATATTCGAGTACAACGCTAGTTTTAAATAATTGTTTAGCACCGCAAAATAATAGTAATACTATCGATTTTGCAAAATAAAATTTCACTCACTACAGAAAGCCTACATTTGCAGTGCTGCGTTAAGTTAACGACAGCCTAAAAAGAACATATGACCTTTGATTCATTGGGGCTCAAGCCCCAAATCCTATCGGCCTTAAAAGAACAAGGCTACACACAACCTACACCTATTCAAGCCCAAAGCATCCCCGTCCTTTTAGAGGGCTACGATTTACTCGGAACCGCCCAAACAGGGACCGGTAAGACGGCTGCATTTACCATACCTATCATTCAAAATATTCTGGATGCGCCAAGCGAACGCAGAAGAAGCATAAAAGCTTTGGTAGTTACTCCAACCAGAGAATTGGCATTACAAGTTGCCGAAAATGCTAAGCGCTATTCTTCAGGAACATCCCTTCGTACCGCAGTTATTTTCGGCGGCGTAGGAGCTAATCCGCAAATTGATCAGCTCAAAAGAGGGGTGGATATTTTAGTTGCAACGCCTGGACGATTATTAGATTTACAAAGTCAAGGATTTATAGACCTACGCTCCCTAACGCATTTCGTTCTTGATGAAGCCGATCAAATGCTGGATATGGGCTTCATTCATGATATAAAAAAGCTACTTCGTTTACTTCCTTCTAAACGTCAAAGCCTGTTTTTTTCTGCAACGATGCCGAAGACAATCATGGAGTTGAGTGGTCAAATTTTAAAGCCTAACTACAAACAAGTTCGAATTGCTGTGGAAAAACCCACAGCGGAGCGCGTTTCGCAGTGTGTCTACTATGTGAGTAAAGGCGAAAAGCCATCACTACTTATCCACTTATTGGAAGAATTAGAAGGTAGTGTCCTAGTCTTTGGTAGGACAAAGCACGGCTGCGATAAAGTCGTCCGAATTCTTGAAAAGAAAGGTGTAAGCGCAGCAGCTATTCATGGCAATAAAAGCCAAAATGCCCGTCAGAAAGCGCTGAAAGGATTTAAAGAAGGGAATGTTCGTGTATTAGTGGCCACAGATATTGCCGCTCGTGGAATTGATATTTCAGGATTAGAGCATGTGGTGAATTATGAGCTTCCCAATATCTCTGAGACCTATGTTCACAGGATTGGGCGGACGGGACGTGCAGAGGCTTCTGGTTCGTCAATATCTTTTTGCGCAGCAGATGAGCGGGGTTACTTGAAGGATATTGAAAAGCTCATTAAGGCCCAAGTTCCTTTGATAGAGGAACATCCTTTTACGGAGGGGGCTGCTGAGGAATGGTCGGTTCCTGAAAACCGTATTCCCGCTAAGCAAGGTCAGCGTGCGCCGCGCACGAGCCGCGGTCCTAAGCATGGAGGAGGAAATTCACGCTCTGGAGCTCCTGCTCGCGGAAAGCGACCGTCAAGAAGACGTTAGTATTTGAGCAATTCCAATACTTTTTCTTCAAAAAGTGCGGATGTAAATTTTTTAATAGGGAACCCTAAAGGTCCTATGCCAGCTTCGTTGATTAGCTTATTCCAGAGGAATTGATCGGCGATATGCGGTAAAATGAGCTGAGGACGATCAAAACGCAATGCACTATGAGTGGTTCCAGAGCCGCCGTGGTGCACCACGGCGCAAACGCGACTAAAGAGCCAATCGTAGGGAATGTCCTTTACTAGAAAGATATTTTCGGGTAAAGGACTTTCTATTTCAATACCGCCCCAACTCGAGTTGATGAAAATGGGAAGGTTGTGTTTATTGCTTAATTCGAGTAAGGCTTTGCCCACTTCTTTTGGTTTAGCATTGATCATAGAGCCGAATCCAACATACAGCGGGTTCGGGTATTTCTCGATAAAGCGAGCGAGATCTTCAGAAGGTTTCCAGTGTTTGGACTTATTCCGTTCTCGAAAATCAGTGACTTTGACGTGGTCTGGCCAGTAGCTAGGCTGGGGAAAAAGTCGCTTAGAAATGGCGTATTCAACCGGCACTTCCGAAAGTAAAAAACGCTTTACTTCTTTTCGTTTAAAGGGTGCCCAATTCCATTCTTTCATGATCTTGTTCCCATACCCGATGATGGCTTGGGAAATCATTGCTGAATTGGTCAATGCGTAACTCATTTTGTTCCACAAGCGATTATTGAATTGTCCCATACCTATAGCGGGTAATTCACGAACGGGATGCACTAAACACGGCATCGGTATAAGTAATTCAACACGCCGACCATCGCGCAAGGCTGCCATAACGGGATAAGCACATTTGATATGGTAGATGATTCGATCTGGCTTAAAGCTCATATCAGCGTCCCGCTGGTCGCGGATGAGTTGCTCTTGAATCGGCTTTGTTTCTCGCAGAAGCTTAAATAGTGTGCTTATGCGACTCCACCCAGAACCGATTTGCCCGGTAATTTTTTTGACATCGGGTGAGTCGATTAAGTCGAGGTATTCGTGCGTCATCGGGAAGAAATGTTCACTCACCTCTGCGGCCAGTGAACGAAATTGTTCCGGCATACAGAAACCTACCTCATATCCATTCTCTTTAAGTTCTTCGCCCAAAGCTAGATAAGGTTCCATATCCCCGCGTGAGCCAAGTGTCATTAATAGTATCCGATCCATCTATGAAAGGTACAATGGAATTTGTAAGAATGTATAAGGCGCCGTTCGGAGTGGATCTTTCGCTCGAACAAAGCCTGTACCCGTTTTGCGTTCGCGGCATTTTTTCTCTTTCTCCAAAATCCTCAAGATTTTTCGGATTTTATCTAAAGAAAAAGCCAGCGCAATGAAATTGCGCTGGCTTTGTTCCTTTGCTTCGATCACCAAGTGGAGCTGGCGGGAATCGAACCCGCGTCCAAACAAGGAAGCCTGAGGCTTTCTACATGTTTATCTTGTGATTAGATTTTCGACCGATCTCTGAGCACAAGCACCCTAATCACGGCTTATCTTCTAGACTTAGGCTAGCCCGCGAAGCGAAGGCTAACTGCATTCCTGAATTTTCCACACCTCGTGATCAGTCGCCTCAGGACGGGGGCTCCTGCGAGATGTTCAGCTCCTATACCTAGTATAGGATTAGCAAAATCGACATCCTGTCAGATTAAGCGGCCAAAGCGTAAGAATCTTCGCCAGTTAAAAAAAATGAAGCGGTGTATTAACGAGCTGCCCCTTCAGCGCTCGACATGCTTACATCAACCTTCGGC
>PZPA01000095.1 GCA_003045825.1 Bacteroidota bacterium
AGAAACAACTACATCTTCGGCAATTGATCTCGCATGCAAAACCGTAGCTTCTGATTTTATTTTACCTTCTTTTACGGCCAATTCTCCTTGAAATGGGACCAAGGATTCGCTATTTACCCAGCCTTGATTATTGAAGTGGTTAAACAATCGACCGCCATCTGCATCTTCAGAGAGTCCCCCTTCCATAATTTCGAGATCAGCAAAGCTAAAGTCGTTTTGATGCTTTTCGTTCCAAACACCTGAACTTAATAGAGTTAGGCCCGTGATGGAACAAATAACAATCGTATCAATAAACGGCTCGAGTATCGCGACCATCCCTTCACTTACGGGGTGTTCGGCTTTAGCTGCAGCATGAGCAATCGGCGCTGAACCCTGCCCTGCCTCATTAGAAAACAATCCACGGTTTACACCTCTGTTAAATGCGTAAGCAATGGTAGCTCCTAAAAACCCGCCTGCCGCAGAAGATCCAGTAAAGACATCAGAGAAAATGCTAATGAACGACGGAATGATGTTTTCGTAATTCATCACAATCACTGATAATGCACCCACAACATAGATCAATGCCATCATGGGAACTAATTTTTCAGTAACCGCTGCGATGCGCTTAATTCCACCCAAAATAATAAGGCCTAAAAGCACAGATAAAACTGCACCGGTGACCATCTCTTCAATACCAAAAGTGGCCTTCAAAGACGCGGCGATACTGTTCACCTGGGGCATATTTCCAGTACCAAATGAACTGATGATGGCAGCAACAGCAAAAAGGGTTGCCATCCATTTCATGCCTAGCTTATTTTTCATGTAGTACATAGGACCGCCAGAAACCGTTCCATCTTCCGCGAATTCACGGTACTTATGACTCAACGTAACCTCAACAAATTTGGTGGTCATACCCAATGCGGCAGTGACCAACATCCAAAACAATGCAGCTGGGCCGCCCAAATGAATCGCAAAAGCCACACCAGCAATGTTTCCCGTACCAACCGTACCCGATAAAGCCGTTGCTAAGGACTGAAAATGAGAAGTATCTCCTTTTGCGCCTTTTTTGTCGAACTTTCCTCGTACGACTGCAATGGCATGCCCGAAATAGCGAATTTGAGGAAATCCTAAGTAAAGCGTGAAAAAGACACCAGTGCCAAGCAGCGCAAATACAAACCAGCTGGAACCGCCAATATATCCGTCAATCGTTGCTAGAAAATCATTGATTTGGACTAAATCCATAGAGCGTGGGTTTCAAAAGTGTTAAGTGGCGTGAATATAATAAAAAAGCCCCCGCACCTTGCGGTGCGGGGGCCTGTTACATCCTTTAATTCTTGACGGTTACTTCACCTCTTCAAAGTCAACGTCCGTGACATCATCTGCAGCACCGGCATCACCGCCAGTACCTGCATCAGGGCCTTGATCGCCACCTTGCTCTTGCTGCATAGCAGCTTGAATCTCTGCAGAAGCCGCTTGTAAAGCGCCATTGAGTTTCTCTTGCGCTGCATCACATCCGGCGATATCTTTAGCCGCATGTGCCGCTTTGAGCTCTGTTAAGGCAGCATCAATAGGACCCTTTTTATCTTCTGGCAATTTGCCATCTAGATCCTTCATTTGCTTCTCAACTTGGAACACCATGGTATCTGCAGCATTGAGCTTGTCAATTTCTTCTTTCGCTTTTTTGTCCGCGTCAGCATTCGCTTCAGCTTCTTGCTTCATACGATCAATTTCTTCTTGAGATAAACCGGACGATGCCTCTATTCGAATGTTCTGTTCTTTACCTGTATTCTTATCCTTAGCACTTACGTTAAGGATACCGTTCGAATCAATATCGAAGGTCACCTCAATTTGAGGAACACCGCGTTGCGCTGGTGGAATACCGTCCAAATGGAAACGACCAATCGTTTTGTTATCGCTTGCCATAGAACGCTCGCCCTGAAGTATATGGATCTCAACAGACGGTTGGTTATCCGCTGCTGTAGAGAACGTCTCAGATTTCTTCGTAGGAATGGTCGTGTTCGATTCAATAAGTTTCGTCATTACACCACCCATAGTTTCAATACCTAAGGAAAG
Source organism: Bacteroidota bacterium (assembly GCA_003045825.1). Lineage (GTDB taxonomy): Bacteria > Bacteroidota > Bacteroidia > Flavobacteriales > Schleiferiaceae > UBA10364. The sequence continues at coordinate 2,053 of PZPA01000095.1, forward strand.
TGGTGTTACATCTAACAACAATACATCTTTAACATCACCTGCAAGAACACCACCCTGTATCGAAGCGCCAATAGCAACTACCTCATCCGGATTTACTCCTTTTGACGGCTCTTTGCCAAAAAATGCTTTTACCGCCTCTTGGATGGCAGGAATACGCGTCGTACCGCCAACTAAGATCACTTCGTCAATCTCAGAAGTAGAGTATCCGGCATTCTGCAATGCACTGCGCGCTGGCGCAATGGTGCGCTCAATCAAGCTCGCTGCCAATTGCTCAAACTTTGCGCGGCTCAATGGACGCACTAAGTGCTTCGGTCCTGAAGCCGTTGCTGTGATATATGGCAAATTAATTTCAGTCGAAGTGGTTGAAGACAATTCAATTTTCGCCTTTTCAGCAGCTTCTTTCAAACGCTGCAGCGCCATGTTGTCATCGCGCAAATCCATGTTCTCTTCCGCTTTGAATTCTTCTGCCAACCAGTCGATAATGACTTGATCAAAGTCATCGCCACCAAGGTGCGTATCACCGTCCGTAGATTTCACTTCGAACACACCATCACCCAGCTCCAATACCGATACATCATGCGTACCACCACCACAGTCAAAAACAGCAATTTTTTGATCAAGGCCCTTTTTATCTAGACCGTAAGCCAAAGCCGCTGCAGTTGGTTCGTTAATTATACGGCGCACATTCAAACCTGCTATTTCGCCTGCCTCTTTTGTCGCTTGGCGCTGTGCATCATCAAAATACGCAGGAACAGTAATTACTGCATCAGATACTTCCGCACCTAAATAGTCTTCAGCGGTCTTCTTCATTTTCTGAAGAATAATAGCTGAAATCTCTTGAGGAGTATATTGACGACCGTCTATGTTTACACGAGGCGTATCGTTATCGCCACCTTCTACTTTATAAGGTACACGCTTTGCTTCTTTCTGTACGTTTGAAAACTTCTCGCCCATGAATCGCTTCACGGAGTAGACAGTTTTCTCAGGGTTAGTGATGGCTTGACGTTTTGCAGGATCACCTACTTTACGCTCACCGCCTTCTATGAAACCTACAATAGAAGGCGTCGTTCTTTTTCCTTCACTGTTCGGAATCACTACAGGCTCGTTACCTTCCATTACGGATACACAAGAGTTCGTGGTTCCAAGGTCAATACCTATGATTTTACCCATTTTATTAATTATTTAGGTTGAGTTTTCAAAATATTACGTCGGTGATAGAACAAGGGTTGTGCCACAAAAGATATGCGCCAATTTTGCGTACAATTTGGCACAACTGCACCAAGATATATGTCAGTATGGAACAAAGTATAGACAGAATAGTGACAAACTGTCTTCTTACCGCTTACTAGAATTTGACAGGAAATCCGTCCACGCAGATCACAGAGTCTATGCCCTGAAAATCTACCCACCCCATATTGCAGGTGTACACACCGCGCCACAAACTATCCATAGAAGTATTGCTCAGTTTAATCTGTTTTTTAATGGTGTGACCGCGCGAACTGAAAAGACCTATACCCCCATCTATATTGGAGAAGAGAGGCTTTTCTTGTACTATGCCCTGTGAAGGCTGACTAACATTGATATACGTAGCATAATCGTCTGCCGCAGCCCACAATTCAAAGTCAATACTTTTAAAGACGCGCACTGTATCTGTAGTTGTTCCAATGTTATTTCTCAAGAACTGGTAGTACGCTGCATAACTCAGTTCTGTGACATAATTCCCCGATCCAGTGAGATTTGATCCCGTTCTGGTGGGAAGCGCATATGTTAAGGTACGAACGGTACTATCCTTGGGGTTTTTAACAGGCGCCTCCTTGTATTTAAAATGAATGTAACCTTGGTATAAACGCGCATTTTTCGCGGCGTCCCAACCAAACTTTGCATCCTGAATACCAAAAGTTAGTTTTTGAAAACCTTTGGGTCTTGTTATCTCCAAAGGACCTACCACTGGAGTCGTTACTTCAAAATTATTATTCCCTGGGATGAATCCACGAAGGCGGTATTCAAAATTATGATCAATAGGTGCATCGGTCCAATACAAACGATAGTTATCCGTTGTAAATGTGCCCGGCTCGAGGATGTTTGTATCCTTCCGGTAGAATTCGTACGTATTTAATACGTTGCCTTGATCATTTAACTGGGTTAAATAGAGTGCAGCTGTATCGAAATATAAGCTGTCGCTGTGTGTTGCCCCGGCCAGCAAACCGTCCGTTCCTAGATAGGTGCGGTGCAAACGTACCCACTGGGTATCTTGATCTTTATCTAATAGTCCGTAAACGACATTCTCAACGTCATATTCAGCATTAATATCTAAAGAGTTATCGCATGCAAACAATGCGAAAAAAGCGAAAATGAAGAGAATTAGGTTTTTCATGGGCTTCAAAAATACAACCTATGGCTTAGGATGCTTTTCTTTGTATGGATTTAATTCACAAAAACCGTGCACTATGTCATTGGCGAAAAAAGAATTTAAAAAGGTTACCACTCACAGCCTGCAACAAATGAAGGACCAAGGAGAGAAAATCTCCATGTTAACGGCCTATGACTATACCATGGCAAAAATGGTTGATGCAGCGGGTGTGGACTGTATACTTGTTGGAGACAGTGCTTCCAATGTAATGGCCGGTCATGAAACGACTTTACCCATCACTTTGGATCAAATGATTTACCATGCCAGTTCTGTGATTCGTGCGGTTGATCGTGCGTTGGTCGTCGTTGATTTACCCTTCGGCACCTACCAGGGGGATTCTAAGCAAGCATTAAACTCCGCCATTCGCGTGATGAAAGAAAGCGGCGGTCACGCTGTAAAACTAGAAGGTGGCGTGGAAATTATCGACGGAATCAAAAGAATCCTTACGGCAGGTATTCCCGTAATGGGGCATTTAGGCCTGACCCCACAAAGCATCTATAAATTTGGAACCTATAGCGTTCGTGCGAAAGAAGTAGCTGAAGCTGCGAAACTTAAAGAAGATGCTATTGCCTTGCAAGAAGCAGGTTGTTTCGGTATTGTTTTAGAAAAGGTTCCCGCGGAGCTGGCAAAAGAGGTTGCACTCATGCTAGATATACCTGTTATTGGTATCGGCGCTGGTCCAGGTGTAGACGGACAGGTGTTGGTTTTCCACGACCTCGTTGGTATGACACA
>PZPA01000025.1 GCA_003045825.1 Bacteroidota bacterium
AGGGTTGTTCCTATTGACGGATTACGAAGAACTATAAATATAGCCTGGGAGAACCAATCAATAATAAGGATCAGGGTTAAAGACAATAACAACAACACAACACTCAGGGAAATCAATAAACCAAGGCTAAACGCAGCTCAATTAACGAATACTGCCTCTGAAAAAGCTTTAAAAAGTATAATTACAGAGAATAAGGAACTTGTTATCACCCAGTACCGTGAGCAAAAAGAGAGTGAATTAAGAGAATTAACTGATTCAGAGGTTAAAAAGAGAGATAAGGAGACGAATAAACAGAAGAACGATGCATCAGAAAACTTAAAAGATCTTCTAAAACGATTGGATGAACTTTGGCGCATGGAAGAGGCCGTAGAATTACTTTCTAGGGTGGATACCAATTTGAATACTGCCTTAGATAGCGCCATTAATAAGGCGGCAGACGCGCTGCTAGAGCTCGATTTAAATGAAGCAGAAGAGCCTGTTGAACTCATGAAAAACATGGAAGAACAAGGTGAACAAAGAAAGCAGCAAGCGAAGGAGGCGAGCGACAAATTGAAACAACTCCTGGCAAATAGTATTTCCGAAGTTCAAGAAGACAATGTAGCGCGTATAAAACGTCTTCTAAAAGATAGTTGGATGGTAAGTGTATTTCAAGAAGACCTGCGATCGCTGGCCTTGTCTGTTAATAAAGCACGCGCACAGCAGCTGGTATTAACGAACGAAAGAACCATTAACGACAGTTTAGATTTATTACTGGTTCACGAACCCATGCTTAGTCAAGTACTCGCAGAGAAAAGAACAAACCTAGATGCGGCGATGCGGGCCATTGAAGCGAAGATTGCAAATGGCAAGAGCCTCGATAGCGATGTTGGTTACGCGATAACAGCACTAAACGATATTAACCAAACACTTTACTTTCTTTTAGAGAGCGAGAAAAAGAGCCTCAATCAAGCAAAAAAGAATTGTAAAAAAGGTAAACCAGGATCTTCGGGTAAACCAGCCACCTCAGGCAAGGGCAAGGAAGGAAAAAAAGGGACACCTAACCCCTCGAAGAAGCCAGGGGGAAGGGAGAAAGGAAAGTCTGGAGATCTTAAAAAAGGTGAAACAGGCACCAAGCCCGGCACTTCAGGGTTACCAGGTGAGAAAGAGTTATTGAAGAGAATAGAATTAGCGAAAGAGTCTTTAAAAACGGGTGGTGAAACACGAGGTAAAATGCTTGATGAATTAGAACAAATAAAGCAAGAGCTGCTTTTTAATTCAAAGACAACAGAGGAAGCCTTGAATAGATTAGAGGAGAGGCTGTGGCAAGTTGAAGAAAGTGTTTTTAATAAAGACGAATATGGAGAGAAGAGAGCTAGCGAGTCTGGAGAAGCACCCGGGTTAAAAGAAGGTGAAAGCATTGATTTTAAGGTGTTAAAATCTAAGATGACCGACTTACCTTTGCCTGTGCTGAAGAAGCTGTAGTTATGCAAATAGAAACATTCTTAGTGGACAAAGTAAAGGGTGCCATAAAAGCACTCTACCCGGAGTTGAGATTAGGAAAAATAGAAGTGTATGGTTGTTCAGACGAGGAACTGCTAAGTGTAAACAAGGAGCACCTGCAGCATGACTATTATACTGACATTATAACATTCGATTACAGTAGAGGGAAAAAAATTAGCGGAGAGTTATTCATTAGTGTCGATAGGGTAAGAGATAACGCTGGTTTACTAGGGGTTGATTATAAATTAGAGTTGGTTCGCGTTGTTGCTCACGGTATACTACACTTGATTGGCTTTAAGGATAAAACAGAGGGTCAAGCCACCGAGATGCGACGGAGGGAAGACGAGGTATTAGTTTATTTAGATAAATATGGTTCTTGACGATAAATATGATGTGATTGTTGTTGGCGGTGGTCATGCCGGCTGTGAGGCCGCATACAGCGCGGCCAAAATGGGCGCAAACGTCTTAATGATTACAATGAACATGCAAACTATCGGTCAAATGAGCTGTAACCCAGCAATGGGGGGTGTTGCCAAGGGCCAAATAGTACGCGAGATAGACGCCTTAGGTGGCGGTAGCGCGCTGATTACTGATAAAAGTATGATTCAGTTTCGCATGTTGAACAGGAGTAAAGGCCCCGCCATGTGGAGCCCTCGCGTTCAAAGCGACCGCATGTTGTTTGCTCAGTATTGGAGAGAGTTGTTAGAGTCTACACCCGGTGTAAACATGTTTCAAGACATGGTGGTAGGTTTAAACGTAACCGACAACACGGTTCACGGTGTGCGCACAGCGCTTGGTTTAACATTTGAATCACAGACGGTTGTTCTTACCTCAGGAACGTTTATGAACGGTTTAATTCACGTTGGCGATCGTAATTTTGGAGGGGGTAGAGCCGGCGAGCGCGCAAGTACAGGGATCACTGAAGAGCTTGTGGCCATGGGTTTTGAGGCTGGCAGAATGAAAACCGGTACTCCGCCTAGAATTGATGGGCGTTCTTTAGATTTTGGTCTCATGGAAGAGCAGCCTGGGGATGAGAACCCGGGACAATTTAGCTTTGAAGGGGACCATGTATTAAAGAAGCAGCGCAGCTGCTGGATTACACACACTTCTCAGGAGGTGCACGATGTGTTAAAAAAGGGATTTGACCGGTCACCTCTTTTTAACGGAACAATACGCGGTACAGGTCCGCGCTATTGCCCCTCGATAGAAGATAAAATCGACCGATTTTCTGAAAAATCGTCGCATCAAATTTTCGTTGAACCTGAAGGCTGGAATACGGTAGAGGTTTATGTTAATGGATTTAGCTCAAGCTTACCCGTAGAAATACAATACGAAGCATTACACAAGGTAAGAGGCTTCGAAAACGCGAAGTTCTTCCGGCCAGGATACGCTATTGAATATGATTATTTTCCCCCTACTCAATTAAAACATACGCTTGAAACTAAACTAGTGAGCGGATTATTTTTTGCTGGTCAAATAAACGGCACGACCGGATACGAGGAGGCCGCGTGTCAAGGATTAATGGCAGGTATAAACGCGGTTTTAAAGACGCGCGGCGACGCTCCTTTTATCTTAGGCAGAAATGATGCATATATAGGTGTTTTGATAGATGACCTGATCACTAAAGGCACAGAGGAACCGTACCGTATGTTTACCTCCAGGGCTGAATATAGATTGTTACTACGTCAGGACAACGCTGATATACGGCTAACAAAATTAGGCCACGAGATAGGCTTGGCGTCTAGAGCGCGTATTGAATTATTAAAAGAAAAGGAGCAGCTGATAGCGGAGGGAAATCTTGCGTTAGACAAAAACCTGCCGCTTCCGTTCATAAACGACGTGCTACGATCAAAGGATGAAAAAAGCGCCTCTGAGAAAATTAAAACCAGCAAATTAGTGGCAAGGCCCAACTTGAAGCTTGAGGACTTTAAGCTTAAGTTTGATCAAAAAGAGTGGTGGCGCGCAGACATTATTGAGCAGCTAGAGATTGATATAAAGTACGGTGGATATATTCAGAGAGAGCGTGAAAATGTAGAGAAGATGAAACGTCTGAATAACAAATCTATTCCAGACAAATTCGATTACGACAAAGTAAAAGGGCTAAGTTATGAGGGCCGTGACAAGCTAAAGGCGATACAACCGGCAACTATTGCACAGGCGTCTAGAATAAGCGGCATTAGCCAAAGCGATATACATGTTCTGCTGGTTTACATGGGCAGGTAATAGTTTCACGTGAAACAATATGAAAGAAGAAATAACACATTGTCCGGCTTGTTTAAAAATAGACATAGCATTTAGCAAAACCGTCAAGGATCACAGCACGAGTAAGGAAGCGTTTGATATATGGTCTTGCGGCACATGCAGTCATATTTTTACCAATCCCCGTGTGGGAGAAGAGGAGATAGGGCCGTATTATGATAACCCAGACTACATAAGTCATACCGATGACGACTCCTCCATCTTTGCGAAGGTTTATCAATTTTTGCGGGACATTAATCTTTCGTGGAAACACGGACACGTTGCTAAACACGCTGCTGGGAACACATTGCTAGACTATGGCTGTGGTACAGGCCAGTTTCTAGAGAAAATGGCATCGAAGGGATTTCAAGTTCAGGGCGTAGAAATCAACGAGGGAGCGAGAGAGAAGGCTTCGAGGTTTGGAAGTGTTTATAATTCTATAGACGAAGTAAGAGGAAAGGTAGACGCTATAACAATGTGGCACGTTTTAGAACATGTATATAACATAGACGGTCTTCTTCAAGACTTTAAGACAAAGATTTCAGAGAACGGAACCTTAATTATTGCAGTTCCTAATCCAGAGAGCCATGATGCAATGCATTACGGAGCAGACTGGGCCGCTTGGGACATCCCAATACACGTCCACCACTTCACAAAACAAAGCATGAAGACAGCAGTTGAACGCAACGGCTTTAAGCTTCAAAAAGTGTTGCCGATGGCGCTAGACAGTTATTACATTAGTTTGATCAGTGAGCAATACAAAGAAGGCGCCTCCACAAAGAAGGCGCGCCATTGGCTTAAAGGGTTTGTAAGGGGCATGATCAGTAATATAAAAGGAGGCAGAGATAACAAAAGCTCCCTTATTTACATTTTTAAAAACGCTTAGTTCCCGCGAAAGGCTCTGTGAAGAGCATAAGAGGTGTGTGTTAAAGTTGTTTTGACATGAACGTTTCGTTCGAGGTCGTTCAAACAAGCGCCCAAAGAGCTTGTGATTCCAAACGTACCCTTTGGCACCACCGCTCCACTAAGTTTTTGCACATTGATTGCGCCGAGGTCGGTAGCACTGTTTGGAGTATCCTGAACGTTGTGGTAAAAACCACGCTCAAGAAAGTGTAAAGACCTTAAAATCAGTGTTTTAACAGACTCCTTTGGCAGTGTCGAAAGATCGTTAACAGCGGCTGTGATTTCCGTGGGAATGCCTTTATAACAGGTTCTCATCCATTCTGCAAATCTATCGATCTGCGTACTCTCTGGATCGTCGTAAGCGGTAATTGCGGCACCTAGATTTGGGGCAAACACCATGCTTAATAATTTAGAGGTTTGTTCTGGGCTGCTCTGGAAATGTTCAGTGAAGGAATTGTTATCTAGAGGCCTACAGGACCACGGAGCGCACCTAGACACTATCGTGGGCAGTAATTTATTCTTACCGTGTGAAACCAGAACAATAAAGGTGTTTGGCAAAGGCTCTTCAATGAGCTTAAGAAGCTTGTTGGAAGCGGTTGTTTTAATCTGTTCAGGCATCCATATAATAAGCACTCTATTTCCCCCTTCGGCCGCAGTTAAACTAAGTTTTTGTTGGAGGTTTTGAATCTCTTTGACAGGGATTTGCAGCTGTTGATTTTTACTCGTTATCTGTCTTTGCCAACTATCGGGGTCGAGAAATGGGTTTTTTAACACAGCGCGCCTAAAATCTTGTAAAAAGTCATCCGACGTTCCTGAGTTTCCGCCACTAACAAACGGAAATGTAAAGTTGAGATCAGGGTGTTCTAGTTTTTCAACGCGTTTACAATTTCGGCAAGTCCCGCAGGCGGTCTCTGTTTCGCATAGAAGCATTGCTGCAAGGGAGAGCGCTACGGGTAAAGGATCTTCCCCTGCGCCGCCATAGATAAGATTTGCATGATGGAGTTTTTTACTGTTGTGTGCAGCAATCAATTGGTCCATCAAATCTTGGTTGTTATATATGCTAAACATCTAATGCAGAGTGAAAATTGGGTAGTAAATTGGGCGCTGAAATAACACTCAAAAATATATGAAAAGCTTCGACTTTACAGGCAAGAAAGTATTAATCCGCGTTGACTTCAATGTTCCGCAGGATGAAAACCTTGCTGTGACTGATAATACACGAATTACAGCTGCTGCGCCGACCATTAAAAAGGTCTTGGCTGGTGGCGGAATTCCGATTCTAATGAGTCATTTAGGTCGTCCAGGCGGAGAACGCGTGGCAAAAATGTCGCTTAACGCATTGGTGGGAGAGGTTGAGAAGGCCGTCGGCGCTACGGTTCATTTTGCAGAGGATTGTATTGGCCAGGCGGCAGAATCTGCCGTGTCTAAGGCACAGCCAGGTGAAGTGGTTTTGTTAGAAAATCTGCGTTACTATAAGGAAGAAACAAGCGGTGATGCTGATTTTGCCAAAGCCTTATCAGAACTAGGCGATATATATTTGAACGACGCTTTTGGAACAGCCCATAGGGCTCACGCCTCTACAGCGATCATTGCACAATATTTTTCCCCGGAAAACAAAGGCTTTGGCGATCTAATGAACGCGGAAGTAGAAAGCATCTCGAAAGCATTAGGGAGTAACCGTCATTCAACAGTGGCTATTGTCGGCGGAGCAAAGGTTAGCTCCAAAATTGGCGTTATTTCTAACATGATAGATAACGTAGGCACGGTCATAATAGGCGGCGGCATGGGTTTTACGTTCGTAAAGGCGATGGGCGGCGCTATTGGAACGTCTTTGGTTGAAGACGACAAGCTTGATTTAGCGAAAGAACTTATGCAAAAAGCCAAAGAAAAAGGATGTAACCTTTTAATTCCGGTGGACACCCTTATTACAAAAGAATTTGCGGACACCCCCGCCGAGCGCGTTTGTGCGATTGGGGAGATTCCAGATGGCTATATGGGTCTAGACAACGGTCCAAAAAGTGTTGCAAACGCTGTTGAAGCATTGGCTTCAAGCAAAACCATTATATGGAACGGCCCGATGGGCGTGTTTGAATTTGATCATTACGCGGGAGGCACCAAAGAAGTGGCACAAGCGGTGGCAGACGCAACGGCGAACGGCGCGTTTTCGCTCATTGGCGGAGGAGACAGTGTCGCAGCGGTGAATAAATTTGGCTTTACAGACAAGGTAAGCTACATCAGCACAGGCGGCGGAGCAATGCTAGAGTTTCTAGAGGGCAAAACGCTTCCTGGAGTAGCGGCGCTGCGTTAAGCGGGAATTAAACTTTCTCCTATGCTAACCAGATCGAGTAAGAACGGATAACACATAGAGTCGGTCACCCAGAGCGGGTGACTAAAACCAATGCCTAATTGGACCTTCGTGTAGGAAAATGTTATGAGGGTTAGCCAAAAACAGGCCTTAATTAACCCAAATACAGCCCCAAGCACGCGGTTAATGCCACCAAGGAAAATAGAACGCAGTATTTTATCCAGAAGCTTGCCAACCAGCATAACGATCAGGTAAAAACCAAGGAAAACGAGCACGTAAGAAGCCAATTGGACGTACTTTTCTGCAACGAAACTAGAGATGTGCGGCTGAATTTGCGCATGAAACAGAAAAGACACGGCCACACCGCCTATTACAGCGACGATTCCGGCAATTTCTTTTACAAAGCCCTTCCATATACCTTTGGCGAGAAGAAAGGCGCAGAAAACGACAACAACAAGGTCTAGTCCAACCATAATAGTGGCAAATTAATGAGAAGCGAAGAATTAAAGCAAGATTGGGAGCGATTAGTAAAGAAACTTACGAAACAGTTCCCAGGAGATGGCGATTTAGATTTAGACGGAGTTTTACTTCTTGTAGGTACGCAAGAGCTTCAAATGGGATACATTAAAATGAAAAAGGACGTAAAGATTAACGTGCTTCATATTGCAATATGCACCATTTTAGAGCCCTTTGGTTATTATGAATTTGAGAAACGCGACGATGAAGGCTGGCCACACTTTAAGGCGCTTAAGCCGCTGCCAAACTTAAAGGCAGGCGAACAAACCATATTAATGAAGGAGGCTGTTGTTCAGTATTTTAAGACAAACGGGTATTTATAAAAAAAGCGGGCTAAAAGCCCGCTTTTTTCTTATCGTAATAATCGCGCTTAACAACCTGGATCGCTAGGATCGTAAGGAAGTAAGACGATTTCTGTTTCTACTGTTTTATTAGGCTCTAGTTTAATAAAGCCACAACCAATATGTGTGAAAGGGTTTTCACCACGCGTTCCCAACACTTTGAATACAGCTTCGTAGTCGTATTCAAATTCAACAATACCATCAAGTCCAGTAACGCCAATAAAGTAGGCTTCTTCACGGTATCCAGGAACATCAACAGACGCTTCTACGGTTACGTTTTGAATAGCAACACCACTAGGGTTGGTTACCTTAATTCTAAAAGGATAAGTAGGGTTTTCTATCTGACATCCCGTAAGGAGCAGCGCTGAAAAAGCAAAAAGAGCGATAATACGTTTCATTATTCTACACAGCCGTTTGGTTCGCCGATGGGGTAAATTACAACATTTACTTCAACTGTCTCTCCTTTTACGAGCCTAACGTAGTTGCAGCCTTCGTAAATCATCTTCCACGCCTTAAGGTCATAGTATGCTTCGAAGCCAGAGCGGAAGATCAATTCTCCACTAGGGTCGGTAAAGTTGTACCACTCTGTGGCTCCAGCAACAGGGGCAAACATTTTAACAGCAGCGTTTTGAATAGGCACGCCATTTTCATTGACTACCTTGACTTTTACGAAGTATTCGTCTACCACCTCTTCTTGACAAGAGGTGAGAACAAATCCAATGAGTACTAAAAGAATAAATCGTTTCATGCGGGGAATTCAGTAATTTCGCCAAATCTACAACAAAGCTAACGTATTAGAACAGCCAATTATGCTGGAAAGAGTTGAAAATTTAAAAAGTCAGGTTGAAGCTACCTCCCTCACTAACAAGGAAGAAGCCGAAATTTTCCGTTTACAGTACCTCAGTAAAAAGGGTGCTATTCAGGAACTTTTTAAAGTATTCAGAGAGGTCCCTGCAGAACAGAAAAGAGACTTTGGCGCGGCGCTAAATACGTTGAAAGATCTTGCGGAGTCGAAGTATAACGCGGCTTTAGAAGAATTGGAGTCTTCAACCGCATTGGGCCAGAACGGAGACTTGACGCGCCCGGGAAACCCACAAGAATTTGGTGCAATACACCCAATCAACGCCATTAAAGACGAGATTGTAGACATCTTTAAACGAATTGGATTTAACGTTAGCGAAGGCCCCGAAGTAGAGGACGATTGGCACAATTTTACAGCCTTGAATTTTCCAGAGGAACACCCTGCACGCGACATGCAGGATACTTTTTTCGTTCAACGCAACCCCGACTGGGCACTGCGAACCCACACCTCTAGCGTTCAGGTGCGGGCAATGGAAAACAATCAGCCGCCGATCCGCACCATTAGCCCTGGCCGTGTATTTAGAAACGAGGCAATTAGCGCGCGCAGTCATTGTATCTTCCATCAGATAGAGGGATTATACATTGATAAAGATGTAAGCTTTGCCGATTTAAAGCAGGTGTTGTTGTATTTCGCCCAAGAGTTCTTCGGCAAAGCTAAAATACGCATGAGGCCATCATACTTTCCCTTTACAGAGCCAAGCGCTGAGGTAGATGTTTATTGGGGGTTAGAAAATGAAATAGACCATAAAATCACGAAAGGCACAGGATGGCTTGAGGTAATGGGCTGCGGCATGGTCGACCCTAATGTTTTAAAAGCAAGCGGAATAGACCCTGACGTCTATACGGGGTACGCTTTTGGAATGGGCATTGAAAGAATAGCAATGAACCGCTATCAAATTCCAGACATTCGACTATTCACAGAAAACGACAAGCGTTTTTTAGAGCAATTTAAAACAGGCCTCTAATTAATCATTCCCCTTGTAAATACGGTCTATTGCTGCGGCTAATTCGTGGTCTTTAGCCGTTACCACATGCCCTGCGTCGTGGGTATTCACAGTCAAATTAACGCGACAATAATCAATTGAAATATTTGGATGATGGTGTTGCTCTTCAGAAACCCGGGCAACCGCATTAACGAAATCGATTGCGGTCAAAAAGCTTTGAAACACGAACGTTCGCCGCAATGTGTGCTCGTGTGTTTCCCACAAATGTTTTGGTTGTTCCATAGCACGTTGAAAACAAGAAAAGGCCAGTCGTCCCGGCCTTTTCTTGTTTATTGGGCCTGTTGACGCTTAGTCAATGGCCGATATTTTTAACATATTGGTAAACCCGCGCTCCTCAATAGGCATTGACGCTATATTCACAATAAGGTCACCTTCTTTAACGGTACCACTTTCTTTTAGGATAGCCTTAATGTCCTTAAAGCTTTTATCTGTACTCTCCATTTTATCGTAGAAGAACGCTTCAACCCCCCAAACCAGTGACATTTGGTTCATTATTTGACGGTTCGCGGTGAATACAATGATTTTTGTTTTCGGGCGGTGTCCAGCAATTTTAAGCGCGGTATAGCCACTAAAGGTCATGGTTAAAATGGCTGCCGCATCTATTTGATCAGCAATTTTTGCTGCGTTATAACAGATGGTTTTAGTTATGTAGCGCTCGTTTTTAACGGAAGGTTCGTTTTCAACGTTGGGCTTAACATCAAACGTTGATTCCACATGCGAAACTATGTTTGCCATTGTTTGAACCACTTTCGCAGGGAATTTACCTACGGACGTTTCACCGGAGAGCATCACGGCATCTGCACCGTCACAAACGGAATTTGCAACGTCGTTAACCTCTGCGCGAGTTGGGCTTTGGCTGTCGATCATGCTCTCCATCATCTGTGTGGCGATAATACACGGCTTTGCCTTTAAGTGGCATTTAGCTACGATCATCTTTTGTACCATTGGCACGGAAGAATAGGGTATTTCAACGCCTAGATCACCACGGGCAACCATTATTGCGTCAGTGGCGTCAATGATGTTGTCTATGTCTACAACCGCTTCAGGCTTTTCAATTTTTGAAACAATTTTTGCGAACGAACCAAAGTCGTTTATGACTTTTCGCAGTTCCTGCACATCAGCGGCGTCCCGAACGAAGCTCAAGCCAATCCATTCAACACCTTCTTCCATTGCAACAACAACGTCTTCTAGATCTTTTTTGGTCAAACAAGGCAAACTTACCTTCGTATTAGGAAGGTTGACGCCTTTCTTGCTTTTTAACGGTCCGCCCTGAATTACCTTGGTGACAACAGTGTCTTTTTTATTGGTTTCAAGAACCTCACACATCAATTTTCCGTCATCAAGCAAAATCCGTTCTCCAGCATTAACGTCTTGAGGGAATTGCTGGTAGTTCATGTACACCAATTTTGCCGTACCGCGGACCTTATTTGTCGTGAACGTCAAGACATCGCCCTCGTTGATAATTGCGCCATCTTCTACATCACCAATACGGAGCTTAGGCCCCTGTAGATCAGCGAGAACAGCTGTTTTACAATTAAACTCTTCGTTCAGCTCCTTCACCAAACGAATAGTGCGGCGGTGCGTTTCATAATCCCCGTGTGAAAAGTTAACGCGGAAGACATTAACCCCCGCATTAATCATGTCTTTCATGACCTCTTTATGCCAAGAGGCGGGTCCCATTGTGGCGACTATTTTAGTGTTATTAGAGGCTCCTAATTTCATACAGTAAATGTGTTTCTCGTTGTGTTAGTTGTGTGTGTGCCTCAAAATATTGGGCCGTTGTGATTCTTTCGTTTCGTTTCAAAACAGTTTCTAAATCGAACGCAAAGTCCGCATTTTCCACCATTAAAACATAGTCCCAGTGTTTTACAGAAGGCAAAAGATGCTTTTCCGGAACACTATCAAATAAGCTAGGAGCTTCTACCGTTTCTAGCTGAGCACCTGAGCTTAAGTTGGCAACCATGCAAAGGGACTCGCCAAAAGGGTCGGATCCGTCAAATACGTTGTATTCCCATACAACGTCATTCTCCCATTCGTCTTCAGGATCTGGCCTACAAACCAAACGCATGCCGTATTGAACGTTGAGCCAGTAAGCCAACTCATAGTCTTTTAGCGGCGAACGAACGCCTACGGCACTGAAGTTCATCTTCAGCTTAGAAAGCGCGTCTATATGTTTTACTCTAGCCATTCAGTAACTCTGGGTTTTGATTGTAAAAGATTTTAGAAGCGGCCTCCTCTCCTTTTTTCTTCGAGCCACCTTCAGCCTGTGCTACGAGCTCGTCCCCCACAAACAAGCCCATGGTGAAGGTGCTGTTGTGCTGCTCACCGATACGCGACAACTCCTCAAAGCGAAAACTGAGCTTTTTAGACTGGAAGTATTCAATAACCTCACTTTTATAGTTGTGCGTGGTCAATAATAGATCCGAATTTTCGATAAAAGGCAAAACAATGGTTTGCATTACGAAGAACTGCGTCTTTTTTATTCCCAGATCGATATACACCGCACCCACTAAAGCTTCAAGGGCATCTCCATAGATACTCTCCCCGTGATTTCCTTTTAAATTTGCGACTAACAAATTTGGGAGTCCCAACTCATCAGCAACGCGGTTTAAATTGTTTCGGGAAACCAATTTACTCCGGAGTTTGGTTAAAAACCCTTCGTCCTCGGTTGGAAAACGGTAAAACAACGCTTCTGCAACGACTAAATCAATCACAGCATCGCCTAGATACTCTAGTCGCTCATTGTTACGCTCGCCTTTCTTTTTACGAAAAGGATAGGCGCTTGAATGACGGAGGGCCAATTTATACAAAGAAATATCCTTGGGCCAATACCCAATGATTCCCTTGATTTCATTTTTGAACCGGGAAGGCTTAAAAGAAAGAAATACCTGGGAAAGTCTACTCATTTATTCAGCTTTCTTAAAGAGGACAGAGGCGTTGTGACCCCCGAAACCGAAGGTGTTGCTCAACGCTGCTCTAACCTCTCTCTCCTGAGCCGAATGGAAAGTAAAGTTAAGTTTAGGATCAAGGTTTTCATCGTCGGTGAAGTGGTTGATGGTCGGTGGGACCATCCCGGTATAGATTGCCATAATAGAAGCCATGGCCTCAACAGCACCGGCGGCACCCAAGAGGTGACCCGTCATACTCTTTGTAGATGAAATATTCAAGTTGTAAGCGTGTTCTCCAAAGACCTTCTGAATAGCCTTTGTTTCAGCAATATCACCGAGCGGTGTGGATGTACCGTGAACATTTACGTAATCAATATCTTCTGGCTTTAGACCCGCATCCTCAATGGCATTCGCCATCACATTGCGTGCGCCCAGTCCTTCTGGATGTGGCGCAGTAAGGTGGTGTGCATCAGCACTTAGGCCACCGCCAACCATCTCAGCATAAATTTTAGCACCGCGCGCTTTTGCGTGTTCATATTCTTCTAAAATGATGCCTGCACCACCTTCACCCATAACAAAGCCGTCGCGGTCTGCATCAAAAGGTCTAGATGCGGTCATTGGGTCATCATTTCTGGTGGACAGCGCATTCATCGCGTTGAATCCCCCCATACCCACCGGGTTAATAGCGGCTTCTGAGCCGCCGCTAACAATAACATCAGCTTTACCTAAGCGGATCAGGTTGAACGCGTCAATAAGGGCATTTGTAGAAGATGCACAAGCGCTAACTGTCGTGTAGTTGGGTCCGCGTAAACCGTGTTTCATTGAAATGCGACCAGGCGTAATGTCTGAAATCATCATCGGAATAAGAAACGGATTAAAACGGGGAGTGAGGTCGTTATCAATGAAGCCTTTGACTTGTTCAAAGAAGGTGTCGATACCGCCGATACCAGAACCCCAAATAACACCTATGCGGTCAGGGTTTTCTTTTTCAAAATCCAACCCGGAATCAGCAATAGCCTCGTCGGCTACTACCATTCCGAATTGTGTAAATCGATCCATCCGACGAGCTTCCTTGCGGTCGAGCAAGTCGTTGGGAGAAAAGTCTTTGACCTCACACGCGAAGTGTGTTTTGAACAATGAGGCATCAAATCTCGTGATGGGTCCGGCACCGGATTTTCCAGCAAGGAGATTCGTCCAAGTTTCTTCGGCTGTGTTGCCCACGGGTGTGAGCGCACCAAGCCCTGTTACTACTACGCGTTTCAGGCTCATAAAAAAAGACTTTTGCTTATGCTAAAGCTTCCTCGATGTAAGAGATAGCTTGACCTACTGTACCAATGTTTTCAGCTTGATCGTCAGGGATCTGGATATCAAATTCTTTTTCGAATTCCATGATCAACTCAACGGTGTCTAGCGAATCCGCACCTAAGTCGTTAGTGAAGCTAGCATCCACATTAACTTCGTTTTCGTCAACACCTAATTTGTCAACGATGATAGCTGTTACTTTTCCTGCAATTTCAGACATGATTAGAATAGTTTAATAATCGCCACAAAGAAAATAAAACTTTAGTTATCCCCCACAGCGGATATCTAGGCTTAAATTTGCTCTTCCAAGGTACAAAAATCATGTTAAAAATTGCCGTACTCGCCTCTGGATCAGGAAGTAATGCAGAATCTTTAGTGCGTTATTTTAGGGATTCGGACGTCGCGAGTGTAAAATTAATAGTTACGAACAACCCCAAAGCGGGCGTAATTGAGCGTGCAAAACGATTAAATGTTGACACTCATGTCTTTTCACCAAAAACCGGAAGCCAAGAAGTATTGACTATTTTAAACGACCACATTGACGTTGTTGTTTTAGCGGGCTATCTACAAATGATTCCAAAAGAATGGACCCAAGCGTTTCAAGGACGTATGCTTAATATTCACCCCAGTCTATTGCCGCGCTTCGGCGGTAAAGGTATGTATGGTAAACACGTACACAAGGCGGTGAGTGAGTCGGGCATTAACGAAACAGGAATCACGATACACTTGGTGAATGAAGCATACGACGAGGGAGCCGTTGTTGCTCAATACAAGGTCGACATAGAGCCAGGGGCCGCCCCAGAAATCATAGAAGAAAGTGTCCGTGAGCTTGAATTAGAATATTATGGTCCTACAATTGAACGTTGGATCGAACAAATAGCATTAGGCAATTGAAAGTAACCATATACACAGATGGAGCGGCAAGCGGCAACCCGGGACCAGGAGGCTATGGCGTTGTTTTGGAGAGCAGCGCGGGTCATCAGAAAGAACTCAGCGGCGGTTTCCGGCTGACCACCAACAACAGAATGGAATTACTTGCAGTAATTCAGGGTTTACGTGCCTTGAAAAGCGATAAAGTTGAAGTAGTTGTGGTAAGCGACAGCAAATACGTTGTAGACGCTATAAATAAAGGTTGGCTTTTTTCTTGGGTCAAAAAAGGCTTCAAAGACAAAAAAAACCCGGATTTGTGGCGTCAAATACTGCCACTGCTTAAAAAATACAACCCTACGTTTCAATGGGTAAAAGGCCACAACAACCATCCCCAAAATGAACGTTGTGACGCATTAGCTGTGGTAGAAAGTAAAAAGAAGGGTTTACCTGTGGACGCGGGGTACGAACAGTCGCTTTAAAGCTTTATGTATTCCTCTGGATTTATAGCGCTTCCTTCGTACCAGAGCTCAAAGTGAAGGTGCGGACCCGTAGAGTTTTCTCCGCTGTTTCCTATAATTGCAATGGCTTCACCACTTCGAATGAAATCACCCACCTCTTTGAGCAAGGCGCTGTTGTGTTTATAGGCGCTTACAAGATTATTTTCATGCTGAACGATGATGATGTGTCCGTTTTCGCTCGTCCAATCAGCAAAGACTATTGTTCCGTCGTAGCAAGATTTTATTGGGGAGTTTTTGGTGGACGCAATATCTACAGCAAAATGACCCGTGGAGCGGTCAAAAGAAGAAGTAACCACACCTTCTACAGGAGCCACAAGCTGAGGGATGTCTAGCTCCGCAGCGCGCTGCTCTAGGCTAAAGATGGTTTCATCCTCCACCCAGTCCCGAAACACACTATCTGTAGTACTCGGGTTTGACAATACAATATCCGTTCCAGCAGCGGTATCCTCCGAAAGCACGTCTTGTACCACAGAATCAATCACTTCACCACGTAAAATGCGTTGGACACCGCTGACGTAACGTTCGTTTTGACGAAGAACACCTTCCAAACTGTCTGTTTTTAAGCTTAATTCTACGGCTTGTCGACGGATTTTTGAAGATGCGTAGCCAGGAACGAGTTCTTTTAGCGGTGTAAAAGCGATGACTAAAGAAGTGGCTGCTATGGTAAATACAATAGCAAAAACACTGAAGGTAAAAACGTTCAGTGGGCTAAGACGCAGGGTTAAGAGCTCTTCGAAGGTATCGTCATTAAGTATGACTAGGCGAAATTTATTGCGCCACCGCTCTACACGTTTTTGTTTCTGTTTTTCTACCGCCATGATTAAAGACAAATATCGTGCTCTGAATTTCTCTCGCGGCGTGAAATAAAATAATTTTAGGGCGTTATTAAAAATATGTTCTACCCAAAACGAATTATCATTACCGCGGCCGTGCTTTTGTTGGCCTCTTGTTCCACGACGAAGGATCGTTGGGTGAATAGAAAGTACCACGAAGTCACTTCGCATTACAACGCGTATTTTAACGGAGAAGAAGCGTTTAACGAAGCGGTTGACCAATTTCAAACTGGCGAAGGGTGGGATTTTGAGCAGTTTTTACCCATATACTTTTGGCCGGATGCGGATCAAGCTTCGGGACTTTTTGCTAAAATGGACCGGGCCATTGAGAAGAGCGCTAAGGTGGTCAAAAAACACAGCATGGTTTTTGGCGGCAAACAAAAGAACGACTATATCTTCAAGGCGTACCTCTTGATTGCCCGCAGTAGATTTTACAAGCACGAACTTATTCAAACGCTTGAGGCGACGGCTTACATTGAAGACAATTTCGGCCGTCTTGAATTGGCAGAGGACGAGGTGTTTTGGGCAAAATTATTAGCGGCTCAGACCCACGTTCGAATGGAAAATTATTTTCAAGCAGAGCAACATCTGGACGAGCTCTACACGAAAAAACTGCCCAAGGACCAGTTGTTTGAAGCACAAAAAACGCAGGCCTACTTTCATTTTTCACAAGGCCGTTGGTCAGAAGCACAAGCATGGGTGGCGTCAGCGGCACAAAGCGCTAGTGTAAAATCGGAAAAGGTGAGGTTAACTTACCTGAACGCACAATTGTTGGCAAAACTTGGAAAGGGCTATGAAAGCGCGTTGGCTTATGAGAACGTTTTGAAACTACACCCCGATGATTACGACATCACTTTCTCCGCACAGATCAAACGCGCAGAAAATTTCGATGTTTTCATGGAGGACATTAGCATTATCGAGAAAGCATTAAAGAAGATGCTGAAGGACGATAAGAATATTACCTACAGGGATCAGATTTATTATGTGTGGGCACTCAAAGAATTGGACCTAGAACGCTATCCAGAGGCTGAGGTAAAGCTGCGTCAGAGCATAGCCTCGTCTGTTGATAATCCGCGCCAAAAAGGTAAAAGCTATTTAAAGTTAGCGGGCATTGAGTTTGATTTTAGGGCATTTGTAAACGCCCAGGCCTATTACGACAGTGCCGTTTCGGTTTTGCCCCCAGAATACCCTGGTCTCGATACGCTAGAGGAGCGGACATCTGTATTGAACGATTTAGTGGCCCAATTAAAGACCATCGCCTTAGAAGACAGTCTCCAATCCATGTACGGAATGAGCGATCAGGTACTTCGTCAGAAATTTGAGGACCACATCGAAGCTAAAAAAGCGCGTGAAGCAGCATCGGCAAGGCGCGCAGAGCTTGCGGCTATGCGAGCTGCGGAAAACGCCTTGTTGGCGGATGCTGGCCCGCAAGCAGGCGGCGGCTCAGGGCAATGGTATTTTTATAATCCAACAGTTCGCGCCAAGGGGGTAGCGGCATTTAAACGCACTTGGGGCAACCGAACTTTAGAAGACCATTGGCGGACAAAGGATAAGCCGGTACAGGGTTTTGCTGCGTTACCTCAGGATGTTCAAGACACATCAAACACGGACTCAACGAAAGCGCTGTTGCCAAGCGACGATAATAGCGTCGACTATTATTTGGCACGCGTGCTAAAATCGGACGGGGATTTGAAGGCCAGTCTTCAGCGGGAGGCCAGCGCAAAGAGTGAATTAGGGTTCATCTATAAAGACGGTCTTAAGGACAAGAATGAGGCGGAGCTTGCTTGGGCCGGATACATGAATGAGTTTGCGCCATATGCCCAGACCACACCGAAAGTTTTGTACGGTCAGTATTTGCTTTACACGGAAACAGAGGCGGAAGAAAAGAGGGAATTCGTAAAATCTACACTTTTGACGACGTATGCGAACAGTCCATATGCTGCACTCTTACGTGGCGAAAAGAAAGGCCCTGCCATACCGTTGGAGGAGTCAAAATCGTACGACGCGGCATTTGCTGCATATGAATCGGGCCAATTTAAATCTGCCACCGACCAGCTCAACGCCTTTACCGCGGCTTACCCTAGCAGCGCATTGTTACCAAAAACCGGACTATTGAAGGCTTATATCACAGGTGTTTCAGGGGATCTAGATGCAACGATAAATGACCTTCAACGGGTGGTGAAAACATATGCGGGAACAGAAGAAGCTACCCGAGCGTCTCAACTTTTGAACATGCTCCAAGACGAGGAAAGCGGAGGTGAAGAAGCCCCAAATCGAGGAACAGGCGACCTTAAAGTAAACAAGGTAGACTTTCAGCAACAGCCTAATGCCCCGCATAAATTTATTTTGGCCATACCGGCGGAAAACTCAAAAATAAACGAGCTACGAAATGCCCTCGCTGACTTCAACAAGGAGTTTTTTAAATTTGATAACCTGCGCATTCAAAACATCTTTTACGACCAAAACACGCAACTCATCATCATAAGCGGATTGCGAACAAAAGAGAAGGCTGTGGTATACCTCAACACCTTTAATCAACAAGGTGCTGCTTTAGAACAATATTATCCTAAGGCCCAAAGTGCTGGTTTTTACATAAATAATCCGAACTTCGGCAAAGTTTACAGAGATAAGGTTCTGAAAGAGTACCTTCAATATTTTGACACATTATGATTTCATCTACAAAAAAACCCACAGAACAAGCCCAAGTGTCTAACCGTATTCTGGCCGGCACAATCATTACCGGTGATGTTGTTTCAGACGGAGACATTCGTGTTGACGGAAAAGTGGTGGGAAACATGCAGGTTACAGGAAAACTGGTGATTGGCGAGAACGGACGAGTGGAAGGTGAAGTGGCGTGTAAAAATGCTGCCATAGCAGGCCAACTAGAAGGGACGCTTAAAGTGGATCAGACACTATCGCTCACTGCTTCAGCGAAACTACAAGGCCAAGTACAGGTTGAAAAACTAGCGGTGGAGCCAGGAGCTGAAATTAACGGTTCTGTATCGATGGGAACAGTGATGCGTAAAGTCAACGAAGCCGGTAAAGACAGCGCGCAAAGCGCTTGATAATGTCGGACAAAAAATTCATGCGCTTCAGTACTCTTGGGGTGCAAATGGCCGTACTTATTTACTTAGGTTCGGAATTAGGTAAATATTTGGACGAAAAATATACTTCAGAAAAAGGGGTGTACACAGCGGTATGCGTTGTGGCGGCTGTTGGAATTTCATTATACCAACTTGTAAAAGGGTTGCCAAAAGATGAGTAAAACGCGTCGCTCGGAAAAGAGGCTATATTCTGTTTTGATCTTTATTGTTGTTTTGGCGTGGCTCGTTCAGCAGGAACTTACACCTAAAGAGCTTCATGGAATTTTGGCACGCTGTTATGTTTTCAATACCGTTCTAGCAGTACTTATTTATGTTGTCATTCTTCGTTTAAAAGACCGGCATTCTGAAAAGATCGGATTTGTGTTTTTAATAGGAAGCGGCCTAAAGTTTTTATTGTTTTTTCTTCTCCTGTATCCAGCGTTTAATGCCGACGGAGAACTGTCGAGCATGGAGTTTGCATCTTTTTTCATTCCCTACACCCTGACTACAGTTGTTGAAAACGTAGTTTTAGTACGACAACTGAGCCGCTCATAACCTTAGTTGAGTCATGTTTTTGCCGCGGTAGAACAGAGGTGTTTATTGGGGCAGGCGAAAGCCTTTTCTGCAAGCGCTAACACCCCGAAAAAATAGTGTTTTTTCCTTTCGAGGATAGTGATTAAGTGTTAGTTTTGCACCGATTTTAAGCCGCTTTACTACCTAAAGAGGAAATGCCAAATAGTATGAGAGTTAATTTTACTGTCCTTGTTGCCCTCGCAGGCATTTTGTTTCTCACCCCTTTAGCGCATGCTCAAGGCGAAAATCACGAGGAACTCCAGCATGAACAAGCGCATCACGAAGGCGAGCATAGCGCCGATAGTCATGGTGAAGAATCTGGAGAAAAGGACATTAAAGGGATTATCAAAGAAACCATTCAGCACCACCTTGCGGACTCTTATGAATTCCATATTACTGATGGGCTAGGTTTCCCATTGCCTGTTATTCTTGTCGATGGCGGCTTGAAGGTTTTTATGTCTTCTGCGTTTCACCACGGCGGTGTAGCATCTGTAGCGGACAATCACTACATAGTAAACCACGGCAAAATTTACAAGACGGACGCTGCTGGAACCATTACCTATGACGATCACCACCACCCGACAAACGAGAAGCCTTTAGATTTTTCTATCACCAAGAACGTTTTCGTGATTTTGGTGATGGCCATTTTTATGTTTTTCTTGTTCAGAGGTGTGGCAAAAACCTATGAAACAAGCTTGGCTCCGAAAAAGGCAGGTCGTTTCCTTGAGCCCATTATCATTTATGTTCGCGACGAAATCGCCATCCCAAATATTGGAGAGAAGCACTACAAGAAATACATGAGTTATTTACTTACGGTATTCTTCTTTATATGGTTCTTGAACCTTGTGGGCATGACGCCGCTAGGAGTTAATGTAACGGGAAACATTGCAATCACCTTTTCTCTCGCATTGATGACGTTCATCATAACACAGGTTTCAGGTAAAAAGGATTACTGGAGGCATATTTTTTGGATGCCAGGTGTCCCTGTTTTGATTCGTCCGGCCCTGGCGATCATAGAGCTTATTGGTTTGGTCGTTAAACCTTTCTCACTGATGATTCGACTGTACGCTAACATGCTTGCGGGTCATGTCGTGTTGATGAGCATTATTGGCTTGATTTTTATTTTTGAAAGCTGGATAGCGGCCCCAGCCTTTTTAGGCTTGACTGTTGTGCTTTCTTTACTTGAACTTTTAGTTGCCGCGCTTCAAGCGTATATATTTACGATGTTGACAGCCCTTTATTTCGGCTCAGCCGTGGAGGAGCATGCGCATCATTAACAAATGAGTATTAATTAAACTATATAAATACTATGGAAATTCCTGAAATTGTAGGTGCAGGTTTGATTGTAATTGGTGCTGGTATCGGTATCGGTAGAATCGGTGGTTCTGCGATGGAGGCGATTGCTCGTCAACCAGAAGCAACTGCAAAAATTCAAACGGCGATGCTTATTGCAGCGGCACTTATCGAAGGTATCGGTTTTGCTGCGCTTTTCGCAAAGTAAAGAAATTGAACAAGGAGAAGTCAACGGTTGGTTGACGCTCCTTGTTACAACTCAAAAGGTATAGTTTGATTCAATAAATCAATTATGGATAAATTAATTCAAGATTTCTCTTACGGCCTGTTTATATGGCAAGTGCTGGTCTTTGTATTGTTGATTTTCTTATTAAGAAAGTTCGCATGGAAGCCAATTTTAGACGCCGTTAATGAAAGAGAAGAGTCTATTGAAGGTGCTTTGAAATCTGCAGAGAAGGCTCGTGAAGAAATGAAGTCGTTGCAAGCGAACAACGAAGCTGTTTTGAAAGAGGCGCGCGAAGAGCGCGAACGTATTTTGAAAGAGGCGCGTGAAATGAAGAACAAAATGATCGCAGAAGCGAAAGATGCAGCAGCTGCAGAAGCAGATAAGACGATTGCATCGGCGAAAGCGGCCATTGAAGCTGAGAAAACAGCGGCGATAGCAGAACTTAAAAATCAAGCAGCTTCATTGAGCATCGATGTAGCTGAAAAGATTTTGGGTCAAGAGCTAAGCGCTGAAAACAAGCAAACAGCAATGATCGGTAAGATCATTGAAGATGTGAAATTCAACTAAGAACAGGCATGAATTACCCAAGAGTCGCAACGCGTTACAGCAAAGCCTTACTGGA
>PZPA01000026.1 GCA_003045825.1 Bacteroidota bacterium
GCCGCAGGTACCGCTAAATTTCGGTGGCCCTACAGGTCAAGCATAATATTTTTCTAAAGAAAATGAACCCTCGGTACTCGCCGGGGGTTTTTTATTTTAGTAGATATCAATTGATTATGAAAAACCTCGTCTTCTCTCTATCCTTATTGATCGGAGTTCCGCTTCAAGCGCAGATTTATCAGGGGTCTGTCCAGCTCGGGACTTCCATGAGCTTAGATATCTCCTTAAATACGAATGCAGACAGCGTAAGCATAGAGTTTAGTGGGCCTTCGAGCGGTTATTACGCCGTTGGATTCGGTGCGACGAGCATGACTAATGCCTACACTATAGTTGTAAATGCCAATGGTACTGTGGCGGAACGTAAACTCGGGAACCATCAGGGTGGAAATACCTTGAGCTCATCTATTTCCTACAATGCTGTAACCGCAAGTGGCACCAGAACGGCGTATATAGATCGTGCCAGAGCGGGTGCCTCCGGGAATCACTACACGTTTTCTTTAAATGGAGGGTCTATCAACCTTATTTGGGCGAAAGGAGGTACTAGTTTTGGGAACCATGGGAACTCGAATAGAGGATTTGCCTCAATAAATCTTGTGGATCAATGTAATTTACCCATTACTACTCTTGCGACACAGAACATCTGTCAAGGAGATAGCGTGCAGGTTTTTGGACAATGGGTAAGCCAACCCGGCATATATTACGATTCTTTATCAACGCCTATTGGGTGCGATTCGATCGTACAACAAAGTGTTCAGTATACGGCACCCATTCTAAATACTTTACCTTCTTTGAGCATATGCCAAGGCGATAGTGTCCAAATTTTTGGGGCCTGGGTTTCAACGGCAACAACTTTGTATGACTCTTTGTCGACTCCAGCAGGATGTGATTCTGTGGTAGAGCAAGAGGTTTTTGTGAATGCTACAGTGAGTAATACGATTACTGCTACAGGCCTTTGCGCTGGAGATAGCGTTTTCTATTTAAATGCTTGGCGCACGGATACCGGTGCAGTAGTGTATAACGGCGTGACTACATTGGGTTGTGATTCTATCATATCCGGTAGGGTGGAGTATCTACCCGCGGTGGATACGGGGTCAATTTGGGTAGCCCCTTTTACTGATGCAAGCGTTTATATTGGATTGGATACAGGCGCAACCTACTATTGGTTTAATTGTAATACAGGTGCTTTTGTGGATACCACAATGGGTACAGATACCCTGAACTGGGGCAATGATTTTTTGCAGGCTCCTGATACAGGATATTATGCTGCAATTATCGTGAAGCCAGGGTATTGTTCAGATACCTCTGCTTGTTACTACTTCTACATGGATGTTCCAGAATACGACTATGGTATTTCATTGCGTCCGGTTCCAGCAACTACCGAACTCTACGTTTCGCTTGAAAATTTCGGTGGCCCACTTTCTTACGAGATTATTCATATCAATGGAAAACGTGTGACTGTAGGCGTCCTAAAAGAATCTCAAGAGTTTATCGATCTTTCTAGGTATGCTTCAGGCATGTACTTGCTTCGTTTAGAAGACGGTCGAACGATGAAATTTATGAAGGAATAAAAAGGCGAGTGCCCCATAGGCCCGAGCGAGATCTGATTTAGGCACTCAATTCTTCGATCACACGAAGAATAAGCTTCAATCCTTTATCAAGCTCTTCATTAGTAATGGTCAGCGGTGGAGTGATTCGTATGGCGTTTTCCGCGAATAAGAAACTATTGGTAATTAACCCTTCTTCTTCTAGGCGAGCAATTACGGCAAAACTGTCTATTTGAGGCTTGAGCCACAAACAGTACATGAGTCCCTTACCACTGATCTTTTCTATACTAGGATGAACGAGCACATCTCGAATGTGCTGCTCCTTGGCTGGGATTTCAGCCATGAGCTCAGGGGAAGATTCTAGCGCTTTAAAAACGCCTAATGAAGCTGCACAGCTCACAGGGTTGCCGCCAAAGGTGGTAATGTGTCCGAGGATTGGATCTGCTTGAATAACCTTCATAATGTGTTCAGGAGCTACAAAAGCGCCCAGAGGTAAACCGCCGCCGTAGGCCTTCGCTAAACACATGATATCTGGACAGAAGCCATAGTCCAAGTGTGCAAACCATGGCCCAGTTCGTCCCATGCCGGTTTGAATCTCATCCAGAATCATCAAGGCACCGACTTCTCTGCAACGGGCGCGCACAGCTTTAATCCATGAGGGGTCTGCAGGAATATATCCACTACCTGCCTGAATACATTCAATCACAACGCCTGCAGTCTTTGAGGTAATCTGCTTGAGTACGGCGAAATCATTAAAATTTGTCTGCAAGGTATCTGGCAGTAACGGGTAATAACCGCCTTTATATTTATCAGATCCTTGGATGCTTAACGAGCCGTGTGTAGAACCGTGGTAGCTGTTTTTAAAACTGATGAACTGGCTTCGACCGGTATATTTCTTCGCAATCTTCATGGAAGCTTCAATGGCTTCAGTACCGCTATTCACGAAGTAAACACGGTCCATACATGGATGGAGCTTCTCCAAAGTTTTTTGGGCCAATTTTGCCTGCGGCCCAATAGCAAATTCACCATAGACCATCACGTGCATGTGCTTTTTCACCTGCTCGAGAACAGAAGCCACCACTTTAGGATGACCGTGTCCCAGGTTGGCCACAGAAATCCCCGAGATAAAATCGAGGTACTCTTTACCATCAGGGTCATACAAGTAATTGCCATCAGCGCGATCAATTACTAGCGCGCTGGGAGCGCCAACTACTTGAGCAACATGGTCTAAAAACAAAGATTTGATATCGGCCATAGACCGTCAAAAATACAGGTTTTACATCAAGCATGGATGTACTTACTTCCAATAAAAAACCACCCCGTGGGGTGGCTTTTTATGGGTTGCTTAGCGCATCGGGCGTCCTCCGTCTGAGCCAGGGCCTCGGCCTTTATCTCGAGGGCGGTCTTTGCCTTTCATGCGTTCCATCATTCTTCGGCCAAATTCCTTTTCAGCGCGCATGAGTTTCGCTGTCTTTTGAGCACCGATCACATCAATGAAATCCTCGAGGTAAGATTTGCGCAATTCTTCAATAGCAATTTGTGTGTCTGCAAAAGAGTACAGCATTTTTTCTACCTCTTTTTCCGACGGCTCGTCGCCAATTAATTTCTTGAAGCCCATGCGTTGCAATTCGCGGAGTTCGTGTTCCTTGTTCTGACGCTCGTTGTACACCGGCCAGAAGGCTTGGCTTTCGGCTACGGTCAGTTCTAATTCTTCGGTGAGGTAGGCCACCTTAATGGCCTCGATCTTTTCTTTCTTTTTTTCAAGATCGGTACGATCGCCCATCTTCGGCTGTGCCACGACCGCTGCTGCTGAGAGCAAGAGGCCAAAAATCAATGTCTTTTTCATAATTCTAAGTATTCGTAATCTGTATGGTAATAGTCGTAATACACATCTGTATCGAGCTCCACTTCAGCGAAATCGAGCGAATCGGGCTCCACAAAGGAGTACATATCCTCAATCTCTACATAGCCTAAGCTGTACATTTCTGCCAACAACTCTTCGGTTATTACACTATCATTTGTTGAAGCATTCGGCCAAAAGAGTACTGCAATGGCAATAGCGGCTGCGGCGGTCATGGACCATCGAACGAACGTCAAGTAGCTCGACTTCATTGCAACAACAGGGCTCGAGGTCCGGTCCACGAGATGCTGCTCCGGAATGCGGTGAAGCTTTGCTTTGAGCTCTTTTAATTGAGCATCACTTGCTGTATATGTTTCTTTTTTGTCCATTTAGTAGTTAGAGTAGTCGGAATTATGGAAGGTTTAAAAGGCCGATTAATTTTTCTTCCATCTTGTTTTTTGCATGGTGGTAATTCGCTTTAAGTGCACCTATGGAGGTACCTGTGAGTTCAGCAATGTCTTTAAAGCTCAAATCTTGGTAATACCGTAACTCAAAAACCAACTGTTGTTTTTCCGGAAGGCCGGTGAGGACTTCTTGCACCTTGGCATTGATCTGTTCGCTGTCCCATTTTAGCTCGGCGGTGCTCTGTGCGGCATAGGCACTGTCTAAATCGGCGCTGATATGTCGCTTTTCCTTTTTTAGCTCATTCAATGCAGCATTGCGGACAATGGTATAGCACCAGGTAAATGGATGGCTATTGCCCTTAAACTTATGGAGGTTTTTCCAAATGCCTATCATCCCTTCTTGCAAGGCATCTTGCGCCAAGGATTCGCTCTTAAGAATGCCCACGGCACAATAGAGGAGACGTTCGCTGTACTGCTCAACGATTTCAAAAAAAGAAGCCTCCCACTGCTCTTGCAATAGGAGGCTCTTGATATTCTTGGTTTCCTCCATTGTTCTTTAGATGAATGGAAGATACTAAAGGTTTAAGTGAACGATTACTTTCTAGCAATCACCTTTTGTGCTGCAGCCACTATGGCATCAGCATTCAAACCGTATTTTTCCATGAGTTGTGCCGGAGTACCACTCTCGCCGAAACTGTCGTTTACGGCTACGAATTCTTGCGGCACTGGGTTGTTTGTTACCAGAGTTTGAGCAACGCTCTCGCCCAAACCACCAAAGCGGTTGTGCTCTTCAGCAGTCACTACACATCCTGTTTTAGAGGCAGATGCTAGGATTGCTTTCTCGTCCAACGGCTTAATAGTAGCCATGCCTATCACTTCTGCACTTACGCCTGCAGTTTCTAGTGCTTCAGCAGCTTGTAAAGCTTCCCATACAAGGTGGCCTGTAGCAATGATAGTCACATCTGTTCCTTCGGTCAACATATCTCCTTTTCCTATCTCAAATTTGGCGTCGGCAGGAGTGAAGTTTGCCACTTTAGGACGACCGAATCGCAAGTAAACGGGACCGTCGTATTCTGCGATGGCGATGGTTGCAGCTTTTGTCTGGTTGTAATCACATGGGTTGATCACCACCATGTGCGGCAACATCTTCATTAGACCAATGTCTTCAAGGATTTGGTGCGTTGCACCGTCCTCACCAAGCGTAAGGCCTGCGTGAGAAGCACAGATTTTCACGTTTTTACCGCTGTACGCGATGCTCTGACGGATCTGATCGTACACGCGACCCGTAGAGAAGTTTGCAAAGGTTCCAGTGAACGGGATTTTGCCACCGATGGTCAAACCTGCCGCAATACCCATCATGTTTGCTTCGGCGATACCCACTTGGTAGAATCGGTCAGGATTCTGATCAGCGAAAGCATTCATTTTAAGAGAACCAGTAAGGTCAGCACAGAGTGCTACAACGTTTTCATTCGCTTTACCCAATTCTTCCAAACCGGCTCCAAAGCCTGAACGGGTATCCTTACTTCCTGAATCTGTGTACTTCTTCATTTTAGTTGATTTTCACAATGGTTGATGAGCTAGGGCTCACTCTAAATTCTTTTGATTTACTGTACGCGGTTTCTTGCGCAAATTTGCTTCTGAACACGACCATGTATTGACCGGGCTGGAGCTGAAATACCTGACGTTCGCCACTTTCACTAAGATCAGTAACCCATTCGTAGCCGTTGTCTCTCTGAACAAAAATGGATCCAAAACCGCTCGTTCCTGATTGCAAGGTTACCATACCTGGCGGGGGGACAGCAATGGTGGTAGTTGTACTAGGGCCGATAACCACCCCGCTTTGAAAAATACGAGGTAAGGTTAGGATTTCTAGATCATATGTTCCACTGATGTACCGTTGGATAGTGCCAAAATCTTGTACGTGCAGAATCTCGTTTTTTCCGTGCGGCTTTATAATGCACGGAATGGTGTTGCTTTGACGTGAATTTGAACGCAATTCCAACTGACCTTGCGGGGTAGAAGCACCAATATGAGTGTGCGTTCCTGGGTGAATAACAATACTATCAACGCGTACGGGCGGCACAGTGTGAACGACCATATCGTAAACCACTAAAGGATCCAATACCATAGTATCTGGTTGACCCTTGTAGTTGAGGGTATGGACGAAGCTCTTCCTTAATTTTTGCGAGGTATGATCGTAGAGTAGGATGGGTACGTTAGTTTCTGTCGGTTTACCTCGATTGTCAAGGAGATTGATTTGCGCCGTGGTATTATCCAATGCCTGCGAAATCACAACCCCTAGTACGTTCTTGAAGGTATTCTCGTCGGCCGCATCGAAATACGTTCCGACGCATTCGAAACTGTCTTTAAAATCTTCATCGAGCCCAATACCAATAACAAAGGGTTTTAGAATGATTCCCTTTTGCTGAAGACGCTTGCTGACCACACACGGATCACCATCACAAGCCTCCACACCATCTGTAATGAGTATGACAATGTTGCGGCAATCTGCACAAGGTGGGAAATCATAAGACGCCTTTAGAAGCGAACCAGCGATTGGCGTAGTGCCTTTGGGTTTAATGGCCTTGAGTACACGCTTAATTTTATAGATGTTGCCATTACTAAATGGAACTTCTAACCTGGTATCGGAACAATCTTGCGGCGGCACAGGTTTTTGATGCCCGTACACACGAAGGGCCAATTGGAAATTACCTTCCTCTTGAATGCCCTGTAAACTATCCAGCATTTGCCCCATTAAGCGCTGTGCAACGTCAATCTTCGCACCACTTTCCCAACGGCCATACATGCTTTGACTGCCATCGAAAACGAATAAAATTCTCGTTAACGGTGGACGTTCTTCCTCTACCTGCGATTGCGCTTGCAGCGAAATACAGAAAAAGAAAAATGCTATGGCGGTAAGTTGTTTCACTATGGTCTAGTAATCGCCTAACGTTTCTGGGTTTTGGCTAAGTGCGTCGGCTAATTGTTCGTCGTTTGGCGCAACCCCGTGCCATTTGTGTGTACCCATCATGAAGTCAACACCGTTGCCCATCTCTGTATGGAGAAGAATACACACCGGTTTGCCATGACCTGTAGCTGCCGTTGCTTCGATAAGAGCCGATTTAACTGCATCCAATTCGTTGCCTTGAGCTACAGAAATAACGTGCCATCCAAAAGCTTCAAATTTTGCTTGAATAGAACCCATGGCCAATACTTCATCAGTAGAGCCGTCAATTTGCTGTGCATTGACATCGACGGTTGATATAAGGTTATCTACTTTTTTCGCAGAAGCATACATTGCGGCCTCCCAAACCTGGCCTTCTTGCAATTCACCGTCGCCGTGCAGCGTGTACACTATTCGGTCATCACCATTCAGTTTTTTCGCTTGAGCAGCGCCGATCGCCACGCTCATTCCCTGACCTAAAGAACCGGAGGCAATACGAATACCCTCTAAGCCCTCATGTGTAGTGGGGTGCCCTTGCAAGCGTGTGTTCAACTTTCTGAACGTTGCAAGCTCGCTTACATTGAAATATCCTGCTCGTGCCAGAATTGAGTACATGACCGGTGAAATATGGCCGTTAGATAAAAAGAAAAGATCTTCACCTTTACCGTCCATTTGGAACGCCTTAGGCTCATGTTTCATGTGATCAAAGTAGAGGGTAGTTAAAAACTCTACACATCCTAAGGAACCGCCTGGGTGTCCTGAATTTACAGCGTGTACCATTCGTACAATATCTCTGCGAACTTGGGATACGACGGCTTGTAGGTCTTGTTGTGACATGGGTGAAATGTTATATTCGATGAGGTGTAAAAATACAGCAAAAGAAGACCTTTTTGCCTTTTCAATCCAATTCACATATACACACGTTGCTAACAAAGAATCCGTTTATCTTTGCCGCCCTAAAGCATGTAATATGAAGTGTGGAATCGTCGGCTTGCCGAATGTTGGAAAGAGTACATTGTTTAATTGTTTGTCTAGCGCAAAAGCTCAGGCGGCAAATTACCCTTTCTGTACTATTGAACCGAATGTTGGACAGGTAACGGTGCCTGATTACCGACTAGAACGTTTGTCTGAATTGGTCAATCCAGCTCGCATTCAACCGGCTAATGTCGAGATTGTCGATATTGCGGGTTTGGTTCGTGGCGCATCTAAAGGCGAAGGTCTGGGGAACCAATTTTTAGGAAACATTCGAGAGACAAACGCCATTATTCACGTACTCCGTTGCTTTGAAAATGAAAACGTCACGCATGTTGACGGTAGTGTGGATCCTATTCGCGATAAAGAAACCATTGACACGGAATTGCAGCTAAAAGACCTCGATACCATCGAAAAACGCTTAGAAAAGGCCAAAAAAATGGCAAAAAGCGGCGAAAAAGAGGCAAAACTAAACGTTACGACACTAGAGCGTTTGGTTGCTTATGTGATGGAAGGAAGAAATGTTCGCGGCTTCGAAAGCACGGAACGTGAGAAAGATTTAATCAAGGAAATGCAGTTGCTTACAGATAAGCCGGTATTGTACTTGTGCAATGTTGATGAAAGTGCTGCTAAATCTGGAAATGCGTACGTAGATCGCGTTGTTGAAATGGCAGCTGCTGAAGGAGCAGGTTGCATACATATTGCTGTAAGTACAGAATCGGATATTGCGGAATTGGAAACCTACGAAGAGAAACAAATGTTCCTCGAAGAATTGGGCCTCGAAGATGCAGGTGTGAACCGCGTGATTCGTGCTGCTTATGAACTCCTGAATCTTCAAACCTATTTTACTGCTGGTGTGAAAGAAGTTCGTGCTTGGACCATTAAGAAGAACTTTACGGCACCGCAGGCGGCAGGAGTGATTCACAGCGATTTCGAAAAAGGTTTTATCCGTGCTGAGGTCATCTCCTATGTCGATTACGATGCATTAGGCAGTGAAAATGCGGTCAAGGAATCGGGTAAAATGCGAGTCGAAGGAAAGGAATACATTGTTCAAGATGGCGATGTTATGCACTTCCGCTTTAATGTGTAAAACCTGTGTATACTTTAACGCAATAAACATGCGGTAAAGTCGTGTGCATTCTTAAATTAGAATCCCTGTATTCCAATTTATTTATGGCACAAGAAGCACAATATACTGAAGACAACATTCGGTCTCTCGAATGGGACGAGCACATCAGGTTACGTCCAGGTATGTACATCGGCAAGTTGGGCGATGGTAAAAGCCCCGACGATGGAATCTACATCTTACTCAAAGAAGTCTTAGACAATTCTATTGACGAATACGTCATGGGAGCCGGTAAGGCTGTGGAGGTGAAAATTTCGGATGGCCAGGTCATGGTTCGTGATTATGGACGAGGTATCCCCTTAGGAAAAGTCGTTGACGTAGTCTCTAAAATCAATACAGGAGCGAAATACGACAGTAAAGCCTTTAAAAAGTCCGTTGGTCTCAATGGTGTAGGTGCTAAAGCAGTAAATGCACTTTCTAAAGAATTTATTGTTCAAGCGTACCGGGATGGTAAAACCAAACGCGCTAAATTCTCTTTTGGAAAACTCGTTGAAGACGATGCGATCGAAGAGTCCTCGCAACGCAAAGGAACCAAGATTACTTTCAGACCGGATCCAGATATCTTTATCAACTACAAGTACATGTTGGAGTATGTAGAGAAGATGTTGTGGAATTATGCATACCTCAACCCGGGACTTTCGCTCTATTTAAATGGAGAGAAGTTTTATTCAGAGAACGGTCTCAAAGACCTGCTACAAGATAATCTTGATGGCAATGTATTGCACGATATCATTCACCTTAAGGCCGACGATATCGAAGTAGCCATTACGCATGCCGAGCGGATGCAAGGCGAACAATACTATAGTTTCGTTAATGGTCAGCACACCACGCAAGGCGGGACCCACCAGAACGCTTTTAGAGAAGGGTTAGTTACGGTAATGCGCGATTTCTATGGAAAGAACTTTGACGCATCGGATATACGTGCCTGCATCATAGGTGCTATTTCCTTAAAGGTCGTGGAACCGGTATTTGAATCTCAGACGAAGACCAAGCTAGGTTCGCTTGAAATGGCGCCGGGTGAAGTGCATGTTCGTACGTTCGTTGGAAATTTCTTGAAGGAGCATCTCGATAACTACTTGCACAGAAACCCTGCGGTTGCAGAGATCCTCTTGAAGAAAATTCAGCGCGCGGAGCGTGAGCGGAAAGATTTACAAGGCATACGTAAATTGGCGAGGGAGCGCGCTAAGAAGGCAAACCTGCACAACAAAAAATTACGCGATTGTCGTGCCCATTTAAACGACAACAAGCCAGGAGCGAAGGGTGATAGACGTTTGGATACTACTTTGTTTATTACGGAAGGGGATAGTGCTTCTGGCTCCATCACAAAAAGCCGTGACGTGAATACTCAGGCCGTTTTCTCATTGAAAGGTAAGCCGTTAAATTCATACGGTTTAACGAAGAAAGTGGTCTATGAAAACGAAGAATTTAATTTACTTCAGGCTGCTCTCAACATTGAGGATGGTTTAGATGAGTTGCGTTATAATAACGTCGTCATTGCAACCGATGCTGATGTGGATGGAATGCACATACGTCTACTATTGATTACATTCTTCTTACAGTTTTTCCCAGAATTGGTTCGGGAAGGACATTTGTACATTTTACAAACACCTTTATTTAGAGTTAGAAATAAGAAGGAAACGAGGTATTGTTACACCCCGGAGGAAAAGAACACCGCAATACAGGATTTAGGTCCGCGTCCTGAAATCACGCGATTTAAAGGATTGGGTGAGATTTCGCCGGATGAATTCAAACATTTTATTGGAAATGATATCCGCTTGGAGCCAGTAATG
This sequence comes from Bacteroidota bacterium, assembly GCA_003045825.1. Lineage (GTDB taxonomy): Bacteria > Bacteroidota > Bacteroidia > Flavobacteriales > Schleiferiaceae > UBA10364. Next base: position 10,621 of record PZPA01000026.1, read on the forward strand.
ATTGGCAGAGATTTGACCTCTGGAGATTTATTGGAATTCTATATGGGTAAGAACACACCGAAGCGTCAAGAGTTTATCATAGAGAACTTGCGCGTGGAGAAAAATTTGGAGGAGGAATTCTTTAACTAATGAGCGAAGAAAATCAACCTATTAACGAGGAATTGGACCCGGAATTAACGGGTTCTGAAGGTATTGAAGAGGAGGGGAACAGGATTACACGTGTTTCCGGTATGTATCAAGATTATTTTCTGGATTACGCGTCCTATGTAATTCTAGAACGTGCGGTACCTGCTTTGAACGATGGCTTAAAACCAGTTCAACGTCGCTTACTGCATGCGATGAAAGAGATGGACGATGGCCGCTTCCACAAAGTGGCAAATATTATTGGCCAGACCATGCGTTTCCATCCTCACGGAGATGCTTCCATTGGGGATGCTTTAGTGCAGATGGGACAGAAGGATCTTTTGATTGACTGCCAAGGAAACTGGGGAAATATACTCACAGGCGATGGTGCGGCAGCAGCCCGTTATATTGAGGCGCGCTTAACAAAATTTGCGTTGCACGTTGCTTACAGTCCTAAGGTTACTCAATGGCAACTCAGTTATGATGGTCGCGCGAATGAACCACTTCATTTGCCCATGAAATTCCCTATGCTTTTGGCCATGGGGGTTGAAGGTATTGCAGTAGGGCTTAGCACGAAGATATTACCGCACAACTTCATAGAATTGATCGACGCATCGATCAAAGAATTGGAAGGTAAACCGTTTAAATTATATCCAGATTTTCCAACGGGTGGTACAGCGGATTTCACAAATTATAACAACGGGGAGCGCGGCTCTCGTGTAAGGGTTCGTGCGAAAATTTCCCAATTGGACAAGAATACACTTGTAATTACGGAGATACCTTTTACCACGAATACGCAAAGCCTTATTGATAGCGTATTAAAAGCGAACGATAAGGGTAAAATAAAAATCAAAAAGATTGAGGATAATACGGCGGAACATGTGGAGATTCTTATTCACTTGCCTTCCGGTATAAGCCCTGATAAGACTATTGACGCGCTGTACGCATTTACTAATTGTGAAGTAAGCATCGCGCCTCTTGCTTGCTCTATACACGAAGACACGCCATTGTTTATTGGCGTAAAAGATGTCTTAAAGCGGAGTACAGAGACGACAAAAGGCGTTTTAAAGGCGGAACTTGAAGTTCGACTATCTGAACTCCGGGAACAATGGCACTTTGCCTCGCTCGAGCGTATTTTTATTGAAGAGAAGATTTACCGTGATATCGAAGAAGCGGAAACTTGGGAACAGGTAATCTCCTTTATTGCCAAAGGATTAGAGCCACACATTGGCCACTTGATGCGCGAAGTTACTGAGGAGGATATCGTGCGTTTGACAGAAATCAAAATCAAGCGTATATCAAAGTTTGATAGCGATAAGGCCAACGATAAAATTTTGGACCTTGAAGGTAAAATCTCTAGCGTTCAGCATGATTTAGCCCATTTAGTGGAGTACGCAATCAACTACTTTAAAGAGCTGAAGGAGAAATTCGGTAAAGGTCGCGAGCGCAAGACAGAAATTGCCACCTTCGATAGTGTAGAAGCATCAAAAGTGGTCATTCGTAACCAAAAGCTCTACGTGAATCGCGAAGAAGGTTTTGTGGGTTACGGCATGAAGCGAGACGAATACGTTGGTGACTGTTCAGATATTGATGATGTCATTGTTTTTCGAGCCGATGGTAAATACAGCGTTAGTAAAGTGAAGGATAAAGCCTTCTTTGGAAAAAATATCATTCATGTCGCCGTTTGGAAAAAAGGCGATGACCGGACGGTATACAACGCCATTTACCAAGACGGCGTCTCAAAGGTGAGTTATGTAAAACGTTTTGCAGTGCAGAGTATTACTCGCGACAGAGAATACGATGTGACCACTGGAAGTAAAGGATCGCACATTTCCTACTTCACATCCAATCCAAATGGTGAGGCAGAGAAGGTGTTGGTGCTGTTGCGTCAATTAGCGAAGCTGAAAAAACTCAAAATCGATCTAGATTTTGCCAATGTTGCGGTGAAGGGTAGAAGCTCTAAGGGAAATATTGTAACGAAATTCCCGGTTAAACGTATTGAGCTCAAGGAAAAGGGTGAAAGTACTTTGGAAGCGAGAAAAGTATGGTTTGATCCGGCCGTGCAACGCTTGAACAGTGACGAACGTGGCCGTTTAGTTGGAAGTTTCAAAGGCGAGGACAGGTTGTTGATTGGCATGAAAAATGGGACATTACGCGTGGTTATACCGGAATTGAACCTTCACTTTGATGCAGATATGATTTATCTAGAGAAGTTGGAAGAAAATCGTCCAATCAGTGCCGTTTACTTTGACGGCGAAAAATCACGCTACTTTGTGAAGCGCTTCCTATGGGAAGGTGGTGATAAAGAGGAAAATATAATCACAGCACACCCTAAAAGTGAATTGAGTTTCCTTTCGAACAATACGTTGCCTAGAATTCAAATGGTATATCGTAAAACAAAGGGCGATGTTCGCGATCCTGAAGAAGTAGATTTAGCAGCATTCATTTCGGTGAAAGGCATTAAGGCAAAAGGGAACCAATTAACTTCGGATACCCTTAACAAAATAGAGCCGCTCGAGTCTTTACCTGAACCTGATGAAACTAGAATAGAGGTAAACGAAGCAGAGCAAGAATCACTCATTGTCAAGGTTGAGCCCAGTACTGAGGTCGAGACCGTCGCGAAGATTGATGCCGCAGCTAACGTTGAGCAGGTTAAATCTGTAAGACCCACTGAAGCGGAAGAACAATCAAAGTCTGCCACGTCTGAACCAAATCGTGATGAAAAGAGTTCTTATGATGCAGACGATAAAGCACCACAAATCACTTTAGATTTTTAATATGCGTCCCACGCTTCTAACCTTATTCTTTGTTTTTACATATAGCTTGACCGCCCAAAACAGTTTAAATATTACATTGAAGGGCCAGAGCACTTTTTTGAATGACATGAACGATATCTGGGGCTACACCTCTTCTACAGGGCGTGAGTTTGCATTAGCGGGCACTACTGCCGGTGTAAGTATTGTGGAAGTCACTAATCCTGCGAACCCCACAAAGAAGCAATTCGTTCAAGGACCCTATAGTATCTGGCGTGATTTGAAAACTTGGGATCATTATGCTTACGTAACGCATTACAATACGTTTGCTTGGAATACGATTCCAGATCATGGTCTCTTGATTATAGACTTAGATAGCGTGGACAGTGCAAACCCAACATATAAGACTATGAATCCGGTCATTCAAACACCAGGAGGCATCATGGATACCTTGAAGACCGCTCACAATTTGTACATCGATGAGAATGGGTACGCCTATTTGTTTGGAGCAAATGTAGGTAACGGTGGTGCGCTTATTTTCGACGTAGCCACAGATCCTTGGAATCCGACCTACGTAGGAATGTATGACGATTATTATTTCCACGACGGTATGGTTCGAGGCGATACCATTTGGGGTTCAGCGGTTTATCAAGGGAAATTCATAGTGGTCGACGCCACTGTAAAAGACAGTACAATCACATTAGCTACGCACGGCACGCCCAATGCGTTTACCCATAATACTTGGATCAGCGATGATAATTCTGTGCTGTTTACTACCGATGAGATTGGTAATGCTTTTCTAACAGCCTATGACGTGAGTGATTTAGCGAATATTACTGAATTGGATCGTATTCAGACCTCTTTGGGCACTAGTGTTATTCCTCATAATGCGCATGTTTATGGTCAATGGGTGGTGACTTCGTATTATACTTCTGGGGTTCAAATTGTGGATGCAAAATACCCTGAATTGCTTGTCGAAGTTGGCTATTTCGACACGTCACCGTCTTTTTCAGGAAACGGTTTCTATGGGAACTGGGGGGCGTATCCGTATTTTGAGTCTGGACTCATTGTTTGTTCAGACATCGAAGAGGGTCTGTCCGTTCTAGAGCCTACCTATGTCGAAGCTTCGCGCGTACATGTTGTAGTATACGACAGTATTACACGTGCACCTTTAAGCAATGCAGTTATATTATTTGATCGCACTAGCGATACGTTGCAAAGCAGTATTGATGGATTGGCAGATGCAGGTACCCATTTGGATGTAATGGATTCAATTAGTGTTAAACTTGCAGGATTTGTACCGCATAGATCGGCATACCAATGGCAAGCCGGTGTGTTCGATACCGTAAAAGTAGCGTTGCTAAATGTGAACAACGTAGGTACTCAAGATGTAGCGAATTCGGCGGTAGTGCTGCAGCCAAATCCTAATAATGGAATCTTTCAACTGACCGGAATTGAAAACGGAACGTATCAACTTATTGATAGCAAAGGCAGCATGCTAGAGCAGGGCGTTCTATTGAATGATTGGGTTGAATTGAAAAACAACTATGCACACGGATCGTATTACCTCCGTGTACAATGGGAAACCCAAGCAAAAACATTCCCAGTTATGCTACTGCCTTAAATGAATAGGTTTTAGAAATTAGTGGTGAACCCTTTGGTTTTATAAAATTCCTCAATAATACCTACAACTTCTTCCTCACTGTTGGCTACGTGCATAAGGTCGGTGTCGTTTGGGCTGATTTTACCCGTCGCTTTCAGCGTGTTTTCGATCCATTGTTTTAATCCTTCCCAAAAATCACTTCCATAAAGAATAATAGGGAATTGATCAATTTTTTTGGTCTGAACCAATGTGATTGCTTCAAAGAGTTCATCGAGCGTACCAAAGCCTCCTGGCATTACGACAAATGCTTGACTGTACTTTACAAACATTACTTTGCGTGCGAAGAAATAGTCGAAATCTAGATTTTTGTCGTGGTCAATAAAGGGGTTGCTACTTTGTTCAAAAGGTAGGTCAATGTTAAGGCCTACGCTGGGACCTTTGCCTAGTTGTGCACCTTTGTTGGCGGCTTCCATGATACCCGGGCCACCGCCGGTAATAATACCAAAGCCTTTACTGGTTAGCTGGCGTGCAATTTCCGTAGCTGCATCTAAATAGCGTTGTTCGGTGGTATCTCGTGCCGAACCGAAAATACTAATACAAGGGCCAATACGACTTAGACTTTCATAACCCTGTACGAATTCCGACATTATTTTAAATAATGCCCAACTGTCTTCTGATTTTATCTCGGTCCAGGTTTTTCTTGAATGAATCTTCATAGGTATACTAGTTTCTTACCTATAAGATACGCAAAAGCGCTGATGAATTATTTTAATTCGGCAGCTAAAAATTGACCCGTAATACTTTCTTTGATCTTGATGATTTCTTCGGGTGTCCCTTCAGCAACAATGCGCCCCCCGCCTGATCCACCTTCAGGCCCTAAATCGATAATATGATCGGCTTGTTTAATGACATCCATATTGTGTTCTATGATAAGCACCGTATTTCCTTGATCTACCAGACGTTGGATGACCTCCATTAACACTTTTACATCCTCAAAATGTAGCCCAGTGGTAGGTTCATCCAAAATATACATTGTGTTGCCCGTATCTTTCTTGCTCAGCTCGGTGGCCAATTTGACCCGCTGTGCCTCACCACCACTCAATGTGGTAGAGGGCTGTCCTAATCGGATATATCCTAATCCTACGTCTCTTAGTGTTTGCAGCTTTTGGTTGATCCTAGGTACATGTTCGAAGAATGGTAGGGCGTCCTCAATGCTTAAGTTTAGTACATCCGAAATACTCTTTCCTTTGTAGCGCACTTCTAACGTCTCACGATTGAAACGCTTACCTTGACAGGATTCGCAATGCACGTAAACATCGGGTAAGAAGTTCATCTCAATCACGCGCAGTCCTCCACCTTCACAAGTTTCACAGCGGCCGCCTTTTACATTGAAAGAGAACCTTCCCGGCTTATACCCACGTACCTTACTTTCTGGTAAGCCTGCAAATAGCTGCCGGATTTCTGACCATACGCCCGTGTAAGTTGCAGGATTCGAACGTGGCGTGCGTCCAATGGGACTTTGATCGATATCAATAATTTTATCGATTTTCTCAAAACCTTCAATACTTCGGTACGGCTGCGGTTTACCCACCGCACGAAAAATCATGTGGTTAAGGATAGGGTATAGGGTACCGTTGATTAATGTTGACTTCCCGCTACCACTTACTCCAGTAATACACGTCAATACGCGCAAGGGGATTTTTAAATCAACGTTTTTCAGGTTGTTTCCTGTCGCACCAAAAAGGCCAATCCAACCGTCCGCCTGACGTCGTACATTTGGCACTCCGATGCCAAGCTGACCGTTTAAATACTTCGCTGTAATGCTGTCGCTTGCGAGAATATCTGAGAGATCGCCTTGCGCTACGATTGCTCCACCATGCACTCCTGCGCGGGGGCCGATATCAAGAATGTGATCCGCAGTTTCAATCATTTCTCGGTCGTGCTCCACCACTAAAACACTGTTGCCAATATCTCGCAATTGCTGCAGGGAATCTATGAGTCTTGCATTATCGCGCTGGTGCAATCCTATAGAAGGCTCGTCTAAAATGTACAGGACATTCACCAACTGTGACCCTATCTGGGTCGCCAACCGGATTCGTTGTGCTTCACCTCCGCTCAGACTACGTGCACTCCGGTTTAAATTCAAATAGCCTAAACCTACATTTAGTAAGAACGCGCTTCGCGCGCGCAATTCTTTTACAATTTCCTCCGCAATGAGCCATTCTTTAGGTGACAAATTATGCTCCAACGAGTCAATCCATTGGCCAAAATGTATCAAGCTTTGGGTACTCACCTCTGCGATGCTTTGACCCGCTACCTTGAAATGCAGGCTTTCCTTTTTCAAACGTGCACCTTCACATTTTGTGCAAGCTACATGTTCCATGTATTCGTCTGCCCAACGCTGAATACTTCTGCTTTTCGCTTCTTTACCCTGAGACTCTATGAAGTTAATAATGCCTTCAAAGTTCAATTTGTATTCCTTTGTTACGCCAATGGCCTTATGCTCAATGGTCATCACCTCGTTGCTGCCGTTGAGAATAATGTCTAAGGCTGCTTCAGGAATGTCTTCAACGGCGGTATCCATGTTAAAGCCGTGCTTCAGTCCAATAATTTCAAGTTGGTTGAACATCCAATTCTTCTTGTATTCTCCAACTGGTGCAATACCGCCCTTCCTGATTGTTTTCTTTGGGTCCGGGAATAGCTTTCGTTCATTCACTTGTTTCGTGGTACCCAATCCGTCGCAACGGGGACAGGCACCTTTGGGACTGTTAAAAGAAAACGTGTTTGGCTCGGGCTCTTGATAGGCTATACCACTGGTAGGACACATGAGGTGTCTAGAGAAATAAGCCAATTCATCTCTTTCCAAATCCAAAACGGCTATGGTCCCGCCACCATGATTCATTGCGGTCTCTACACTTTGAGCAATGCGCGCCTCCGCTGTTGCGGCAACAATAATGCGATCTACAACAATTTCAATATCGTGTGTCTTGTATCGGTCCAATCGATACCCACTACTCACTTCAACTACTTTACCGTCCACACGGGCTCTAATAAAGCCCATTCGCGTAATCTGTTCAAATAATTCCCTGTAATGCCCTTTCCGCGCTCTAACGACTGGTGCTAAAACCGCAATTTTTCTGCCAACATAACGTTCGGCAATCAATGCTACAATTTGAGCATCGGAGTAAGAAATCATCTTCTCACCCGTATTGTAGCTAAAGGCTGTTGAAGCCCGTGCAAATAGTAAACGCAAGAAATCACTCAATTCCGTTACCGTTCCTACCGTCGAACGTGGGTTTCGGGAGGTGGTCTTTTGCTCGATAGAAATCACCGGCGATAGTCCTTCAATCTTATCGACTTCTGGACGTTCCATATTGCCCAAGAATTGACGCGCATAAGCACTAAAAGTCTCCATGTAACGCCGCTGTCCCTCCGCATAAATGGTGTTGAAGGCTAAAGAGCTTTTTCCAGAGCCACTTAGGCCGGTAATCACGACCAATTTATTTCTCGGGATGGCAACATCAATGTTTCGCAGGTTATGCGCTCTTGCGCCAAAGACTTCTATGTATTCGCTCATTTAGAAGGAACCCAAATTTGGTATGCTTTGTTTGTCGAATTCGATAATTGCTGGCTTTGAATCCAAGGATTATATGTTCTCAACGTTTTATAAGTAACCCCTTGTGATTTCGCCCAGCTTACCCAGTCCGCAACGCTGGTATTGACTAAAATAGTATCCATTTTAGGAAAGGAATAGCCTTGATCCTGGTGGTAGACGTAGCCAAAGTCTGCGAGGTTTTCGTGAATGTGCTTTACGGCGGCGATACGATAGACGTAGCGCGCAGTCTCAGTATTTAATAAGAGATCGTAATAACTATCAACGCCTTGCTCGTTAAGTCGTCTTGCTGTCCCGGCCATCCCCATGTTATACGAAGCTGCAGCTAAAGTCCAATTTCCAAACCTCTCGTATGCTTCCTTTAAATAAGTGCAAGCTACCTGGGTCGACTTTTCGATGTGGTACCTTTCGTCTACCTCTTTATTTATTTCCAGACCGTTTTCAAGTCCTGTGCTCTTCATGATTTGCCAGTATCCACTGGCACCTGCTGGACTAACAACATTTTGCAGTCCACTTTCAATCAAGGAAAGGTATTTAAAGTCTTCAGGAATTCCGTTTTTCGCAAGAATAGGTTCGATGATAGGAAAGAATTTAGCGCTGCGCTTGAGCATTAAAAGATTATTACTCTGCCAATAGCTGTTCACGAGCATTTCGCGGTCCAATTTTTCTTTAACATCGGCTTCAGCCAACGGCAATGCTTCTCCTGCGAAATCTAGATTCTCAGGAATAGGAAATGGCTTCACCGTGCTTGGACGTACCTCCACAGGATGCGGCGCTTCGTTGGATTGAGCGCTTCTGAGACCTACAAATGCAAGTGTTAATCCTACTGCCCCAAATAGGACAATTTTATTTTTCATAGATAAAGGGCGAATTAAAGTCTGCAAAAGCAGGTCCATCTTGATCCTTTGCACTCAGTATGGGAACATCGACGTTCCAATCAATGGCGAGCAATGGATCATTCCATAAAACACTTCCTTCGTGTTCTGGACTATAGGTATCTGTACATTTATACAAGAAAACCGTTCCGTTTTCAAGGGTTGCAAAACCGTGGGCAAAGCCAGGCGGTATCCAGAGCATGCGCTTATTTTCGCCACTTAGCTCAACGCCATAATACTGGCCATAGGTAGGGGAGCCCTTGCGAATGTCGACAGCGACATCCCAAACCTTACCGCGCTGCACTCGAACTAGTTTTCCCTGTGCCTTCGGCGGCGCTTGGAAATGCAGTCCTCGGACTACGCCGCGATCAGATAAGCTTTCGTTGTCTTGGATGAATTCTTCTGTAATGCCTTGAGCGGCAAACACATCACGATTATAACTTTCAAAGAAATAGCCGCGTTCGTCCCCGAAGACGCGCGGTTCGATAAGTAGCAAGCCTGCTAATGGTGTCTCAATGATTTGCATACCCCAAAAATAGCAGGATAAGCTTACGAAAGCATAGGGTCGACCTTTTCTTTCAAAAGAGTTGAAATTTCGTGTGCGTGCGTTAAGAAGCTCAAATGTGTCGCACGACTAAGGGTCCAGCAGCGGTCGGAAGGTTCGCACTCAGGAAAAACAAGATCCCAGTCGCTTGTTACGCTATCTACGGGACATTTGGGGGTAGGTCGGTCCCAATTCAATACGGATTTTAGGACCCAACGGTAATAGTCACAAGGAAATTGCTCCATCATTTCAATCACGCCTTCAAAATGAGCCGATGGGCGACTGTTGAGTCGTGCCATGAAGAAAATTAACTTGCGAATACTGCCCTTCGGGGCCCAATTTAAAATACCTGTCGCAGCAATTCTCTTAAAAAGAGGACGCAGTGGCGTACTGTACTGAAGCGAATTGAGTAAAACAACGCGCTGCACATGGTGACGGCTTGCCCAATCCTGCGCAACGATTCCACCAAAGCTGTAGCCAAATAGCAAATCGTGCTCTTGAATATCGTGCGGTGCCAGCAAACGATCCGCGTAAGACGATAATGACTCACCAACTTCGGGCAGCGTCCATTCTAAAAAAGTTGCTGACCATGGGAATTCAAGATTTCTAAAAATTCTTGAATCGGCACCTAATCCCGGTAATACCCATACTCTAGCTTCACGCATTGCCCATGTTTTTACGAACTACTTCAAAAACGCTTGGGTAGAGTCTTTTGTTCGTTGCAATAATGCTTTTTGATGCAATAGCCTCAGGACCACCGTTAAAGTCTGAAATTTCTCCGCCGGCTTCACGAACTAGCACGATTCCAGCAGCCACATCCCACGGACTTAATCCGTATTCAAAATATCCGTCAAATCGACCGCAGGCAGTATACGCGAGGTCTACTGCGGCTGTGCCTATGCGCCTCAAACCGCGGGTGGTTTTGTAAAATGTTGCAAGTGTGTTTTGAAATCCGTCGATGTGCTCAAAGTCGTAATAAGGGAAACCTGTTGCCAGCAGACTGTTTTCGAGCGATTCGGTGGTGGTTACTGTGATAGGAACGCCATTTAGCCTTGCGCCACCTCCTTGAAAGGCAGAAAA
>PZPA01000027.1 GCA_003045825.1 Bacteroidota bacterium
CGAAAGACTCTGGTCAGAGTTTCTTCAATCCAAGAGATTAGCCAACAAACCGCTCAGAGAATTAAAGGTGGATATGGTTAGAGATTTTATCTATGAGCATTCGCCATCTCCTGCAAGTATGGCGAACCTCAAGAGGAACATATCAGCGCTTCTAAAGGATGAGTTAGAGTCTAATGGAGTATTGCTTAACTTCAGCAGAATAAAGCTTCCTAAGACACCTCAGCAACTGCACAAACCTATAGCTGATATAAGCGCTCTGCTGAGCGATATAAGCGTCTTTAACGATAATCTATACTTGTGTTGTTTAATGACCTATACGATGCTCCTACGACCTCATAGAGAAGTGCGCTGTTTGTCGTTTGGAGACTTCAACAGCGACTTCTCACAAGTAAGTCTTAGTGGGTCTAAAGTGAAGTCTAAAAGGAATCGTGTCCTGCCAGTTCCATCGGTTGTAAGAGTTGAGGTATCAAAGAGGTTTACAGGAAATAGAAAAGACAATGTATTCACCCTTAAAGAAGCCCCATACAATAGGGACTACTTCAAGACTTTGTGGTCAAGGTATAAGAAACAGAGTCATCTCTTGGAAAGAGACCAAACCCTTTACTCATTCCGCCATACTGGAGCTATCCAAGTCTTTGAGAAAACAGGCTCTCTCCAGAAACTACAGCAAGTGATGGGACATAGCGATATGAAAGTATCGCTTACTTACCTGAGGGGATTAGAAGTGAAGGAGCTGGATATTGAGGACTTGCCAGAGTTGTAAATTCAATTACCTTTAAATTTCACAAAACTAAATTATGAAAAAACTATTTATCACTTGCATGGCCTTTGCGTTTTGCACGGCAGCTTCGGCTCAAGACAACTTTTCCTTTTGGAAAAAAGACAGGGCATACGCTAAGAATTCATTTAGTATTAATACCGGTGGTCCTAGTCAATCGGTTGGGTTTCAATTTGATCATCAGCTTTCAAAGAAAACCACAGTTTCTGTTCACTATGGTGAATCCGTCCCAATTGATAACAGTGTTGATATAAACGGTGTTACCTACACGGGTACTTTTGGGGATGCAAGTAGCTGGTCAGGAGTAAACATTAGTTATCGTCCTATAGAGACATTGCAGGCATTTAGAGTTGTTGCCGGTATTGGAGTTCAGTCTTTAAATGGGCGTTTTGATGACCCTGATGGAAATAGCTATCATTGGCATGACGGCGGAGTATTCACTTTCACCGGTTTCGGTTATGGACTTCGTCCTGTCAAAGGCGTTCGTCTAGGAGTTGATATTGGTCTTATTAAAGGCGGAGGGGGCGTAGTGTATACAAATGGGCTAACCATGGACGCTAACTCAAGAGCACTTGATTTTCAGATAGCAAACTCAGGTGGTTGGTACCCTAACCTTCAGTTGACCGCTGGATGGGGGTTTTAAATAACTGCTGAATAAAACTTTTACATTTTCATTCACTGGGAATAAGTAAAAACAAACGACTTTAGATTACAGAGCCTCTTCTTCGGAAGGGGCTTTTTTATGGATGAAACACCGACTATGTAATCAGTTTAACCCTAAGGCTGTCGTTCATATCTCCAAGTATTGTGAGTAACTATTAGTTGCTAACAAACAGGCTCTTTAAGCTCTCTACAGCTGGTAACAGGTAAGAGCAATGAAAGTATCCCTTACTTACTTGAGAGGATTAGAAGTGAAGCAGTTGGATGTGGAGGATTTGCCGTAGTTCTGGATTAATACATTAAATGAATTTTCTCCTTATTCCGCCAACCCGCTCTTGACTCGTATGCAACAAAGTAGATTTTTAAGTCGGCTTGTGATTCGTATTTGACAAAATAGATACTCTTTTCTGCTTGTGATTGGTAATCCACGAAAAACCAATTCCCTTCATTCCCCTTAGCACGAGACGAATAGTCCTCTTTAAAGACCAGTAGGTCGGCTTGGGACTCATACTCTACAACATAGACCTTAACATCGGCCTGTGATTCATACTTAACGGAGTAAACAGTTTGGGCATTGAGCCCTAATCCTAAAAAGAATAGAAAAGTCGCTAAGAGATGTCGCTTATTCATTTGGTCCGATTTGAAACCTAATATAAGAATAGTAGGATGTAGTTGGATAATTATCTCCAACTCTTAGCCTATATTTGCGCCTCGTTGGGGATGTAGCTCAGTTGGCTAGAGCGTTTGACTGGCAGTCAAGAGGTCGTGGGTTCGAATCCCATCTTCTCCACAGCACAAAAGGCGATCGCATAGCGGTCGCCTTTTTTATTTTAAGACGAACCGTGCATCAATTTTTATTGTTGAATAAAGTATGATGAAGAAAATACTACTATTTGCAGGGTTGCTGCTTTCCCAAAGCATATTTGGCCAAGTGACCAATTTCCAAAAGGAATTCAATTCAATAAATGAAAACCTGATGCTGAGCCTAGGTTCCTACGCTGTCGTAAACTTTGCTATCAGCGGTGCAGCATATTTTTCGAGTGAGGATGAATATTCCAAGCGGTTCCACGAAATGAATGTAATGTGGAATACCGTGAATATTGGACTGGCAATTCCGGGATACATCAAAGCGCGCCGAGGCGGAGGTCCTGTGACCATGGCTGAGCTGGTTAAGGCGCAGAAGAAGACGGAAACCATTTTCTTGGTCAATGATGTATTGGATATAGGCTATATCGCAGCTGGAATTTGGATGCGCGAAGTGGCCCCGAACCAATTGGACCAAGAAGATCTTTTTAATGGCTACGGCAATAGCCTCATTCTTCAGGGGTCATTTTTACTTGTTTTTGATGCAGTTGCCTACTATATACACCACAGCCATGGAAAGGAACTTCCGGCGCTCGAAAAAGTTTCTTTAAGCACCTCAGGTGAAGGTGTAGGTCTTCGTATTGCGCTCGATTAGAAATATTAAGGCCAGCCTCAAGGGCTGGCCTTAATGCTTAACATAGGTTCTGGAGGGTATTAAAATTGGTATACTGCGGCAATTAGGATGGACGCTAGTTGATCCGTGGTCATCGCATTGAACTGCGGTGCGGAACTTTGATCTAATCTGCATTCAAGAATTAGTCGAAGCTCGTCGGTTTCATAAGCGCCGGTGAGAGTGAAATCAAGTGTTGTGGTGCCGGCACCATAGGCAGGACCCCCCGCGTCGAGTTCGTGAAAGATTTCCGAACGAAGCCCAACTGCAAATTGGTCTTTAATCGTCTTTGAGGGGTACAATGCTACCCCGTAGAAACCGCCAGTTGATGGTGTTTCGTTGTACGAAGCATTGATTCCAAGTCCTGTGGTTTTACCTAATTCATAACTACCCGTTAAATCAATTTGAAAAGTGGGTGATGCATCGATACTTTGCTTTCCGTAGAGAAGATTTAAGTAGGTATCCCCATAGCCATATTGGAGTCCATAGGTATACAAGTCTACATCATTCATCTCTGTAAAATCGGTGGGATTCATGATAGCCAACATGACCGATTGTTTTTCGCTTAGCGAGTAATCGGCTTTAAGTCCCGTATGGGAAAATGGTCCATACGAGAAAAGATACGAGGTGGAATAGTGAAAATTATCTACTGGAGAGATGACCTCATAGCCCAGGAAGGTATTAAAGTTTCCTAGGGTTAAAGTGAGCTTTTCGGAGGCATGCCAATACGCATATAATTGGTTGACAATATTGCCGGTCGCGCTGTAATAAGGTGAGGCAAATACGGCGTCAGTGCCGCGAGGACCGAAAACTAAATCTGCTACGAATCCACCTTTGTCGGTGCTTTTCTCTGCCTTGATATTCACCATACCCAAAGCAAATCCGTTTAAGTTTGCAAAACTTGAAGCAGGGGCATCAAATTTCCCTGCATTGAGGTTGGTTCTAAAATAGGTGTCAACGGATCCTGAAAAGGCAATACTTTCTTCTGCTTCTTGAGCGCTGGTTGAAATTACAGCACCTATTAGTGCTGCGAACAGCCAAATTTTTTCGACTTTTGTTTTAACGATTTTCATTTGAGGGAAATTGTTTTTAGAGCCCGGAGTGTTACAGCACTTCGGGCTCGCTTTTATAAATAGATTGGATAATTAGTGTTGATTCATACGGAAGTCTGCATAAGCGGACATGCCTCCATGTTCTGCCTGGTCTAGACCGTCCAATTCTTCTTCGCGATCTACACGAAGTCCCCAGATTTTTTCAATCAAGGTTAAGAGCAACCAGCTGGATGAGATGCAGAACGCAGCGACGATGCCAACACCAGTGAGTTGAATTAAGAATTGGTCCGTACCAGCTGAACTGCCAAAGAGGCCTACGGCGAGCGTACCCCACATACCAGTTCCTAGGTGCACAGCAACAGCACCAACCGGATCGTCGAGCTTTAATTTATCGAGTAACGAAACAGCGAGAACGACGATGACTCCACCTATCGCTCCGATGAGAATTGCATCTGTAATTCCCATTAAATCGGCCCCTGCGGTAATACTGACTAAACCACCTAAAATTCCGTTCATGAACATGGTGAGGTCAAAGTTTTTATAGACGACGTGAACGAAGCCAGCCGCCGCTAGACCGCCAGCTGCCGCGGCAATAGAGGTCGTGGTAAGCACTAAAGAAGTCAGTCCCGGATCTGCACTAAGCACGGACCCTCCGTTAAACCCAAACCAACCTAGCCATAGAATAAGTACTCCGGCTGCCGCGAAAGGCAAGTTGTGACCAGGTATGGCGCGGGTTTTTCCGTCTTTATCAAATTTGCCAATACGCGCACCTAATTTTATGATGTACAACAGAGCTGCCCATCCTCCCACGGAATGAACAAGCGTTGAGCCTGCGAAGTCATAGAATCCCCATTCGTCAAGAAAACCGCCTCCCCATTTCCAAGAACCTACTACAGGATAAACTAGGCTTATGAGCAGAATGGAGAACACAAAGAATGAACCCAATTTCGCACGCTCTGCAACAGCGCCAGAAACTATCGTCGCTGCCGTAGCAGCGAACATGCCTTGAAATAAGAAATCGGTCCAATAGGTATATCCTTCATTGTATGCAAGATCCAGGCCTTCCGAGCCGATCGGGCTTTCAAGACCAAACAGCCCTACGAAGTAATTAGGTAAAACCCCGTTCCAGAAGGATGCGGGGTACATTAGATTGAATCCGATAAGCGCATAAAGCACTAGTCCTGCACTTATGATAAAGAAGTTTTTAAATAGAATGTTGATGGTGTTCTTTTGGCGTGTTAGGCCTATTTCTAAAAAACTGAACCCAAGATGCATGAAAAACACAAGTGCTGTACAAAGCATCATCCAAAGGTTGTTTATAGTGAGAGTGAGTGTCGTTTCCATTTTTTAATAGGTATGAATGTGATTATTTCAGTGTAAGGCCTCCGCTTTCTCCGGTACGGATGCGGTACGCATCTTCAACGGGTGTGACAAAGATTTTGCCGTCTCCAACTTCACCGGTTTTTGCCGCTTCCAGAATGGCATTTACGGTCTTGTCTACAAAGTCATTGTTTACAACGATACTGAGGTAGCGTCTTTGAATGTCTGTAGAGCTGTAAGCAACACCTCTGTATAGATGTTCCTTTTTTTCGTGACCTACACCAGTCACATCCCAGTAACTAAAGAAGTACACATTCACATCATGAAGTGCCTGACGGACCTCATGAAATCTCGATTTCCTAATAATTGCGTCTATTTTTTTCATTTTGAGGGTTGTTTTGAGCAAAACTATGAATAAAAATCAATAACCCCCCTAAAAAATTAGGGCTAACTCAATTAAAAGTACAACATACAGAAACTTACCCCCTTAAAAAGAGGGGGTTAATATAGACGTATAGGTGTTTTTTAGTAAACACCCCCCCCCTGATTACAAAAGGTCTGGTTGATCTTGGGAGGGTAGTGCAAAAAAAACCCGATCCAGTAGATGGATCGGGTTCGACTTAACTTTATTGGTTTGTTCTACAAAAGCAGTTAAAGAGTGCCTAGGTTTTTTGGTTCAGACAAAAGTGCGATTTTAAGAAGCGTTCGTTTCGTATATTTGTGTTTAAACGTATGTGTAACATGTATATAAAATTTAGTTCTCGACGGATTTATGGACTTCTTTTATTCCTCATAATACTCTGTAATTCAGTGTATTCGCAAGGATATATTTCTTGGAAATTGTCAGATAAAATTGGGGTGCAACGTATTTCAGTGGAGACAGGTGAAAACATTGTGTTTTATGACAATCACATAGATACGCTACCTAAATATACGCTGAACTATGACGCTCAAAACTATGAAATAACACTCAAGGGCCATCTGTTCAAAACCAGTTCTGGATTAAAAGCGGTTTTTCCAGGTACCGGGAAGGTATTTCTTGTTGATACAGCCGCCGGTATCATTGAGCGCATTGATGAGACCTACTATTCTGGCTACAACTTTGATAGTTACCAATTCATTAGAAACGATACCATCTATTCATTTGGGGGTTACGGTTTCTGGATCCAGAATAATTTGCTCACTTATTATTCGGATGTACGGAAAGAATGGAGTTTGTTTGGTAAAGCGCCATTTGCGTTAGAGTCCCCTGACTTGCAAGGACCCCAAGCACAGATTTCATTTTATGATCGTCTTAATGACATTCTGTATGTGGTCTATCAAAACGAGGTATATAGTTATAGCTTCATGAACCGGAGTTGGAAGGATCTAGGACAATCCAGTTTCGGTTTCAATAATCAAAGAGGTTACATGGTTCATGAGGTATCAGATTCAACGTGCTTATTAATGTCATCGCTTAAGACCTATTGGTGGTATCCTGGCGGCAACAGTATCGCAGATATTACTTTGGAAAACGGAGGGAATTTAACGAACAGGCTAAATGTTTTGGGACTCGCTTGTGGGTATTCAGAGAAAAACAAACTAACGGTTCCAAAGCATTCTGACAAACTGAAGCTTGGCTATTATTTCGAATCGTTAAAACTCAGAACACCGCCTATTGAATCGATAAAACCAGCCTACATAAGAAGAGTAAATGATTATCAAAACTTACTTTTTGTTTCGTTTGGTTTATTTACGCTTTTCGGCATTCTTTTAACGGCTTACTTGCGTAAGGGCTATTTAAACAAACGTGCTGCGATATTTGATAGCCTGCAGTGGGAAGTGTTGGAACGAAGCGTAGCTGGGCCTATAACTACGGATGATTTTAATGATTTATTAGGAGTTAACGAAGCTTCATGGGAAGTCCAAAGAAGAAAGCGTAGCGAATTTATTAAGGAACTCAACGCTACTTCGAAAAAACAGCTGGGTGCAGAAGTTTTACTTCGGGAAAAATCGGAGCTGGATAAGCGCCAAATACTGTATGTCCTGAACCCGCGCCTGGAGAACGATTTGGCACGATTGCTGTAATTGAAAAAAGAAATAACAATCTATGAAGGCTAAATTTCTTTTAGTGATCGCTTTAAGTGTTTCAGGCTTAAGCAGTACTGCCCAAAGTCGCTGGGGATTGCGTACGGGATTGAATTTTGATATGGCTGGAATAGGTCTGGATGAAGCACTTTCTACCACGCAATCTATTTTCGTTGGTGCGGCATCTGACGACGGGTATCATATAGGATTGTTCGGCCGTCAGTTCGTTGGGGAACAATTTTATGTAGGCGCGAGTGCACTGTATGTAAAAAACTCAAAGTTTCTCTCTGGTGCCAATGGAACGACCTTGATGTATGAGAGTTTTGATCACAATCTCCTTCAGTTCGAATCCAGTACAGGATTGCGCGTATTTAAATTTGCCCGTGTTGAAGCAGGCGTGCACTACCAGCAGCATTTGTCTGATAATGCGTTTACAGCAACATTTTCCCCATCATCGGCAGGCTATAATATTGGCTTAGGAGTGGACCTATGGAAATTAGGGGTTGATTTAGTGTATTACAGCAGTTTTGAAAATCACATAGGTGATTGGAATGGTATTCCACTGAGTTACAACCGCTCGCAGTTGCTACTTAGCCTATCTGCGAAATTATAATGGAGAAGATAAAAGCGTTTGGCATAGATTTTGATTCTCATATGTTCGCATCCCAATTGAGTGTAAGCGAGTAATTCATTAAGATGCGACATGGTTTTGTTCAGCGAGCCACTCCGTACCCCGGTGTGGCTCGTTTTTTTTTACACCACTTCGAAATACGCGGTGCCCAATCCGTCAACCGCTACTTCTACTTTTTTTGCATCACCAATAAAGTGAGCTGCTGTGGAGGCGCCGGCCAAAACAACCATTCCTTTTTTCAAAGGCAAGCCGTGCTGTAGCGCAAGTCGGGTTGCTGCGGCAAGTGCTTCAAAAGGGTTATCAAGAATGGCGTCGCTTGTTCCTTCGGCAACAGTAGAACCATCAAAAGTTTGTACCATATCTAATCCGTTAAGTCCAAGCGGCACTTCGCACCAAGGACCTAAAGCAAAGCCGCAAGAACTGCAATTGTCGGCCACTACATCTTCAAGAGAAAATTTAAAATTTTCATACCGTGAATCAATGATTTCGATGGCTGAAGCAACGCCGTCCACTACGTGAGAAACTTCATCAACGCTTAATGGGGAGTTGATGTCTTGTGAAAGACGGAAGGCGATTTCAGGTTCCGCGCGCGGGTGGATACATTGAGAGCGAACTAAAGGCGTTTCGCTAGTGATGCGCATATCTTGTGTTAATTGGCCAATAATCATATCGTCTACGCCCATTTGCTTCATTTTCGCTAACGAAGTGAATCCCATTTTTACACCGATAACGGCATGACCCTCATTGACGCGCTCTTGAATAAGCGCATGTTGTATGGTATAAGCGTCTTTGAGAGTATAGGTATTTTGCGTTGAAAACTGGTCGCGGGGTTGTTGTGTTCGCGCACTTTGGTGAAGGGCCTTTGCCCACTGGTTATGTGGAATCATAATTTGATGCAAATATTTTTAGGTTCAGTAAAGAATCGCAGTGCTTCAAAACCGCCTTCGCGGCCTACACCGCTTTGCTTAACGCCACCAAAGGGTGTACGAAGATCGCGTAGTAACCAGCAATTGACCCAAATGATACCGGCGTGAAGACGAGCCGCCATGCGGTGGGCGACTTGAAGATTAGTGGTCCAAACGGTAGCCGCCAAGCCGTAGGAAGTGCTGTTGCCAAGGGCAAGTGCCTCCTCTTCTGTATCAAAAGGCGTAAGGGTAACCACGGGTCCAAAGATTTCTTCCTGGTTGGTGCGGCAAGAGGCATCAAGGTTTTCAAAAACTGTCGGCTCAATGAAGTAGCCATTTTTACATCGACCGTCCAATTTGACTGGGCTTCCTCCCGTGAGAAGCGTTCCGCCTTCCTCAATAGCCACGGCAATGTGCGAAAGAACTTTTTCGAAATGTGCTTTACTCACAACGGCACCGGTTCTCGTACTTTCTACAAGCGGATCTCCTACGGTCAGTCCTTTGACACGCGCAACAAACGCCTCCTTGAATTGGTTATAAATACTGCGCTGTACATAAATGCGCGAGCCGCAAAGACAGATTTGACCTTGATTAGCAAATGCAGCGCGAACGCTGGTTTTAACGGCTTCTTCGAAATCACAATCTTCGAAAATAATGTTGGC
Source organism: Bacteroidota bacterium (assembly GCA_003045825.1). GTDB lineage: Bacteria > Bacteroidota > Bacteroidia > Flavobacteriales > Schleiferiaceae > UBA10364. The sequence continues at coordinate 9,550 of PZPA01000027.1, forward strand.
ATTTTTACCGCCCAACTCAAGGCTTAACTTTTTAAACATTGGTGCGGCAACGGCACTAATGGCCTTTCCGGTTTGCGTGCCTCCAGTAAAGGAAATGATAGGGATATCTTGATGGGCAACAATGGCTGCGCCAACTTCTGCACCCAATCCATGAACGATGTTCAAAACGCCCGCAGGGAATTCAATGTCTTCAAGTATTTTACAGAGCAAATAGGCAGTGGCGGGAGTGACTTCTGAAGGTTTAGCGACAACAGTATTGCCCGCGGCCAAGGCAGGAGCAATTTTCCAAGTAAACAAATAAAGCGGCAAATTCCAGGGCGAAATACATCCAGCAACGCCGACGGGTTGTCGCAGGGTGTAGTTGAAACCATTGGCACCCATATCGTGGGTTTCATAGGCATCGTGGAGGATAGCAGTAGCGTAAAATTTAAAATTGTCCCGGGCGCGTGGAATATCCACTGCCGTTGCGAGTGAAAGAGGCTTCCCGTTATCAATAGATTCCGCGAGGGCCAATTCTGGCAAGCGTCGTTCAATTTCATCCGCAACCTTCAACATCCACGCACTTCGCTCCGCTGCAGGCAGTGCGCTCCACTCAGGAAAAGCTGCGCGTGCCGCTTCGGTTGCTAATTTTACGTCGCTTTCACCCGATCTGGGAATGCGGCCGTAGGCTTCGCCAGTGGCGGGGTTGGTATTGGTAAGGTATTGTTTGTGAAGGGGTTCAAGGAACTTTCCTCCGATGTAATTCTGTAAATCCATAGCTGTGATCTGTCCGTACGAATATAAGGAAGGGCGAGGCAGGATGAAATCGGTTTTGAATTTCATAAATTGAGGTCCCAAAGCAAACTCAAATGGCAGTACCAAAACCCTTCAATTTTCAGCAGTGGCTGGATGAAAATAGAGACCTTCTTAAGCCGCCGGTGGCGAATAAGAATTTGACTCCAGAATCGGACGACTACATCGTTATGGTGGTCGCAGGTCCGAACGCGCGAAAAGATTACCATTACAATGAAACGGAAGAGTTTTTCTACCAATTAGAAGGAAACATCACCGTAAAAGTACAAGTGGACGGTGAAGCACACGAGCTGCATTTAGGTCCTGGCGATATGATGACCGTCCCGGCGAAAATCCCACACAGTCCTATTCGTCATGAAGGCAGCATTGGGTTGGTGGTTGAGCGAATTCGCGAAGGCAGAGGATTCACAGACGGTTTGCTGTGGTTTTGCGACGAATGCAATGGCAAATTGCACGAAACCTATTTTGAATTGAAAGACGTTGAAAAGGATTTTATTCCTCATTTCCGCGAATATTACGGTAATGAATCGAATCGTACGTGCAAGAATTGTGGGCACGTTATGGAGAGTGATCCTAGATTCGTTTAGTTATGTGTCAGGTTACCTCCAGAAATTTCACGGTAGACATTCATACGCACATTTTACCCGAACACATTCCGAATTTCCGTGAGAAGTTCGGTTACGGCGGCTTTATAACCCTTGATCACCACAAGAGCTGCAGCGCTCGAATGATGAAAGATGGCGAGTTTTTTCGCGAGGTTGAGGACAATTGTTGGAGCCCTGAAGCGCGCATGAAGGAATGCGGTCACCATCATGTTGATGTGCAGGTATTGTCCACAGTTCCTGTAATGTTTAGCTACTGGGCAAAACCTAAAGACACCCTTGAAGTGGCCCAATTCTTAAACGATCATATCGCAGAAATTTGCGACCGTTACCCCACCCGGTTTGTTGGTTTAGGAACGCTGCCCATGCAGGCACCAGATTTGGCCATTGAAGAATTGCGTCGTTGCAAAGAAATAGGTCTTAAGGGCGTTCAGATTGGAACGCATATCAACGATTGGAACCTCGATGCGCCAGAGTTGTTTCCCATTTTTGAGGCATGTCAAGATTTAGACATGGCTATTTTCGTGCACCCTTGGGACATGATGGCGAAGGAGAAAATGTCGAAATATTGGCTGCCTTGGTTGGTCGGTATGCCTGCAGAGAGTTCACTTGCCATTTGTTCGATGATCTTTGGTGGCGTGTTTGAGCGTCTCCCAAAACTGCGCGTTGCCTTTGCCCACGGTGGGGGATCATTCCCTGCTACGCTCGCACGTGTGCAACACGGATTTGACGTACGCCCAGACCTTTGTGCTGTAGATAATTCTATTGCACCGCGCGAATACATGGGCAAATTTTGGCTTGATTCTTTGGTTCACGATCCACAAATGCTCGAATACATGGTGGGGCTTGTTGGCGAGAACAGAGTGGCTTTAGGTACGGATTATCCTTTTCCGCTCGGGGAATTACAACCTGGAAAACTGATCAACGGAATGCCGTGGAGCGAGGAGCGCAAGGGAAAGCTACTGCACGGAGCGGCACTAGAATGGTTGGGAATGGATTTATCTCATTTACTCCCTTAGAAAATCCTTGGTACACCTGCGAGAATTTCGGTAATTTTGACCCACATTAACACTTCCTATGAGTGATCCCATCAAACACGAATGTGGTATAGCGTTCGTACGCCTGAGAAAGCCTCTTGAATATTACGTTGAAAAATACGGAACGGCTTTTTACGGCCTGAACAAGATGTACCTCCTCATGGAGAAGCAACGCAACCGCGGTCAAGACGGCGCGGGTCTTGCAAATATTAAGCTTAATATGGCGCCGGGGACGCGTTACATTTCGCGGTACCGTTCGGTAGACACAAACAGTATAGGTGACATATTTGGCAAAGTTCAGAAACGTATTGCAGAGGGCATTGCAGGCGATGTTTCGCGCTTATCTGATGTGCCTTGGTTGAAAGAAAACTTGCCGTTTACAGGAGAGGTTTTTCTGGGCCACCTGCGTTACGGAACGTATGGGGGAAACACCATTGAAGCGTGCCACCCGTTTTTGAGACAGAACAACTGGCCTACTCGAAACTTGATTGTTGCAGGAAACTTCAACATGACAAATGTAGACGAGCTCTTTAATGAGTTGGTGGAATTGGGTCAGCATCCTAAAGAGAAGGCGGATACGGTCACGATCATGGAAAAAATTGGTCATTTCCTGGACGAGGCTAACGACGAATTATACTACGAACTCAAAGCGGAGGGCTATTCTAAAAAGGAAGCTACTGCTGAGATCGCGAACCGATTAGACCTTGCAGACATTCTACGCCGCGCCTCTAAAAAATGGGACGGCGGGTACGCCATGGCAGGCATGACTGGACACGGCGATTCTTTTGTACTTCGTGATCCTGCTGGTATTCGCCCGGCCTACTATTACTACGACGACGAGATTGTTGTGGTGGCTTCAGAACGTCCCGTCATACAGACGGCACTGAATTTGAAATCTGAGGAGATCACGGAATTGCCGCCAGGAAATGCACTCATTGTGAAGCACCACGGTGAGGTCTCTATTGATGAAATTAAAACCCCAACCGAGTTTAAGGCGTGTTCTTTCGAGCGCATCTATTTCTCTCGAGGGAATGATAAAGATATTTACAACGAACGTATTGAATTGGGCCGCAGGCTTATACCAAAGATCGTAGAACTTGTCGATGACGAGGTAGAGGATACGGTCTTTTCGTTTATTCCGAACACTGCTGAGGTTAGTTTCTACGGGATGGTTAAAGGAATGGAAGATCATTTCAATTCCATGAAATACGAGCGCATTACCGCGTTAGATAAGCCATCGAACGAACAGCTGAAAAAAATTCTAGACCTCCGACCGCGCGTTGAAAAAGTGGCTTGGAAAGATGTAAAGCTGCGCACGTTTATTACTGAAGACAGTTCAAGAGATGAATTGGTCAGCCACGTTTACGACATTACCCACGGTTCTGTAAAGCCCACCGACCACCTAGTGGCGATTGACGACAGTATTGTGCGTGGAACAACGTTGAAGCAAAGTATTCTCCGCATTTTTGACCGATTAAGCCCCAAGCACATCGTCATTGCTTCCTCTGCACCTCAAATCCGTTACCCGGATTGTTACGGTATTGACATGGCCCGTATGGGAGATTTTGTAGCCTTTAGAGCTGCCATTGCCCTGCTAAAAGAACGCGGTTTAGAAGGTTTAATTCAAGAGGTCTACGAAAAGTGTAAAGCCCAAGTTCATTTGGCGGATGATGAAGTGCAAAACTTCGTCAAAGAGATCTACCAGCCGTTCGAAGCACAAGAAATTAGTGATAAGATTGCGGAATTGTTGACACCGCCAGAAGTGAACGCAAAGGTTTCTGTGCTCTATCAAACGATTGAAGATCTCCATTTAAGTTGTCCCAATCACCCGGGCGATTGGTATTTCACCGGCAATTATCCAACGCCAGGAGGAAACCGTGTTGTGAACAAGAGCTTCATGTATTATGTTGAGGGTCGAACAGAACGAGCCTACTAAATATGAAAATTTACACCAAAACTGGCGATAAGGGTCAGACATCGCTCTTGAGCGGAAGCCGCGTTTCCAAGGCAGAATTACGTTTAGAAGCCTACGGGACGTTAGATGAAGTCAACAGCCTCTTAGGTGTGTTGGTGTCAACACTACCGACGGACCAGTTTCCTTATGCTCAGGCCATTCAAAGCGAACTGTTCGCTATGGGATCGCACCTTGCACTAGATGGCGCCGCGGAATTTCCAATGCCCAAATTCAATGAAGCTTTAGTGGGTCAATTAGAACGTCAGATGGACCAATGGAATGAAATACTTCCAGAATTAAAGAGTTTCATTCTACCGGGCGCTCATGAAAAAAGTGCCCATTGCCATGTTGCGCGCACCGTATGCCGTCGCGCAGAACGCAGAGTAGTGGCATTGAACGATAACGCAGAGGTCACGGAAGAAATTATTACGTTCTTGAATAGACTCTCAGACTTCTTATTCGTCATGGCACGCTGGATAGATTTTTCCAACGGTGCGCCGGACAGAATTTGGACACCTAAGTATTAAGCACTTACATTTTTTCCAAAGGTGTTGCACAAGTCAGCAGAAAAACTACTTTTGCACGAATGTTAATGCATTAATAGTTGTTGAAGACTTATGTACTGGACCTTAGAACTTGCATCTTATTTGAGTGACGCGCCGTGGCCGGCGACTCGCGATGAGCTTATTGATTACGCTATCCGCACAGGAGCACCATTGGAGGTAGTAGAAAACCTTCAAGCTATTGAAGAAGAAGAGGAAGAAACGTACGAGGGTATAGAAGAGATTTGGCCGGATTATCCGTCTGAGGAAGACTTCCTCTGGAACGAAGAAGAATATTGATTTAAGGCCCCTTTTCTAGGGGCTTTTTTTTGGACTCATAACTTAGTTGTTGCGCAATAGATAGGGCCTATAGGAATATTGCAAAATTCCAATCTATAGACCGCGTTTTGTGTTGTACTTTTGATTGTAAATCCAATACATCCACATGGATAGATTTTCATTTTTAGGAAGCGTTCACGCCCAATTGATCGAAGATCAGTACGAGCGCTACCTCAAAAATCCGGACGGCACTGAGCCAAGCTGGCGAGCGTTTTTTCAGGGATATGATTTCGCCAAAGAAATCTATGCTGAAGAAGACCTTGACGGCGGTGGTGTGCCTGAAGAGGTGGTCAAAGAGTTTCACGTCTTAAATTTAATACAGGGTTACCGTTCTCGTGGACACCTGTTCACAAAGACGAACCCTGTTCGCATGCGCCGCAGTTACGAGCCTACACTGGACATCGAAAACTTCGGCTTAAGCAAAGACGATCTCGATACCCCGTTTAATGCAGCCACAGAATTGGGGCTATCCGGGGCGACGAAATTGCGCGAAATTATTGAGCACTTAGAGGCAATCTATTGCCAGAGCACTGGTGTAGAGTATAACTACATACGTGACCCCGAGCGCCGCACGTGGATTAAAAATTGGATCCACAAAGACGATAATCAGCCTAAACTCTCCATAGAAGAGAAAAAGCAAATTCTACATAAACTTAATCAGGCCGTCAGCTTCGAGTCCTTCTTGAACACAAAGTTCGTAGGACAGAAACGCTTCTCAATTGAAGGAGCGGAAGCGTTGATTCCAGGACTTGACGAAGCGGTGAATCACGGCGCACGCCATGGTGTGAAAGAGTTTGTTTTGGGGATGGCGCACCGCGGTCGTTTAAATGTCCTTACGAATGTTTTTGGGAAACCGCGTACGCAGATATTTTCAGAATTTGAAGGAAAGGCTTTCGACGACGTTACCATCGATGGTGATGTAAAGTACCATTTAGGCCATACTACGTTACATACTACAGTAGATGGCAATGAGGTGCTAATGAACATCGCACCCAACCCATCGCATCTTGAGGCTGTTGATCCAGTTGTAGAGGGCATTGCCCGTGCAAAAATCAACAACGACTACGCCATGGAATCGGGAAAAGTATTGCCTATTCTTATTCATGGGGATGCTGCAGTTGCTGCCCAGGGCGTGGTCTATGAAACGGTTCAAATGGAAACATTGGACGGGTATAAGACGGGTGGAACGCTTCACATTGTCATTAATAATCAGGTTGGTTTTACGACCAATTATTTGGATGCACGATCGTCTACGTATTGTACGGATGTGGCGAAGGTGATTTTAGCACCGGTTCTTCACGTTAACGGCGATGATTCCGAAGCTTTGGTCCACGCGATGCGTTTGGCTATTGAATACCGTCAGCGTTTTCAGCGCGATATTTTCATAGACTTGTTGTGTTACCGCAAGTACGGCCACAACGAAGGTGATGAACCGCGTTTTACTCAGCCAATTTTGTATAAAGCCATTTCTAAACATGCCAACCCTCGCGAAATTTACGCGCAGAAGTTAATGAGCGAAGGAATTGCTACACAGCAGATGGTGCGTGAAATGCAGGAGGAGTTTAAATCCATGTTGGAAACAGACTTTGACGAAGCGAAAAAAATCAAACGCAATGTGATTACTCCTTTCATGGAGAAGGAATGGGTAGACTACCCTAGCGCTAAGCCAGGAGAAATGCTGCATGCAGTGGACACAACTTTTGATCTGGACAAGCTTAAGGATATCGCGAAGTACATCACGACTTTACCTGAAGGCAAGAAGTTCTTAAAGAAAACAGTTCGCTTGATGGGCGATCGCGCGGCCCAAGTATTTGAACGAAATTCGATAGACTGGGGCATGGGTGAATTGCTCGCCTACGGCTCACTACTCTCAGAAGATTATAACATCAGAATTTCAGGGGAAGATGTGGAACGCGGAACGTTCTCACACCGCCACGCCATATTAAAGGTCGAGGACAGTGAAGAGGAAGTAAACCTGCTCAACGAATACCCGGGGAAAGAAGGTCGTTTTGCCATCTACAATTCGTTGTTGAGCGAATACGCTGTTATGGGCTTTGACTACGGATATGCCATGGCATCGCCGGATACCTTGACCATTTGGGAGGCCCAGTTCGGCGATTTCGCCAACGGCGCTCAAATCATGATTGACCAATTTTTGTCCGCGGCAGAGGATAAATGGAAAGTTCAAAACGGACTAGTTTTACTTCTTCCACACGGTTATGAGGGGCAAGGCGCTGAACACAGTTCTGCCCGACTTGAGCGCTTCTTACAAATGTGCGCGCAAGAAAATATGACAGTAGCGAACTGTACCACTCCAGCCAATTTCTATCATTTGTTGCGTCGCCAACACAAGCGTCACTTTAGACGTCCTCTAGTTGTGATGTCGCCAAAGAGTTTGTTGCGTTTACCTAAAGCGCAGAGCAGTATGGAAGAATTGGCCCATGGAACCTTCCAGCCCATATTATCCGATACCACGGCCGTTCCAGAAAAGGTTACGAAAGTGGTCTTCTGTTCAGGTAAGCTGTATTACGAACTAGCAGACGAGCGCGAAGCGCAAGGAGCAGATCACATTGCCATTATTAGAATTGAACAATTGTACCCGCTCGATGATCTTGCCATCATGCAGGAAGTAGCAAAATACCCGAACGCCGAGAAACACGTTTGGGCGCAAGAAGAACCGGCAAATATGGGGGCATGGACCTACATGTTGTGGCAAATGCACTTGCCATTGACCTTAGTGAGTCCAGCACCAAGTGCAGCTACGGCGAGCGGATCACACCAGGTGGCTTTGCAGCGCCAAAGAGAAACTATTGAACGAGTATTTAGCATTTAAGTCTATCAGATATGTTAGAAATGAAAGTGCCTTCACCAGGCGAATCCATTACTGAAGTTGAAATCGCAACCTGGTTGGTTAACGACGGCGACTATGTAGAAAAAGATCAAGCCATTGCTGAGGTCGACTCTGACAAAGCAACGCTTGAATTGCCTGCAGAAGAAAGTGGAATTATCACTTTAAAAGCAGAAGAAGGCGACACCGTAGAGGTGGGTCAGGTCGTTTGTTTGATCGATACCAGCGCCGCGCGTCCAGAGGGCAGCGCTGCACCGTCGGCCGCAGCACCAAACCCGGAGCCAGTGGCTGCACCAGCTGCACCAGCTGCAACTACCTATGCGACAGGAACAGCTTCACCCGCCGCAAAGAAAATGATGGCCGAAACGGGCGCATCTGTAGCGAAAGGAACCGGTAAAGACGGACGCATTACGAAGGCAGATGTGATTGATGCAGTAGCCTCTATGGGTTCATCTGACCACGGTGAGCGTGCGCAGACACGCAAGAAGATGAGCAGTCTTCGTCGCAAATTGGCCAGTAGATTAGTTACGGTGAAGAATGAAACGGCAATGCTTACCACCTTTAACGAGGTAGATATGAAGCCGATTTTCGACTTGCGCAACGAATACAAAGAAGAGTTCTTTGAAAAGCACGGGGTGAAATTAGGCTTTATGAGCTTCTTCACGCTTGCTACGACACGCGCACTTAAATTGTACCCTTCTACCAACAGCATGATTGACGGTAACGAGCTTGTGAGCTTTGATTACGTTGATGTAAGTGTCGCTGTAAGTGGTCCAAAGGGATTGATGGTACCGGTAGTTCGCAATGCAGAAACGTTAGATTTTGCAGGGGTTGAAAATGAGATAGGCCGACTCGCAAAAAAAGTACGCGACGGTAAAATCACGGTTGACGAGATGACCGGTGGAACCTTCACCATCACCAACGGTGGTGTATTTGGATCGATGTTATCTACACCCATCATCAACCCTCCACAAAGTGCAATTTTAGGAATGCACAACATCATCCAGCGCCCGGTTGCGGTTGACGGTGAAGTGGTCATTCGTCCTATGATGTACGTCGCATTGAGCTACGACCACCGTGTTATAGATGGACGTGAAAGTGTCGGGACATTGGTGGCCATCAAAGAAGCGCTAGAGAATCCTGCAGAAGTACTAATGGAAGGCAATGTTCGCAAAGCTTTGGGCTTATAATTAGGCCTTAAAATCCTTATATTTGGGAGCGCTGCCTGAAAGGGCAGCGCTCCTTTTATTTACAAACAGAAATAACAACGCATGAAAAGATTTATTTCGGGCCTACTCACCCTAGCCTTGGTCCTTAGTTCTGTAGTTTCTACGGCACATGAAGGGATGTGGTTGCCTATGCTTATCAAGCGCCTAAACATGGCGGAGATGCAAGCAAACGGTTTGAATTTGACCGCAGAAGAATTGTATGATATCAACAACGCTTCTGTAAAAGATGCCATCGTTTCTTTAGGCGGTTTTTGTACGGGCGAGATCATCTCTGATCAGGGATTGATGCTGACGAACCACCATTGTGGTTACGATGCCATCCGTTCGCATTCAACAGTTGAAAACGACTACTTAACGGACGGTTTCTGGGCAATGACTCGCGAAGAAGAGCGTACCAACCCAGGATTGACAGCGGCGATTTTAGTTCGTATGGAGGACGTAACGGATAAAGTTATGGCCGAACTCACAGAGGATATGTCTGAAGCGGAGCGCGCTGCAAAAGCGAAGGAAGTGGGTGATGCATTGGCTAAAGAAGCTACAGAAGGCACCGTTCATAACGGGTATGTACGCAGCTTCTTTCACAATAACGAATACTACCTCTTCGTCTACAACACGTATAAAGATGTTCGTTTGGTAGGCGCACCACCAAGCAGTGTCGGAAAATACGGCGGCGATACAGACAACTGGATGTGGCCACGTCACACTGGTGATTTTTCTATGTTCCGTATTTATGCGAATGCAGAAGGCAACCCTTCTGATGTAAGTGCAGATAACGTTCCATTGACTCCAAAGCACCATTTGCCGGTAAGTTTGAACGGTGTGAAAGAAGGAGACTTCAGTATGGTATTTGGTTTCCCAGGTTCTACGGATAGATTCCTTACTTCTACAGGTATTGAACAAGCTATCAATCTTTACAACCCAACAGTGGTAGAGATTCGTGCGCAGAAATTAGCCATCATGAAAAAGGCTATGGACGCAGACGATGCGGTTCGAATCGCATTGGCCTCTAACTATGCTTCAACTGCGAATTACTGGAAGTACTTCATAGGTCAAACAGAGCAGCTCAAGAAAAACCGTGTAAAAGAGAAGAAAGAAGCTATCGAGGCACGTTATATGGAGTGGGCTCTAGCAGACCCATCGCGTGCAGAATATACAGGCGCATTGGATCTATTGAATGAAGCTTATGCTGCAACGGACGCCACTGTAAAAGGCGGAGTTTATTTAATGGAAGCCGGAATACGTGGTGCTTCTTTGCCGCTGTATGCGTTCCGCTTAGGACGCATGTTAAGTGCACTTTCGAGCTCAGAGGATCTTGAAGCAGATAAAGCAGCCGCATTGGCTTATGCTGAAGACCACTTCGCAGAATACCAAGCTGATGTTGACCGTGCTTTAGCTGCTAAAGTGTGGGGCATGTGGATGGAAAACGTACCAGCTGATCAACAGCCGAGCATCTTCACTGAAGTTCGCGATAGCATGGGCGGTGACGTTACAGTACTTACTGCTGAGGTTTATGATAATTCCATTTATGCATCAATGGAAGCTCTAAAATCCTGGATGGAAACTATGGACGCTGATGCATTGAAAGCAGATATGGGTGGTAAAGTTGCTTCGAGCTTCATCATGACGTACTTCGGTAATCAACAAGGCAATGCTGAGGTAAGCGAAAAAATGGAAAAGGGCTACCGTTTATTTACAGACGGGTTGCGTCAAGCTATGCCTGAGAAAACATTTGCACCGGATGCGAATTCTACGCCCCGTATGACGTGGGGTGTTGTGGGTTCTTACGATCCGCAGGATGCCGTTCACTACGACTACATAACTACGTTGGATGGTGTGATGCAGAAGGAAGATCCGAGCAATGACGAATTCATCGTGCCTGCACGTTTGAAGGAGTTGTACAACGCTAAAGACTACGGTCGTTATGCCGACGAGAATGGTGATTTGGTGGTGAACTTCATCTCGAATAACGACATCACTGGTGGTAATTCAGGTTCTCCTGTAATTAATGGCGACGGTGAGTTGATTGGAACAGCGTTCGATGGAAACTGGGAGGCGATGTCAGGAGATATCTTCTTCGAGGACCAGCTGCAGCGTTGTATTTCTGTTGACATCCGTTACACCTTGTTCATCATTGACAAGTATGCCGGTGCAGGTCACTTGGTTGATGAAATGACTGTGGTGCAAGGCAAGAAAAAGCGCAAGAAGCGTCGTAAGTAACGAGCGCGT
>PZPA01000028.1 GCA_003045825.1 Bacteroidota bacterium
CCAACCCCTGCGCTTCACTCAGTCCACGACGGTTTCCGCTGAAACAAATAAGGTTGCTATAGCCTGCTTTTGCGACACGCGGAATCATGGCTCGGTACCGCTCGTGCAGCACCCCTTCAAACTCCTCGTGAATAAAACCGTCTACTAAATTCAATTCTGCGCCGTTGCACATCGAGCTGTCCAGTCCGTGCTTTTTTAAATGGTGCCAATTTTCCGGCCCCACTAAATCCACAGCTTCAACACCTTCACGGGCCAACCATCCGCACAGATCTTCCCATTCAAGGTCGTCCACGGTCCAGTGACTCACGCTTCGTTTGTAGCCAAAAGGTCTTCTCCGTTCTACAGAATGGCCTGCCATCTCAGATCCGGCTGCCCAAAGCGCACCCGGTGCTGCCGTAACGGCCCCCAAAGCCAGTAACTTTTTTATGTGAGAGCGCCGATCCATTCTAGGCGTGCTTCTTTCTTATGTAGAAATGTACCCCTGCGAAAACCGCAATCAACACAATGGGGATGTACAGCGTTGTCATAATGACTTTACGACCCGCCTCAACTTGTGTGAGGTTTGACGTGAGTGCATCGTAAAACCCACCCATAAACCGCATGTAAATGCTCACCGCAAACATGCCCGCCGCACCAAGCACTGCCATGCCCACAGCGCCCGTCTTTGGCAAATAGGTTGCAACAAATCCGATCATCGTCGGCCAGAAATACGTGACGCCTATACCGAAAATCACCGCACTCACGAACAACATCGTCCCGCTTTGCGTCCCCATTAAGTACAGCCCTATGGTCGTAAAGACGGCACTAAATAAGAGCATGCCCGTTGTCGAAAATCGCTTCACCACCGGCGCAGCAATCCCTCGACCAAACGTCATCACGCCTGAGGTAATGAGCAAAATTAAAATGGCATTATCGCTCACACTTTTTAGTAAAACGTCCACATATTGATTAATGAACAGCTCAGAAATCGCCGTTCCCAGCATCGCAATGGTAATCACGATGAAAAGGGGGTTGAGGAGTTCCTTGTACATCTCAGAATCGGACACTGCGTTTTTTATGCGCTCCGTTACAGGAAATTCCATGCGCTCCATCTGAATCGCGTACCAGACCGTAGGAACCAACATCACGGCCATCATCATCTGCCAGCTCAATCCCAGTTTCCCAAAACTAAATGCGACTAAGGACCCAATGACGATGCCGCCGGGGAACCAAAGGTGGAATTGGTTGAGTTTCGTGGTCTTCTCTTCAGGGTAAATGGACGCGACTAATGGGTTACAAACCGCTTCTACCATTCCGTTTGCCAATCCTATAAATAGAGTGCTGATCCAAAGCGACCAGAATCCACCAGCGAATATGGTCAACAAAATCCCCGCGAAATGCCCTAAATAGGCCAATCGCATTAAGTTCTTCATACCCACTCTATCCACCAGTGCGCCACCAATAATCATGCTCACCGGGAATCCCCAAAACGCCGTTGCGGCAATCTGGCCCAATTGCGCGCCGCTTAATTCAAATTCCACACCCAGATCGTTCAAAATCCCTGCGCGAATCCCAAAACTTAGACTGGTAACTAATAAACTCGCACAGCTGGCGATGAATAGTGCGCTGCGATTTGTGGCGGTTGCGCTCATATATTTTTCATTTTGTGTTCAGGAAGTGTCTAAAATACATTTTATCCTGAGATATGGAAGAAACGGAAGCTGATAATACAACGCTATTGGACGAATTCTTAGCCCCCCACCAAAGGCCAATTCGACATTTTCCACTACTTTGGGAATCAATTACAACACCGGAGCAACATGAGTCAAAAATTACGTGCAGCCATGATTGGCGGAGGACCAGGGAGTTTTATTGGTGCAGTGCACCGCATTGCTGCCCGGATGGACGGCGATTATGAATTGGTCGCAGGAGCATTTTCTTCCAAGCCAGAGAAGTGTTTGGAGACGGCACGTGAACTAGGCATTGAGGAGGGACGGGCTTACCCGAGCTGGTCGGCGATGTTGGAAGGTGAATTAGCGCTTCCCGCGGACGAAAGGGTTCAAGTGGTCATGATTACGACACCCAACCATGTGCATGCAGCGCCTACGATTGCGGCGCTTGAATCCGGATTTCATGTTGTTTTAGACAAGCCCCTGTGTACGTCAATGGAAGAAGCATTGGCGATGGCGGCGGCGGCAAAAGGTTCGAAAAGACTGTTTTGCTTGACCCATACCTACACGGGGTATCCCATGATAAAAGAGGCCAAACACCAGATTGCCTCTGGGGCGTTAGGAACGGTCAGAAAGATTTATGTAGAATATCCGCAGGGTTGGTTGTCTACCTTTTTAGAAGGTGGTGATCATACGCAGGCGGCATGGCGGACGGACCCGAAAAAATCGGGCAAGGTTGGCGCTATGGGAGATATCGGCACCCACGCATTTAACCTCGCAGAATATGTGAGTGGCGAGGAGATTGTAGAGGTTTGTGCCCAACTAAACACCGTGGTTGACGGACGCGCCTTAGACGACGATGGCGCAGTACTTTTTCGCACTGCTTCAGGTGCAACTGGCGTGTTAATGGCGACGCAAATCGCAGCAGGCGAGGAGAACAATGTGAAGATTCGTGTCTTTGGAGAAAAAGGCGGTCTTTGCTGGGAGCACGCGGACAACAACAGCTTAACGCTTATGCCACTGGACGCACCTGTGGTGAAACTGCGCACTGGTGGGCCCGGGACATCAGACTGGTCCCTCGCAAACCACCGCGTACCCCCGGGCCACCCTGAGGGCTATCTCGAGGCTTTCGCTAACCTATACAAAAACTTCGCAGCGCACATTCGGGCGCAGGAAGCGGGTGAAAAGCAGGATGCGCATTTGGATTATCCGGGGATCGAAGACGGCGTGCGCGGTATGAAATTCATCGAAGCCATCGTGGCCAACAACGCCGGAACGGAAAAGTATACTGCCCTATGAAAACGCTGAAAGGACCGGGCATTTTTGTGGCCCAATTCGCCGACGACGTCGCCCCGTTCAATTCGTGGGCAACCATCTGTAAATGGGCCGCCGACCTAGGCTACAAAGGCATTCAGATCCCTTCATGGGACGCCCGTTTCATCGACCTGGAAAAGGTCGCAAACAGCCAGGATGCTGCGGATGAATTAAAAGGAATAGCTGCCGAACACGGCATTGCCATCACAGAATTAAGCACGCACCTTCAAGGCCAGCTCGTCGCCGTTCACCCGGCCTTTGACGCGCAGTTTGATGCCTTCGCCCCGGCGGAAGTACACGGCAACTCCAAGGCTCGTACTGCATGGGCCGTGAACCAACTCAAACTCGCCGGCACCGCTTCGCAGCGCCTCGGCCTCACCGCACATCCGACCTTCTCAGGCGCTTTAGCCTGGCCGTATTTCTACCCGTGGCCGCAACGCCCGGCGGGATTGGTGGAGGAGGCCTTTGAAGAATTGGGCCGCAGATGGATGCCCATTCTGAACCACTTTGACACGTGCGGCATAGACCTCGCTTATGAGATTCATCCAGGTGAAGATCTCCATGACGGGGCAACCTTTGAACGCTTCCTTGATGTGGTAGGCAATCATAAACGTGCAAACATGCTGTACGACCCCTCGCATTTGGTCCTTCAAGGCATGGATTATTTGGGTTTTATCGATTTGTACCATGAGCGAATTAAGGCTTTCCATGTCAAGGATGCAGAATTCAATCCCGACGCTAGGACGGGAGCTTACGGCGGCTACCTTCCGTGGGTAGAACGCGCGGGTAGATTCCGTTCTGTAGGCGATGGCGAAATAGATTTCCCTGCGATTTTCGCAAAACTCGCCCAGTACAATTACAACGGATGGGCCGTCCTCGAATGGGAATGCTGCCTCAAAGACAGCGCTGTCGGAGCACGTGAAGGGGCAGAACGCATAGCGGATTGGATTATCCCGGTCGCCTCACGCGCCTTCGACGACTTTGCCGCCACTGGCGTAGACAAAGCCGCCAACCGCAAAGCATTGGGACTCGATTAACCATAAATAAAAAAACACTCAACCTAGAAGGCAAACTTCCTTCGTTAACTCAACTCACTCATGAAACACCTAATCCTCTCCGCAGCAGCCCTCTTCGCAGTGGCCTGCACTGCGCCTGCTGAAGCGCCTGCCGAAGAAATTGCCGCCGCTCCAGAAAAATTGCACAACAACATCACCGAAGCCGAAATCATCGAAGGCTGGGAACTCCTATTCGACGGTCAATGCATGGGCAATTTTCGCAAGTACGGGGATACCGTGATCGGCAAAGCTTGGGTTATGCAGGATGATGCCCTGCACCTAGACGCAAGCATCAAAGACGACTGGCAAACCAATGGCGGTGGTGATATCGTCTACCAAGATTTCGACGGTTCCATTCGCGAGTTTGAAAACTTCCACTTCAAGGGCGAATGGAAAGTTGCTGAGCGCGGAAATTCAGGCATCATCTACCTCATCCACGAGGATACTGAGCAGTACCCGTATTGCTGGATGACCGGACTTGAAATGCAAGTCCTCGATAATGGAACCGATTCTACAGAAGGCCACCCAGATGCGGCCATCCAAAAGCACCGCGCAGGAGATCTCTATGATATCAATGCCGCTCCGGAAGGCGCTGCCAAGCTCGCTGGCGAGTGGAACCAGTTTGAAATCATCGTTCAAGACGGTCACCTCACGCAAATTCTTAATGGCGTCGTAACTGTAGACCGCGACCTCTTTGACGACCAGTGGCGTGCCGATGTTGCGGCTTCGAAGTTCCATGAGTGGGCCGGCTTTGGCACCTACACCAAAGGAGGCATCGCCTTGCAGGACCATGGCGATAAGGTGTGGTACCGCAACTTGAAGATTAAAGCGCTCGCATCAGCAGCTGCTGATGCCGCTGAAGGAAGTGAGATTAACACTATTATCGGATCAGATTTGGATTAATTTTCGCGCCCGAAAATTTTCCTAGAAAAGCAAAAACCCGGCGCCGGAGGGCGCCGGGTTTTTTTGTGAGAAGCGTACATTTACCTCATGGCCCAATACCACCACAGTAAAGGCATTGTTTTAAGCGCGCTGAAGTACGGCGAAAGCAGTAGAATTGTGCGTGTGTACACGGAGGAGTTTGGTGTATTGAGCTTTTTGGTGAACAGTGTAGGCAGTAAACGCGGCGTGGTGCGCAGCTCCATGTTGTTGCCGCTCTCGCTACTGGAATTGGTCCATACGAATAAAGGGGAGGGAAAATTGGACCGGATTAAGGAGGCGAAGATGGACCTCACCTACACGACCATTCCGTACGATCCTGTGCGCAATGCGCTTGCGCTGTTTCTTTCGGAGCTCTTTCAAAAAGTGCTGCAAACGGGGGAGTCGAATGCGGAAAAGTTTGATTATGTACGCTCCGCGTGCCTAGCATTGGATACTATCGATCCTATTCCACCTGCTTTTCACCTGGCCGTTTGGGCCCGATTAACGACCTACTTGGGGTTCGCGCCCAACCTAAAAGCATCTAATGGGACCAATTATTTTGACCTCCACAACGGCAACTTCGTCACAGAACCGCCCCTTTTACACGCGTACCTTCAACCAGAAGCGAGTCAAAACTTGCGGGTCGCATTAGAATGGAATTTTAACGGGCCGTTGGGCATATCCAAGCAGGGCCGTTCGGATTTAATGGAGGGATTGAGTCGTTACATGAACATTCACCTCGACGGATTTGGCACATTCAAGAGTTTAGACGTGCTGAAGGAGCTCTTCGTATAGCGATTGTGTTTTCATGAAATCCATAGATTTTGATCAAAATTCACAGAAAACCTCAATAAATCGGCGAAAAACGAATGGAAATGAGTCAAAATCGGCCAAAAATCGTAAAAAACGCGACACTCTGACACCCGGGCGAGGTTGGTAGGATATTTGCTATTTTAACCGCATAATTAATTCTAAAAGAACTACATGAATAATTCTTTTCCAAAGTGGTTGATTCCTGCATTTGCAGCCTTCCTACTAATCCTCGTGTTTTCATCACGACTTTTCGTCAAAATTGAATCCGGTGAAGCGGGTGTTCAATACGATTTGGTTGCCGGCCTCAAGGTAGACCGCGTCTATGACCAGGGTCTAAAAATAATTGCGCCTTGGAACCGCATGTTTGTTTACAGCACGCGTATCCAAGAAGACCGTTCTGTAATGGAGGTACTTAGTGCGAACGGTTTGACCATACGTGCCGAACTCTCGTACCGTTACCGTCCCATCCAAGAAAAAATTGGCTATTTGCACAATGAGGTAGGTGAGAACTACCATGAGCGTATTATCATTCCAGAAATTCGTTCAGCAACGCGTGAAATTATAGGTAAGTATTTACCGGAAGAACTGTACAGCTCTAAGCGCGACAGCATTCAGACTGAGATCTTTATGCTTGCGGCAGAACGTATCAAAGGCAAGTATATTGAGCTTGATGCTGTTTTGATTCGCGATGTAGGTTTACCAGACAAATTGAAGCAAGCGATCGAGCGTAAGCTAGAACAAGAGCAGGTTTCATTGGAATATGAATTCCGCTTGACTCGTGCTCAAAAAGAAGCAGAGCGCCAGCGTATCGAAGCAGAAGGTAAGGCTGTGGCAAACCGCTTGTTGAGCCAGTCACTCACGGATAAAATTCTTCGCGATAAAGGAATTGACGCTACATTAAAATTAGCAGAGAGTCCTAATAGCAAAGTTATTGTGGTCGGGGGTAGTGATGGATTGCCATTGATTTTAGGCAACAACTAATCCTACAACACATTATATTTCAGATAGAAAGGCGGCCACATGGCCGCCTTTTTTTATATTCGGAGTGCCCGTCGACCTAAGACTGCGATAGAAACGAACGAATACTTTAGCGAATGGACTTGCATGTTGCGTTATCTCCTGGAGATGTACTGTACTGGTTTGGCTGGGCTGCAGCACTGTTTGTCATCCTATTCCCGCTATGGCTGGGTAGCCAATTAGGCGTTTTAGCACGAAGAAAGTTTGAACGCGGTTGGGCACTTGTTTTAGTGGGCGCATACCTCGCGATGACGGGTCTTTCTATTTCGCGTGGCGAATTCAGTTGGGGCAGTTCCTTGCTCTTTCACATGTGCGGCTTCTCGCGACTCCTGCTCATAGGTTACTTTTTTACCGGAAAACGCTGGATGGGAGAATTGGTCACTTTCACCGGTATTGCTGGTGGCTTGCAGAGTTTGCTTACTCCGGAGTTTACCCACGGAATTAATGTGGTTTACGCCTTTGACTACTACGTAAACCACGCATCCATCATCGCGGTGGGCTTTTACATTATTGTGGTGCAACACAAGCGCCTAAAAAAGCGGGCTTGGCTCCGCAGCTTCGGTCGAATACAACTCATGGCGCTTATTGCGCTTGGTGTAAATCTACTGACCGGTGGAAATTACATGTACCTCATGGAACCCCCAATCGCAGATAACCCACTGATCATTACGAGCGAAAGCTTTGCCTACCTCCATGTGGTATTCTTCGAGGTCTTCGCTGCCTTGAATTTTTGGTTGATCCAATTATTCTTGCGCCGCATTCACGTTAAAAATAGCCTCGGTTACCGGGCCGTTTAGGGCGTTAACACATCTCCAACAGTTTGGGCGACAGAAGTGCCTTATATTCGCGTGGCTTTGCATAAAATTGCCGAGCTTTTAAACCTTTTGACCTCAATACGCGTCTACTAGACATGAAGAACCTAAGCACTACCTTTTTACTTATCCTCACCGTGTTTTTGACCGGAACACTACACGCCCAACAACCGGGCAGTGAAAGAGGAGGAAATTTTGACCCATCTAAGCTCCCGAAAATCGGCGTTTTAACCGGAACATTGGTCGATGACAAAACCCAGGAACCCTTAGCCTACGCAGCGGTTAAAGTCACCCACAAAATGAGTGAAGAACTCGTTACCGGGGGAATGACCAACGAACGCGGACAGTTCAAAATCGAAGGCATTACGCTTGGTCCTAACGTGATCGAGTTCGCTTACGTAGGATACAAAACGAAGACGCAGGAAGTACGTTTAGGGCGTGAAGGTGTGGAGCAGAATTTAGGTGAAATTGGTCTGCAGCATTCTGGAGTGGAGCTTGATGAAGTTACAGTTGCGGCCGAACGCCAATTCATGACCAACGAGATCGATCGAAAAGTCTACGATCCATCGAAACTTATTTTGAGCAAAACGGGATCCGCAAGTGATATCCTTGAAAATATACCGTCGGTGGAATTAGACCTTGATGGAAACATTACGCTTCGTGGCTCGAGTGCCGTGCGTATTATGATTGACGGACGTCCATCGCGGTTCACAGGTGAAGACCTTACTGCGCTATTGCAAAGTTTGCCAGGGAACAGTGTGGAGAAGATCGAAGTAATGACCAACCCGAGCGCGAAATACGATCCGGACGGTACGGCAGGAATGATCAACATCGTATTGAAGAAATCGGCCTTACAAGGATTGAACGGCTCAGTAAATACCTCCTATTCAGGTGCTGACCGCGTTCGTGCCGGTATGAACCTCAACTACAAGGTGGATAATGTGAATTTCTTCTTCAATGCGGGTCACAGTTCAGGGTTTACACCGCGCAATTCATGGGCGAATCGTGAAAATTACCTCACGGACGGAACGTACAGCTTCGAACAAATCACCAAAGGTTTGGCGGGTCGCAATGGAAACAACATAAAAACGGGAATGGATTGGACCCCGAACGACAAACACACCTTCACGCTGCAAGGAACGATCAACCAAGGTTTGCGTCCGCAATCGGAAGAAAAAACTACGGATTGGACCACACCTACATACATTTATACCATCCTTCAAGCCAATGAAGAAAACGGCATTCGCTGGAACAACAGTGCGGACCTCATTTATGATTACAAGCCCAAGAAAGGGGAGGAACTAAATGTCCGATTCAGCTATACCGACGGCAATCGCAATGACGATATGGTTTTTGAACAAGATACCCTCAACGCGGGCAACATCAAGGCCCCATCGATGCGCTATTCCACCGTTAGTTTTGGCGATCAGTGGGAATTCAATGGTCTCGTAGATTACGTGAAGAAGTGGAATGACGACCGCAAGCTCGAGGCGGGTGTAAAAATGATTCTTCGCGACGATCTTGACGGCTTCAATAGAACGAATACTGACATCAACACGGGCATTGCCACTTTAGACCCCCTTTCTGTAAATGAATTTTTATACTCTGAAGATATTTTCGCTGCCTACGCAAACTACGGCTTCAAAAAGGGTCCATGGGGCTTTCAGTTGGGCCTTCGTGCGGAACAAGCGAACATCGAAGCGACACAAATCACGCAAGATTCTACGTTCGTCAATGACTATTTTCAAGTATACCCGAGCGCATTTTTAACGTATGAAATTGCTCGTGGTCGTGAACTTAACTTTAGCTACAGTCGTCGAGTGCAACGCCCAGGCGGACGCCAGCTCAATCCTTTCATAGATTACAGTGATCCATTCAATCTCCGTCAAGGAAACCCATACCTCCTTCCGGAATTTACCGGTTCGTATGAAGTGGGCTACACGCATATTTTGAAGAAAGGCAAAACCTTAAACGCTAACGTTTATTTCCGTGATAAAAGCAACCTCATCACTTGGTTCAGTCAGGTCGATACCAATGGGATCAATACGACGACGCACAAAAACCTCAACAATGGTGAAGACGCTGGGATGGACTTTAGCTTCCGTGGACGTATCGGCACCAAAGGCGCTTTTGCAACGCTTGGCGGAAATTACTTTTACAGCCAGGTCAGCGGTGATATCGACGGCCGCGGCTGGGTTAATAGCGGGTACGGTTTTGGTTTGAACACCATGGTAAGTACGCCGTTATGGAAAGGCGCGAGCCTTCAAATTATGGGGAACTACCGCAGTAAACGCGTAATGGCGCAAGGCATAGGTCGTCCGTTTTATTTCATGGGCGGCAGCATCAAACAAGGTTTCATGAATGACCGATTAAACCTATCGATCAATTGCCGCGATCTCTTCAATACCATGGGTTGGAACTACGAGTCCATGGGACCAAATTTCTATCAAGAGGGCCAGTTCCGTTGGAGCAACCGCATCGTTGAAGCAGGCCTTACCTACAACTTTGGCGAAGTACAACGCCGTCGTCGTCAAATGGACCGCGGAAGCGGTGGTGGTGGAATGGATATGGACATGTTCTAATCCTTCTTGAGCACTGGATACTAACTTTAAGCCTCGGGTGTAATCTCGGGGCTTTTTTTATATTGGGGCATGAAACATTTGATCCGCCTTGCCTTCTTAATACTCCTAGCCTCACCATTTAGCCTCAGCGCAGAACGGTCCATTATGGATCCTGTAGTTTACGACTTACGCGGTGCATTAACGGATGGTTTTGAGGTCGCCGCCGTGGTAACTGATGCAGGTGAACTTTCAGAATTCACCTTCGATACAGCGAGCAGTTACCTCACGTTACTCAAGCCGGCAACCTTTTACTATGCGCTTTGTATGGATACAGCGGGCCAATTGGCTTACCTCTATATGGGCCCAAAGGAAGTAGCCGGTTCCAGTGAACCGTTTATTCAAGAACTCACTCCTTTACCTTCAGCGGCAGCACAGGGTTTGAAAACCACCGGGAAGGGCTATCTCATTTCCTTGGCTTCCGGAGTGGTCATTTTTGCGGCCATTGCCGCAACCGACGATGGCTCTGGATTTGCAGTGATTCTCGGATTCGTTACTGGCCTTTTAGTGGCTAGTGTCGGACTTATAGTTTCTGTAGCTGCGGGGTTAGTCAAGGGTGCAACTGTGGCCGTTAAAAATAGATCAGAAATTCAGCGGCGTGAAGCGCAGCGCAACGCTTCTACGCCGAGCAGCACACAATTTGTGGTCGAACCGGTAGACGAACTGCTGGTTCCAGCAGAGTTTGCAACGGTATTGAAACTGGCGGCGGGCCGCTAGAAATTTTCGTCAAAATCGTCGCCTTCGCCACTATCAAAGTCGAAGGTGGTCGGTAGACAATCTACATCTATGCCAAGCTCACCTTTTGGACGTTCGAATGGGCTTGCACTAATGCCGAGATCAGGGTTGGCGTAGTTCTTTTTCATGTAGACCGCCCAGATGGGAAGTGCCGCCGTAGCGCCTTGTCCGTAATACGTACCAAAACCACCGCCCATGTGCGCAGCGCGATCTTCACAACCGGTCCATACACCGGTAATAAGATTTGGTACAGCCCCCATAAACCAACCGTCAGAGTTGTTTTGCGTGGTCCCTGTCTTGCCCGCAATCTCATTAGTGAATTCATACGGATAGCCTGTTACGGCTTTGTTGCGGTAGAAGTTCTTTCCGTAATTGTGACGCAGTCGATATCCCGTTCCGTCCTCCGTTACCCCCATCAAAAGCTTGAGGATAACATAGGCATCGCGGTCGCTCATGACTTGGCGGGATTCTGGCGTAAATTCTTCGAGAACCACACCATTTTTATCTTCAATACGCGTGACCATGATCGGTTGAACGTAACGCCCTTTGTTTGCGAAAGTCGTGTAACTGCCCACCATTTCGTAAACGCTGAGGTCTACGGTGCCAAGCGCTATG
This sequence comes from Bacteroidota bacterium, assembly GCA_003045825.1. Taxonomy (GTDB): domain Bacteria; phylum Bacteroidota; class Bacteroidia; order Flavobacteriales; family Schleiferiaceae; genus UBA10364. The sequence goes on from PZPA01000028.1 coordinate 11,550, forward strand.
GAAGGTACTTCGGGAATATCTCCGGTGATGCCCATACGGCGTGCGAGATCAATCACTGGGCGTGGTCCCACTTGTTTCATGAGGAAGGTGGTCACGGTATTCATCGAATTCGCAAGGGCATGTTTTAAGCTTTTCGTACCGCCGTATTTATCGTCAGAATTGGACGGGCACCAATCTTCGATGAGTCCAAACTCCCCCTTTTCAATACAAATCTTCGCGTTCGGGACTTCCATGCAAGGACTGTAGTTTTTCTCCAAAATGGCGGATGCGTAAACGAAGGGTTTGAAGGTAGACCCTACCTGACGTTTCCCTTGTTTTACGTGGTCGTATTTAAAATACTGGTAGTCGTTGCCTCCAACCCATGCTTTGACATGTCCGGACTGCGGTTCAACGCTCATCATCCCCACCTGATAAAGCCCTTTGTAATAGATGATGCTGTCGCGCGGTGAGAGCACGGTGTCTTTATCGCCTTGCCAAGTGAACACCGTCATAGGAATGGGTGTGGTAAAAGCTTTCTGAATGCTGTCCTGACTTGCGCCGCGGCGTTTCATGCCCCGGTAGCGCTGGGTGTTTTTTATTGCGCGGTCCACGATGCGCTTTACATTTCCGGCGGGATCCTCATCGAAATAGAAGGGGCCGTATTTGCGGTCTTCTTTGATGATGTCAAAAATGCGTTGGTAGTTGCTCAAATGCTCCTGCACCGCTTCTTCTGCATTTTGTTGCATTTCCGCGTTGATGGTCGTGTAGATTTTTAACCCACCGCTGTAGAGGTCTAATTCGCGGCCGGTCCTTTTCTCGTAGTCTTTGATCCACCCTTTCATATAGCCACGCAAATATTCACGGAAATACGGCGCAAGACCGGCCGTATGACTCTGCGGTCGGAATTCCAACTGAAGCGGGATTTGTTGAAGGCTGTCTTTTTCTGCCACCGTGAGCATGCCGTTTTTAACCATCTGTACGAATACTTGATCGCGACGTTGTTTGGTGCGTTCTGGGTAGCGTTTAGGATTGTATAGAGAAGGGTTTTTAGCCATGGCGACAAACACGGCGGCCTCTTCAATGGTGAGGTCAATGGGCTTCTTGTTGAAGTAGACGCGTGCCGCAGAATTGATGCCGACGGCTTGGTAGAGGAAGTCTAATTGGTTCAAATACAAGGCTATGATTTCGTCCTTTGTGTACAATCTTTCGAGTTGAACGGCAATGATCCATTCGCCCAATTTCTGCCCAATCCGCTCTACCAAATTGCGGGCAGGTTCATTGTACTGCATCTTCGCTAATTGCTGGGTGAGCGTTGATCCGCCTCCCTTTGAGCCTAAGTAAGCTATGGCGCGTGCCAGGGCCTTAGCGTCCACGCCGCTGTGCGAATAAAAGCGTTCGTCTTCTGTAGCTACAAGGGCTTTGCCCAGCCACGGGGAGAGTTCATCAAACGTAGCTGCCGTTCTGTTCTCGCGAAAGAATGTACCCAGGGTTTCACCGTCTTCGGTAATGATCTCAGTGGCCAATTTCGTATCCGGGTTCGCAATCTGCGCGATATTTGGTAATTCCCCAAACACGCCCATGCTCGTTAGACTGAGCAATAAAGTCAATCCCCAAACCGGTCCCGTGAGCACGACCACCGTCCAGATGATTTGCTTGCGGTAATTGTGTTTCTTTTTTTCTTTCTCTTGTGCCATAGCCTATCAAAAATACCAATATCTCAGACCGGTTTACTGCCGGATAACAAGAACTTTTCCTTGTGCTGTAACCGTGCCTAACGCATCAGTGATGTAGACGAGGTATACACCACTTGCTGCGGGCTGACCGCTCAGGTTTGTGCCGTTCCAACGTGCTGTTCCACCGTTAGATTGTGTTTCAAAAACAAGTGCTCCTGTAACGTCTGTAAATTTGACTACCGCACCTTCGGGGCAGCCCTGAACGAAAATAGGACCTTCGTAACCCGGACGCACTGGATTGGGGTAGATGGAGGCTTCAGGCACATTGCCGGTGTAGCCAGGTGTCGCATCGCCGCGGTAGCCGATCAACCCTTTTGAGGTAGCAATGAGGAGCTCTCCGCTCGTTGGATCTGCTGCAATGCTGAGGATATCATTGGAGAGCAAAGGCGAATTGGTTGCCGTGAATTGCTGCACGGTTTGCAGCCCTTCTGGACTGACTAAAAAGAGTCCAGCGCCGCGCGTACCTATCCATTTTCGGTTGCCACCGTCTACGAAAATGCTCGTTATAGGCGTTTCACCCAAAAGCTTTTGTACGACACCGTCTTCCTCGAAGAGAATGGGACGCGCATCGGAAGTTCCTCCGTTAAAAACATTTGAGGGACTGTACAGCACCACCAATCCTTCATCCGTTCCAAGCCATAGCTCTCCGTCCTGGTCCACAGCCATGCTCAATACGTGGTTGGAAGGCAGATTTCCGCTCCCTGTACCAGAACTGATCTGCCGTTTTAGCCCGTCGGAAGAGCGGTAGGCATAGATGCCGTTCGTACGGCTTTGAATGAAGAACATACCGTCGTAATGAAGAATATTTTTTAGTGCAACGCCATCTGCACCGGGGCTTAGGGCAAAATTGGACCAATTCCCCTCTACATCCTTTTTAAACAGCGGCGCAGCCACTAAACTTTGTACTCCCCATAAATTGCCTTCATCGTCAAAGGTCAATCCACCGGTCCGCAGGTCATTAGCATTGCCATTCACGGCGAGTAAAGCACCGTTTGTATTGCTCGCGCGAAACCACCCTGTAGTATCTCCGTCGGTCAATTCGACTATCCCACCGCCCCAACTACTGAGGTAAATGCGCTCGCCAGATGCGGTGAATTCATGAGCGGCACTTACAAAATCCGTTAAACCGTAGAGGTGATTTTTATCCCAATGCGTCCACTGCTGATTCTCGTAACGACCGGCGCCGTCGCTGGAGTAGGCCTTTGACCACAGTTCGTTTAAGGCGCCCGGTAAATGCAGAACCCCGCCTGTATTTCCACGGTAGACAGCTGCATAGGGATTAGTACCATCTGCATTAGGGTCGTTATCCTTACCTAATCCGTAAGGCACGAGGTGAAAAGCTTTATTGCTAAAGGGACTGCTGGGGAGAATACGCTTGATTTTTGTGCCGTCCTTAACGCGCAGCACCCCCGTTTGAAAATTGCCCACATAGAAAGCATTTTCTGTACTCACAAAAGTCGAGGAAAGGGGACGAAGTACGCCAGGAGCGAACAAGGCGTTAGATATATTGATAGAATCGACAGGGTTGTTTTGCGCGTCCGATTTCTTTCCGATCACATTAAAATCTCGCGTAACCACCAGCCAAGCCTCACTTACCCGAATATCTTGAATTTCCTGGCCGCCGAAACTCCCTGCGCCCCAAGGCTGCGGATACGTTCCCGCTGCCCAGTTCCCGTTGCTGTCTTCGGTCACATCAAACAAGAGCGTGCCGGAGGTAAGGTCGGTCGCAGCGTACACAAAACATTGGTCAACATCGTACCATACGATATGGTTAGGGTCGTAAACACTGGAAAACACTCGATAATCTATGGCGGCCCACTGCGGTAAATTTTCGGTGAGGTCGGCTACTAAAAACTCATTTAGCTGGTCCGGTGAATACACACAAGCCGTGCCCGCTGAGTTGATAGCGAAGGTCGTAATGGCTATGGGAGTGAAGTTATCGCCTAATAAAAAGGTGCGCCCAGCGAGGCGGGAAGAAATTTCAAATTCAACCAAACCAAAGTTGGTGCCGGCGTAGGCCTTGCCGTTGAAAAAGGCGAAGCTGTTGATCTGCTTTAGCCCCGTAAAAGACGGTGTTTCTTCGATAGCGTTGATGGCTTGAAAGGTGCCGTTACGCCAAACATCTATGCGGCCGTTGGCATAACCGATCCAGACGGTTTGAGAGGGAGCATCGGCGCGCAAGGCGGTGATGTTGGTCCCCGAAAGGCCGTTGATGCGTGAATATCTGGTGAATTCGTCTGTACTGCCGTCGATGACGAGCAGGTTGTCTTGCGAGGCACAAAAAACAAGGGGGTCCAATTCGTCCACGTGCTCGAACGTGTTGTACGGAAGATGATCAACCCAGTGCTCAAAAGCACCTGCGGCCTGCCATTTTCCTTCCTGCGACTTCGCAAACGGGGCCAGTAGAACCGCGAAACAAGCGGTGAGGAGAATTTTAAACAGATTCCGTTCAATCATGGGTTCAATTTACGACCTTAGTATCGCAAACAACACAACAAAGTTGTTGTTTGATAGCATAAATATAACGACCATGGCATGCAGTAATTGTGGCAGCGGTGGTGGCGTTCCAAAGGGTTGTCAAAGCAACGGCTCGTGTGGAACTGGAGGATGCGGAAAACTGTCGGTTTATGACTGGCTTTCAAATATGGAACTACCCTCGACAGATCAAGCTTTTGACTGGGTCGAGGTCAGATTTAAGAACGGACGCAAGGAATTTTTCCATAATGCAGAAGGTCTTCCACTCCAGATCGGAGATGCTGTGGCTGTAGAAGCCCACTCCGGACACGACATAGGAAACGTCTCTATCACCGGGGAGCTGGTAAAGCTCCAGATGAATAAGAAGAAGTTTAAGTACGAATCGGAAGAGAATCCGAACAAGGTGTACCGCAAAGCTTCTGAGCGCGATTTAGAAAAATGGGCGGAAGCTCGTGCGCGTGAAAAACAAACCATGATGCAGAGCCGCGATGTGGCGCAGCGTCTAGGCTTGAAAATGAAAATTTCGGATGTGGAATACCAGGGCGACGGTTCGAAAGCGACGTTCTACTACACGGCAGATGAGCGCGTAGATTTCCGTCAATTGATCCGCGAATTGGCCCAATTGTTCTCTGTTCGAATTGAAATGAAACAGATCGGCGCACGCCAGGAAGCCCAACGTTTGGGTGGGATCGGGTCGTGTGGTCGTGAGCTTTGTTGTTCAACATGGCTTAGTGATTTCCGCAGTGTGAATACTGCGGCGGCGCGTTATCAGCAGCTCAGTTTGAATCCGCAGAAGTTGGCGGGCCAGTGTGGGAAGCTGAAGTGTTGTTTGAACTATGAATTGGACAGCTACATCGAAGCAGTGAAACGTTTCCCATCACCTTCAAAGAAACTCAAACTCGCGAAAGGCGTGGCGTTCTTCCAGAAAATGGATATTTTCAAGGAGATGCTGTGGTATTCGCTCGATAGCGATCCTAACAACTGGGTGCCATTAAAGCTTGACCAAGTCCTTGAGATTTTAGAAGCGAATAAAAAAGGAGAAACTCCAGACGACCTTGCAGAATTTGCCTACGTTGAGCAGCCTAAGGTGAAAGCTGAGGTAGCGGTGGCCGATTTTGTAGGCGGTAGCGCCGAAGATAGCATTACGCGTTTCGATCAACCAAAAGGTCGTAACAACCGCGGTGGACGCAATAGAAATCGTGGCGGACGCAACCGAAGCGGCAAAAAGCCAAATGCACCGAAAAAAGCAGAATAATGCCCTTTTTAGCGCAAAAACACATGAAAACAGCTGAAAATCGACTCGTTTTGGGTCTTTTTTCGCTGTTTTTTCTTTTTCTACAAAGTTGTTCTGCACCCCCGGTGTTAGACGAATTGAACACCTTCGAAAACAATCGTTGGCACATGGACAGTACGATCACCGTCGAGTGGGCGCCACAAGATGCAGAAACCCCAGTATTCATGGGTATGTATGTGCGTCATTTATCCGACTACCCGTACAACAATCTGTACCTCTTCCGTACCATACGTTCGAGCCAAGGCGTAGAGTATTCTGATACTGTGAACATTGCTTTGGCGGACGACCTCGGCCGCTGGAACGGAACGGGAATGAGTACGCTCAAAACGGTATTCGCACCCATAGGCGGTGGTGCTGTTCGTTTTAGAGATAATGAGCGTTACACCTTAACAATGGTCCATGGAATGCGCGATACCGTACTCACCGGAATCCAGGACATCATAGTGAAATTTGAGCAAGTGGAGGACTAAGTCTGCTTAGAACCGCAGATGTTCCCAAAGTGTATCAACGAGGTGTTCCGCTTTTCGCTGACTAAAATCTGCGATCTGATGTCGGCACGAGGTTCCGGTAGCTACGATGACCTCTCCTTCAAAAGATTCAATTTTTGGAAGCAGGACCAATTCAGCCATCTTCCTACTCATCGCATAATTCTCCCTTTTCATCCCGTACGAACCCGCCATACCACAACAACTGCTTTTCACGCGGTCCACCTTGGCACCTAATAATACCTGAAGAACATAGGCGGTATCTCCCGCACTTTCCAAGCTCTTTTGGTGGCAATGCACGTGCAACAAGATCTCTTCTTCGTACGCCTCAAAAGCATCACTAGCTCGGTCCAATTTTGGCAAATCGTCCGCCAAGAACTTATCAATGGTCGCAATTCTCTGCGCTTCAATCCACGCTTTTTCTTCCGGCAACAACCGTCCATATTCATCCACAGCGCTGAGAACGGCACTTGCCTCTAAACCCAAAATCGGCGCATTTTGGAGCGTTTTTGCTGCATTTTGGAGCTTTTTTAGTGCTTTTTGGGCCAATTTCTTCGATTCTGGCAAAAAACCACCGCTGAGCGCAGCGCGTCCACTTGGGCTACAAACGACCGCTGGACTATAGCCGAGCGCGCCGAGTACATCACACGCTTTACCCACCAACATCGGATCGTTCGCCTGGGTAAATTCATCCACCCACAGAATCACGGCGCGCTCGTGGCCTGCGGCGCTTTCAACCGAATAGCCTTTTTCATACGCCTTCATGTAGGCGGGATTCACAAGCCCTGGTAGGGAACGCTCCGGGTGAATACCCATCAATCGCTTGGTCAGTCCTGATTTGAGAACAGGGTTGATGAAACGCCACCATCCCTGATAGCTCAAACTCTTGTGGAAGTTGGCAAAGGCCTTATCGGCCATCGTGCGTTTAGCCCGGTTTTGATACAAGTATTCAGACTTCATGGCGGCCATATCGACCCCTGAAGGACATTCCTTGGTACAGCCTTTACAGCCGACACAATGCTGCATCGCTTCGGCCAATTCCGGCGCTTTAAACCCTTCTATACTTTGCTCGGTAAGTACGCTGCGAAGCACATTCGCCCGTCCGCGAGTACTGTCCCATTCGTCCCGTGAGGCCATGTATGAAGGGCACATTAAGGCACCGGTGAAAGGCAGACGTCGGCAATCTCCCGATCCGTTGCATTTCTCTACGGCACGTAAGAATCCGCCCTCTTCGCTGAAGGGAAACTGAGTATCTAAAACGGGCTCCTCTCGATCTACTTCATAGCGCAAATCTTCGTTCATGGGTTTGGCGCCCACAATCTTGCCCGGGTTCAACCGGTTCTCTGGGTCCCATGCCTTCTTGAAGCTTTCCATCCAAGGGTAAACCTCGGGGCCATAAAAGTCTTTGATAAATGCTGCACGTACGCGACCGTCGCCGTGTTCTCCCGATAAAGACCCACCGTATTTCTTGACCAATTCCGCACTGGCCTTACTGATTTCATACAGCAATCGGACCCCCTCAGAAGTCTTCAAATTCAAAATAGGTCTCAGGTGCAATTCCCCAGCACCGGCATGCGCGTAGTACACACTTTCCTGGCCGAAGCCTTGCATCAACGCATCAAACTCACGGATATATTCTTGGAGCACATCAATACGTACAGCGGTATCTTCAATACATGCCACAGGTTTCGCATCGCCTGGCACATTGGAGAGTAATCCCAGCCCCGCGGCACGGAGCTTCCAAACTTTATCGCTGTCGCCGCCAAAGAGCTCGGCTCTGGCATAACTGTGCTCGCATTGCAGCGCAGCCAAATTTTCAGCGAGTTCCGCCTCGCTTTCACCGCGAACTTCCACCAACAAAATGGCTGCAGGATCGCCTTGGACAAAATCACGGTAGCTTGCATATTCCTTGCTCTCACGTGTACATTCTAAGATGATGCGGTCCATGAGCTCCAGCTGGTAGGGGGTATGCGCCATCAATTTTGGCGTGGCACCCATGGCTTCATCCATGCTGTGGTAGTGCAATGCAGCTACGGCTACATGAGCAGGCGGCAGGGGGTCCAAGGCCACACGAATCTTGGTGGTAATGCCCAGCGTACCTTCTGAACCGCACATCACGCTTAAGAGTGCATCGCCATCGTTGCCAATTAAATCAATCGCGTACCCCGTATTTCTTCGGTGAATGCTCGCATCTGGGAAATGCGCTTCGAGGTTTTGCGACCTCCAGGCATCTTGCCATTGCACTAACCAATCTTCCACTGCCGAAGGAATTTCACGTACGCCGTCGGACTGAATTTCGCCCATGGCGCGCAGCACCCTGTCCGCGGTGACGAGTTCAAGACCGAGCAATTTTTCGCGGGTCGTTCCGTAAGAAATAGAGGTCGAGCCTGAGCTGTTATTGCCCACCATACCGCCCATCATACAACGGTTGGAGGTGGAGGTATTGGGGCCGAAAAACAGTCCGTGTTCTTTAAGATGATAATTGAGTTCGTCGCGGACAACGCCGGGTTGCACCTCTGCCCATTGCTCTTCCACGTTAATGTGGAGAATAGCGTTCATGTGCCTTCCGGTATCTAATACAGTGCCATCGCCCACGACTTGGCCCGCGAGGGAAGTTCCTGCGGCTCGAGGGATCAGCGGCTTACCGGATCTGACCAGTGCGACCACCTCTTCTGCGGAGGCAGGAAAAGCAACGTCCTGTGGTGTTTCCTGGTAGATGGAAGCATCCTGCGCATAGGCGCGCTTGAGTAGTTCGTCGCTAGGTTTGGTCATGCTATTAGACCATAAAATTATCAGTAAGCTGTCCTTCGCCCAGTTCGGCGTTGCCTGAATTCAGGTGGCGCAGCAGCGGACATGGGCGGTAGCGGTCGTCGCCATAATGCTTGTGACAGCGTTTCAAAGTATCTAAAACTTGGTCCCAGCCCATTTCACGGCCCCATTGAATAGGTCCTTTTGGGTAGTTCACACCTTTGGTCATGGCCAGGTCTACGTTCTCTGGATCTGCAATGCCTTGCCACACGGCGTCCAGGGCTTCGTTGATGATCATACACAAGATGCGCTCTACGATCTTTTCACTCAATAGTGGATCAATCTCTGCAGCTTCTTGGGCGACCACGGCTGCATCCATGCCCGAGGCATAATTGTAAAAACCGCGCCCTGTTTTACGACCGAGC
>PZPA01000096.1 GCA_003045825.1 Bacteroidota bacterium
CCTTTTGTTTACTCATAAATGTGCCTCAATAAAGGCGACACGCTCCTCAATACTGACCCTTGGCACTTCTATTAAATTATAGCCTTTCTCGAGATTAGCCAATTTTAAAAAGCCATCTACTTCGATGCAATCCTCTAACGTTTCCATACGCTGCTTATCGAGGCTATGAATCTCATGCCAAACTGGTAAAAAGTACACCGCATCAAAATGCATCTCCTCCAATTCCTTTGACCATTGTTCTGTCAATTGCGTTTCACCTTTTATAAGATACGCGTATGCATCGAGGTTAGTACGATCGTAGAAATTAATTTTTCCTAACACAGCATTAGAATACTGTTCATTTCGCAGTTGCCATACCACTTCGGTAAAAGCATTTAGATCTTTCCAAGGCAAAATATCCGTACCGTCATCCAAACTTTGTTGAATAATCTCACGTGCTTGTTCATGAAAAACGGGGTAACCTAAAGACTCCAAAGCCGCACTTAATGTCGTTTTTCCGGTAGCGGGCGCACCCGTTATTGCAATTCTCTTCGTTTTCAATAGGATTGAGATATCTTCGTAGTACCTCAAAAATACTTCTAATGCGCCGATTTCTATTTGTCTTTTTACCACTAATTCTTCTTAGCTTTTCTGCCAGTGGACAGAGCAAGGGCGCAATACAATTCTTTCAGAGGGCTCAGGAGGCATTTAGAAACGGTAAAACAGAGCAAGGCTGGAAGTATTTAAATAAGAGTATGCACAAGGGTAGGGATGTTTATTACCAGCCCTATATCTATGCCGGCGATCAAAAATTTCGAAACGGAAAGTATTCAGAGGCTATTGCGTACTACGATGAAGCATTAGACATAAAGGAGCTTTCGAGCATTTATTTAAAGAAGAGCATAGCTAATAAATACTTGTTTCAATGGGAGGAGAGCATTGCTCAATGGGACATCTACTTATCTATAGCGCGCTTGTCGAAGGAGCGTCGAGAGGGAGCCGAATTGGAATTAGAAAACCTTCGCTTTGCAAAACAGCAACATGAAGAATATGTAGCATCGGATTTTGATTACAACATCCAAAAGCTGAGTTTTTCTACCGAGGAATTAGAGTATTTCCCCACCATTACTGGGGGAGACGAGCACCTCATCTATACCCACCGCTATATATCAGGTAGTAAGCCAACCGATGAAAACCTCTTCGAGGCTGCCCTTGATGGTATCTCAAAGTTCGGCGTTCCGCTTGAAGGCAATCTGAATTCTCGTTTGAACGAGGGTGCTGCTTGTATTAGCCCGGATGGCCAATTCATGGTTCTCACTGTGTGTGATCGCCCGGACGGTGCAGGAAGTTGCGATTTGTACTACAGCCATTGGAGTCCAAACTATGGATGGGAAATCCCGAAGCCGCTGCCTGGTGCTATTAATACGGGTCGGTGGGAGAGTCAACCGAGTCTGGGCCCAGATGGACGCACCATCTACTTTGTACGAGCGAGTAATAGCATGGAAAGAGACCGGGACATTTTTGTGTCCACTAAGGATGATGAAGGAAATTGGACCAAAGGACAAAAGCTCCCTTCTAATATCAATGGCAGCGACAGGGAGAGTTGTCCCTTTATGCACTTTGACGGGAAGACCTTGTATTTTCTATCCGAGCGTAGTCCTTCGTTGGGTGCATCGGATTTCTTTATGTCCACCCGCATCAATGATTCAACCTGGTCAGACCCCATTAATCTTGGGTTTCCGTTCAATAGTTTTGGAGAGGAGTTTTCGCTGGTGATCGACAAAAGTGGGCAGTTTGGTTACCTCGCTTCCGATCGAGGTGAAGCTATTGTACCCAGTTATGATGGGCTCAGCGCTTTAGATCTGTATAGGTTTGACTTGCCAAAACACCTTCAGCCGGAGATCAGAGATAACTACGATCTCGTGGTTGTAGATAGTTTGACCCTATTGCCCATAGGAGAGGCTTCCGTGCAACTTTTCAATGTTGATGGGGTCCAATTCTTTTCTGGCACCAGCGCTAAAAATACCGGTAGGGTCCGCTTAATGACCGATGGTGGAGAAGTGCGATTATCGGTGTATCACAAAGGATACTTGCCGTATTCAGGTGTTATTTCACAGCTGGACTACATCGCGAGACCATTGCATGGGAACAACGTGGCAACCATCAAGCTCATTCCAATTGCTGCAGGTAAAGCATTTGCATTAAGAAACATTCTTTTCGAATTGGACCAAAGCACCTTGTTGCCTGAAAGTGAAAAGGAACTTACGGCACTCTTACGGATGCTCGAGGACAATTTGGACTTGAACGTAACCATCATTGGACACACAGATAACCAAGGTGGACGGGCCTACAATCAAAGATTAAGCGAGGCCAGAGCAGCGGCAGTACTGAGTTGGTTGGTGGAGCATGGGATTCAACCAACGAGACTTACTTCGGAAGGAAGGGGTATGGACAAGCCGGTGGCTTCAAACGATACAGAGGAGGGAAGAGCCTTGAACAGACGCACAGAGGTTCTCTTGCGTTAACCCTCGTATTTATCTTTCCACATTGACTTCTGTTGGGCGCTGATCTGCTGCTCTTTACCATTTGATGCCGGCGACCACAACACACTACCTTGAATCTCTTTTGGCAAATATTCTTGAGGTACAAAGCCTCCTGGATGATCGTGAGGATATAAATAGTTTTTTCCGTGGCCCAAATCTTTAGCTAAAGCACTTGAGGCATTTTTAAGATGGTCCGGCACTTCAAGATTCCCCGTTTGTTGAACCAATTTCTGCGCCTTGCCAATGGCGGTATAAGCGCTATTGGATTTTGGCGAAGTGGCTAAATAGATGGTGCACTGGCTCAAGATAATTCTGCTTTCAGGCCAGCCAACGCGCTCCACAGCACTAAAAGTTTCATTGGCTAGCATCAAGGCGTTTGGATTGGCGAGGCCAACATCTTCGGCGGCTGAAATGATTAACCTACGCGCAATAAACTTCACATCTTCTCCGCCTTCAATCATTCGTGCGAGGTAATATACCGCTGCCTGTGGATCAGAGCCTCTAATAGATTTAATGAAGGCTGAAATGACGTTGTAATGTTCATCTCCGCCTTTGTCGTAGCGAATCTGGGCATTGCTCAGGACATTCTGTGCAAACTCCTCATCGATAGGAACACCGCGCTGTCCTTGCTGAAAACAAAGCTCTACAAGGTTATATAATTTTCGTGCATCGCCCATACTCTGACGAATCAAGAAGTCGTGTGCAGTGATCTTGAGGTCCTTTTGGGTGGCGTATTCCGTCGCATTCGCCAGATCAATCATCTTGGTAAGGTCTTCTTTTGAATGTGAATTCAACACATAGACCTGCATTCTAGAAAGTAGGGCAGCATTGATTTCAAAGGATGGGTTTTCCGTCGTAGCGCCAATTAATGTAATCCAACCACGTTCTACAGCATGTAAAAGACTGTCTTGTTGTCCCTTGTTAAACCTATGAATTTCGTCTATGAAAAGAATGGGACGTTTATTGTCAAATAAATTTTTCTTTTCTGCAGTTGCTAATATTTCCCTTACATCCTTAACGCCTGCACTAACCGCACTGAGCTGATACAGCGGAGCTTCAAGTTCCTTGGCTAAAAGCAATGCTAAAGTAGTTTTCCCCACTCCAGGGGGACCCCAAAGCACTATGGATGGCAGTCTTCCAACTTCTAAACTTTTTCGCAATGCGCCATTTTGACCTACAAGATGTTCTTGGCCTAGATATTGGTCTAAAGATTGGGGTCGAAGCTGTTCTGCAAGCGGTTTCATTCCTCGAAAGTAACTATCTTTTCGCTATGTCAGGTTGGTCTAAATATGGAATTCACAAAGGGCTGTTTTTATGGCCCATCATTTGGGTTGCCCTTACGGCATTCGTTTTTGGTTTAGAGCAAGCCTTACAGGCCAATTTCGCTTCGCTGGGTCTCTATCCGGGTCAACTATCCGGCGTTTGGCATATTCTTACATTTCCGCTCATTCACGGGGATTTCAATCACCTTTTTTCAAATGCAATCAGTCTGTTTTTCGTTGGAACGCTTCTTCGCTATTCATTTCCAAAAATATTTGATAGAGTTTGGTTACTGGCGTTCATATTGCCGGGCATAGGTCTTTGGTTTATAGGCAGACCAAATTTCCATATCGGCGCAAGTGCCTGGCTTTATGCTTTAGTTAGCTTTATATTTTTCAGCGGTATACTCCGACTTCATGTTAAGCTGCTTGCCCAGAGTATGCTCATGGTTTTCTTGTACGGTTCCTTCCTTTGGGGCGTCTTACCACACGATCCCACGATCAGTTGGGAAGGACACCTTAGCGGAGCCATTGTAGGACTACTTTTGGCACTATATTATCGAAAGACTGAACCTATAGAGGCATTGCGCGACCAACCTGTTCCGCACGAAGAGGTAGCGTGGGACGATTGGAAAGACCCGTTCGACCAAGATTTAAATTTCCAGGAAGTTAAAGGTGCGCCGCGTACACCATCGAAACCGCCGTTAAAGCAGCAGTTTCGGTACGAAGACGGCTCTGCCCCAGATGAATGGGTGTAAATCCAGCATTTTCCGCAGCAAGAACTTCTTCTGCGGTAAAATCACCTTCCGGCCCAATCAATACGACTAGTTTTTGATTAGGAACCAATTCCGTAAAAGCGGTTCGCTCACTATCATCACAATGAGCGATACAGCGCGTGCCTTCCAGGTTCAATTGAAGGAAATCTTTGAAAGGAATAAGAGGGCTTATCTGAGGAAGCTTACCTTTCAAACTTTGCTTTGTAGCACTGAGTGCGACTTTAAATAGTCGCTCTTCTTTTATGATTTTACGTTCGCTGCGCTCGCACCG
>PZPA01000029.1 GCA_003045825.1 Bacteroidota bacterium
AATTCCAAAGTTCTTGTATTGCACGAAATGCGAAAAGAATATGACTTCCTACCAACACAAGAAAACGGGCAATTATTACTACAAGTGTAATAAGTGCAACCATACCGTAAATGCAAACTCCACGAAGAGATCCAAGCGTATGGGAATGCATGAGAAGTTTGGGGAACTACTCGATGATTTTAAGTTAAGTCCTAAACTCATTCCCATACTTAAAGATCAGGTGAGGCTCGTTTTAGAAGACTCGCTAAAGGGCTTTGAAGGTAAACGCAAGGACCTCCTTTCCCAGATATCCCAAAAAGAAAATGAATTAGAAAATCTGGAAAGACGGTTTGCTGTGGGGCACATCAACGAAAAGATGTGGAAGAAATACACGCGCATTACACAAGAGGAAATCAAAGAAATTGAGCTAAAACTCGAAAACCTCCCTTCAAAAAAATCGAACCTTGCAATTTTGGATGAAAAAATTCTTTCACTGCTCGAAAACCCCCGTCAATTCTGGGAATCTATAAATACTAAGCAAAAGCGAAGGTTGCAAGATGTACTATTTCCCGATGGATTACACTACTCTCCGAAAACTACAGAATATCGAACCTCGAACATCCACCTACTTTTAGAGATAACTGGCTGTTTCATAGACACTTGGACTTCTGATAAAAACAAAACCCGAAGACAAAATGTCTTCGGGTCTCGGGTAGTAGCGGAGGCAGGACTCGAACCTACGACCTTCGGGTTATGAGCCCGACGAGCTACCAACTGCTCCACTCCGCGTTATTGTGGGACAAATGTAAGTGAATTAGTGGACACGCACCAAACTAAATACGCACAATCTTGATTAAACTGAATGAACTGAAGAGCAGGCCATTAGGCACTTTGAGCAAAAAGGTCACCTTAATAAAATAGTAGAAACCTGAATCCTTAAGTACTAAACAACGCTTCAAGGTGTGCCGGACCCTTCTCTATTTCTTCGCGGTTACATTTCTTTGCAATCTTACCGGACGTTAAGAAGATAGCTGTATCACACAACTCTACCACTTCTTGCATAATGTGGGTAGAGAAAAGAACGGTTTTATCAACGGCAATATTCTTTAGCAAGGCGCGTATTTCTATCAATTGGGCTGGATCTAAACCGGTGGTTGGTTCGTCTAAGATGAGTACGTCTGGATCAGGAATCAACGCTGCCGCTAATCCTACACGCTGTCGGTATCCTTTTGATAGGGCACCAATTTTTTTATGCTGCTCCGGTCCCAAGACAGTTTGCGCGATCACCGTTGGAATGCGCTCTTTACCTACCTTATATATTTGAGCAACGTATTCTAGATACTCGCGTACAAAAAGCTCCAGGTACTGCGGATTGTGTTCCGGCAGATAGCCCAAAGATTGTTGCACCTGCAAGGGTGAGGCCACCACATCTATGCCATTCACCTCGGCAGTGCCAGAGGTGGGTAAGATTGCACCAGTAATGATTTTCATTAGCGTACTCTTACCTGCACCGTTTGGGCCTAATAGACCGGTGATTTGGCCCTTTTTAATGGTCAAAGAAACTTCCTTCAGGGCTTTTTGAGCACCGTAGTTTTTCGAAATTTTTGTCAGAAGAATACTCATGACTTAATGCCCATTAAATCTAAGAAGAAGGCGTATTCCATCGCCGTCTCTTTTAAACTTTCAAAACGACCGGATGCACCCCCATGGCCGGTTTCCATATTGCAGTACATTAGGAGCGGCTCCTTGTTATTGGTACGCAGCTTGCGCAAGCGAGCCATCCATTTTGCTGGTTCCCAATACTGTACTTGGCTGTCGTGGAGGCCCGTTGTAATGAGCATTGCTGGATAAGCTTGAGCAGTTACATTATCGTACGGGCTGTAGCTCTTCATGTAGAGATAACTGTCTTCATTATTAGGGTTACCCCATTCGTCGTATTCGCCCGTAGTAAGTGGGATTGTTTCATCCAGCATAGTGGTGACGACATCTACAAAAGGTACAGCAGCGAGAACACCTCGGAAGAGATCCGGACGCAGGTTAACCACTGTTCCCATCAAAAGGCCGCCTGCACTACCGCCAGAAGCCATTAATGTTTCAGGGGAAGCGTATCCCTGCTCTATGAGCGTCTCGGCGCAACTAATGAAATCCGTAAAGGTGTTCATCTTTTCGAACATTTTACCGTTTTCGTACCATGGTCTGCCCAGGTATTGCGATCCGCGAATATGAGCAATAGCGTAGACAAAACCGCGGTCTAGTAAACTTAGTCGGACACTAGAAAATTGTGGATCAACGGTAATGCCATAACTCCCATACCCATAAAGCATGGTGGGGTTAGGACCGTCAGAACGGAGTTTGTCTTTTCGATACACTATGGACATTGGAACCTGAGTTCCGTCTGCTGCGGTGGCCCAAATACGTTTGGTTTCGTACAGCGATTTGTCATAGCCGCCCACGACTTCCTGCTCTTTTTGAACTGTTTTTTCGCCTGATTTAAAATCATAATCTATGACACTTCCTGGGGTCGTCATACTGGTATATCCAAAGCGCAAATGCGATTGATCGAAGCCCGGATTATTTCCCAAATAGGCGGTATAGGTCTCTTCTTCAAACGGTAAATAAGTCGGTTCGCCGCCCCAGGGTTGAATGCGTAGGTTGGTCAAGCCATTTGAACGCTCTTCCGCAACCAGATAATTGCTGAATAGAGCGATATCCTCGAGGTAGGTAGATTCGCGATGTGGAATAACCTCCTCCCAGTTTTCAATGGATGGCGCTGCTACGGGTGTACGGACCAATTTAAAATTGGTCGCCCCATCCGCATTTGTGCGAATGTAAAAATGATCGCCAAAATGACTCAATCCGTATTCCAATCCACGCGTGCGGGGATGAATAATTTCAAAGTTAGCTTCAGGCTGATCAGCGGGAATGAATCGGTGTTCGTCGGCCATGGTAGAACCACTGCCGATAAAAATATATTTCTTGCTTTTACTCTTGTATACGAACGTGCTGAACGTCTCGTCTTTCTCTTCGTAGATCGTACTATGCTCACCTGTTAGCGCATTCCAACGCTTGATTTTGCAACTGCGTAGGGTCTCCAAATCTTTTACTGTGTAAAAGAGGAAATCGCCATTTGCACTCCACGTAGAGCCACCCGTGCATTCTGTCTCTGAAATTAGATCAATAGCACCGGTGACCAAATCCTTAGTGTACAGCGTATAGATTCGTCTACTCAACGTGTCCACGCCAAAAGAAATTTTCTGGTTGTTGGGGTGCATACTGAGTCCGGTGACCTGGTAATAATCGTGCCCTTCGGCCAATTCGTTGACGTCTAAAAGAACTTCTTCCTCAGCCTCCAATGAGCCTTCTTTGCGGCAGTAGAGGGGATATTCAGAGTCTGCATTGAATCGGGTATAATAGAAATAGCCGTCCAGCTCATAAGGCACTGAACTGTCGTCCTTTTTAATACGCGCCACGATCTCTTCGTACAAACGCTCCTGCAAAGGCTCTGTCGCTTTCATGATTTTCTCACGATACGCATTTTCTTCATTGAGGTACGCTATCACTTCCGGGTTTTCACGATCGCGCATCCAATAATATTCGTCCACGCGCGTATCGCCGTGTGCCGTCATCTCGAAAGGGACAGATTTAGCCAAAGGTTCGCCAGTAGCGTTTTGCTCAGTCATAGTACATTGGGTCAGAATGACCACAAAACTAAGGCTTAAGAGTGCCTTTTGTCGCATGGGGTCAGTATTTTAGAGGTTTATCAAATAGGTCATTAAAGTACACAATATGAAGCATTCTATCCTAGTCCTTATCGGCTCCATTTTACTTATGAATTGTACCCGTCCTGAACGTACGTTAGACCTGCAAGGCCATCGCGGAGCACGCGGACTATTTCCAGAAAACTCATTGCTGGGATTTGAAAAAGCGTTGGAGATTCCTGAGGTAAGCACGCTTGAATTGGACCTCTGCGTTACAGCGGACCATGAGCTCGTAATATCGCATGAACCTTGGTTCAACGAAACCATTTGCACGTTAAAAGATAGCGCTCATGAGGGGCCTTCGTTTAGCCTCTACAAAATGACTTACGACAGTATTAAAGCTTTTGACTGCGGATCAAAGGGGCATCCCGATTTCCCTGAACAACAAAATGCCATACAAAGCAAACCACTGCTTAAAGACCTTTTTGCTATGATAGCAGATAAAGGATTGCGCTGGCCTAATTTTAATATTGAAATCAAATCGAACCGCAAAGGAGATAATAAGTACCATCCTGGTCCACAGAATTTTGCTGCTGCAGTTGCGAAAACCTTATACGAATTAAATGAGGCTTATCCAGAAGCGGATGTGTTTAACAAAGTATGTATTCAAAGCTTTGATCCTCGTGCCCTTCGTGAGGTGCGAAAAACTGCCTTGCCGGTTAAGCTTAGCTTGATCACAGAAAAAACAGCCGACCCAGCCAAAGAAATGAATGCATTGGGGTTTCCTGTAGATATATACAGCCCCAGCTATGAATTGGTCACCCCAGAACTAATTTCATGGTGTCACTTTAGGCAAATTGCCGTTATTCCCTGGACAATCAACGACGTTTCAGAAATGCAAAAGCTTGTGGATATGGGCGTCGATGGTATTATCTCCGACTATCCTAATAAATTCAAAGCGTTGGTTTATTGACCTGATTGCGCCCGAGCACGCTCGATTCTTCCAAGACCCTCCTGCGAACCTCTGTGTTGTGGGTTAAAAGACAGCGCTTGACGGTAATCTGCCTCTGCATTAGGTAGATCGCCCAATAGTTCAAAACAATAGCCACGGCCATAAAGCGCGCGGTGGTTAACCGGCTGTATGGCCAAAGCTTGGGTAAAATATTGACGCGCCTCCGCATACAATTGCAATTGTAAATGGACGTAACCTATGTTGAAAAAGGACTCTAGATCCTGAGGGTCCAATTGGGTACATTTCGTAAAATCTTCCAATGCTCCATTCCAATACTGCTGGCTCAAATAAAACATTCCGCGGTTGTAAAAGTGCACACGAATGTCAGGCTGTAATTCAATCAAACGATTAAAATAACCCAACGCAAGCGGGTTGCCTAAACTGCTGTAAAGAACACCAGACATATCTAAAGCTTCAATGTAGTCAGGCTTGAGATCTATGGCTTTCTGAAACCAGTCCAATGCCCTTGTTGTATCCTCGAGGGCATCTCGCATGAGTAAACCTTTTAAATAGGCAGCCTCGGCATTCGACGGCTCCATTTCCAGCACCTCATCTACTAAAGCAGCGCTCTTCTCAAATTCTGTAACCACATGGTACAACTGAGCCATCTTTAGTCGACACGGCACGTAGTTGGGGTCTTCCTTCATACAGCGCACCCATGCATCACGACTCTGTCTCGTTTGATTCGTAGCAAAACTGATATCGCCCCACAATTCAAGTGCTTTAGTTCTACTACTGTCCAATTCTAAAACTGCAGTAATATCTGCCGCAGCGTACTTCAAGTTCTGGCGTTTCAAATACATCGAAGCGCGGTATTCTAATGCATCCAGATCATTAGGTGCATCACGCAGGACATTATTAATACTGTCAATAGGATCTTTAATACTAACCGCTATTGATTCAGACGTATTTACATCTGGTGTTTTCGTAGGTTGTTCAGGGGCGCCGCAACGCACTAGCACCAACATTGTAAACACAAATAGAACTAAGTTTCTCATACCCCAAAAATGCACCAAAAAAAAAGCCCCGCCAAGTGGCGGGGCCTTCTTATCAAATAAGAGCGTTCTTATTAGAAGTTGTAACGCAAAGAAGCGTTCCAAGTACGACCGAAACCGAACCACACAGAGTTAGCTGTGTTGATACCGTTCCATGTTTCGTCTCCATCTTAAGAATGGATGTTTGCGTTTGATTCTGCGATCTACTTCGCACCCAGAAAGTTGTTAACGTTCTAATGAATAGGCGCTGAAATTCAGCGCATATTCATTGAGTTTTTGGCTACTCAGCCGCGGCTAAAACCGCTTTTATTTTACCTTCAACTTCCTCAGCGAGCTCAGGATTATCTATAAATAATTGCTTGACCGTGTCGCGACCTTGACCTAAACGCGTTTCTCCATAACTGAACCAAGAGCCACTCTTAGTCAAAATATCGTGCTCTACACCTAGATCAATCAATTCGCCAGCCTTTGAAATTCCTAGACCGTACATTATGTCAAATTCCGCCAAGCGGAATGGAGGTGCCACTTTATTCTTAACTACTTTGACACGTGTCCGGTTGCCCATTACACGATCGCCGTCTTTGATCTGTGTAGAACGACGGATATCTAATCTAACAGAACTGTAAAACTTCAACGCATTCCCTCCTGTAGTAGTCTCGGGGTTTCCGAACATAACGCCAATCTTCTCACGCAACTGGTTAATGAAGATTACACAACAGTTCGTCTTACTGATCGTACCTGTTAATTTTCTTAGCGCTTGAGACATTAATCGCGCGTGCAACCCGACACGCGCATCGCCCATTTCGCCTTCAATCTCAGCTTTGGGAGTTAACGCAGCAACAGAGTCAATAATTAAAATGTCTATGGCACCGGAACGAACTAGATTATCGGCAATCTCTAAAGCTTGCTCACCATTATCTGGTTGCGACACAATGAGGTCGTCTGTGTTTATTCCTAAACTCTCGGCATACGTTCTGTCGAACGCATGTTCAGCATCAATAAACGCAGCAATACCACCTTTACGCTGGCATTCAGCTATAGCATGCAAGGTAAGTGTTGTCTTACCCGAGCTTTCAGGTCCGTAAATTTCAACAACACGACCCATAGGGTAGCCACCCACACCTAAAGCGATGTCTAAAGTAAGTGACCCAGTGGGTATTGATTCCACTTCAATTACGGGCGCATCGCCCATTTTCATTACTGTTCCTTTACCGTAGGCTTTATCCATACGGTCCATCGTTAGTTTGAGTGCCTTGAGTTTGGCGTCTTTGTCTGCGCTCATAATCTTAGAATGCTAAAAATATTAGAATTTATACAAATGTAGAACTTTGTTTCAAACGACAAAGCCCTTTCTAATAATTTACACGAAGAATTTAAATTTTTAATACAGCGCAAGGATTTGTTCCGTCGCTTCTTTGGTTTTCACCTTTTCTAAAACCTGCTCAATAACACCCTGCTCATCCATCACGTAAGTATGTCTGTAAATACCTTCATATTCCTTGCCCATGAACTTCTTCCAACCCCATGCTTCGAAGGCAAGAATGATTGATTTGTCCTCGTCCGCGATCAGATTATAGGTCAATGCTTGCTTTGTCGCGAAATTGCTCTGAAGCCTTACTGAATCTGCGCTAACGCCAACTACTTCGAATCCTTTAGCCGCCAGATCAGCGTAGTGATCTCTAAAATTACAAGCCTCGACCGTACATCCAGGGGTGCTCGCTTTTGGATAGAAAAAAAGGATCACCTTCTTTCCTAAGAATTGCGTAGAAGTGACCTCCTCACCGTGCTGATTTACCCCGCTCCAAGCAGGCGCTTGCTGTCCAATTTTTAATGCCATTGTTAATTCATTTTATTTCTCAACAACTCCAAGTTAGCTTTGTTTCATTCGTCAACGACACTGTTGGCATTAAATAGTTTTTCACATGACTAAGGAAGAAAAAGTACAATTCACTCTGGAAACCCTTGAACAATTATATCCAGAAACCCCCGTACCTCTCGATCACAAAGATCCCTTCACTTTACTCGTGGCAGTTGTACTTAGTGCGCAATGCACGGACGAACGCGTAAATAAAATTACCCCACTACTTTTTAAAATAGCAGATAACCCTTATGCCATGGCCAAACTAACCGTAGAAGAGATTGCGAACATCATTCGTCCTTGCGGTCTGGTCCCTATGAAGAGCAAAGGCATTCACTCCTTTAGTAGGACCATCGTTGAAAAATACAATGGCGAAGTGCCCGCGAGCTTCGATGCCCTAGAAGCGATGCCAAGTGTAGGTCATAAAACCGCCAGCGTTGTCATGAGTCAAGCCTTCGGCGTACCCGCATTTCCAGTCGATACGCATATTCATCGGTTGATGTACCGCTGGGGGTTCTCGAACGGAAAATCTGTAGAACAAACAGAGCGGGATGCTAAACGACTTTTTCCGCGAGATCTGTGGAACAAACTGCACTTACAAATCATCTTTTATGGAAGAGAATATAGCCCCGCGAGAGGTTGGGATTTAGAGCGCGATATCATTACCCAAACAATCGGCAGAAAGCTTGAAATAAAAAATTGGTATAAAGCACAAGAATTGAAAGCGAAGAAAGGGAGTACTAGCAAAAAAGCTCGTAGATAGTTCCTACTTTTGGTCATCAATCAAAAAAGATATTCCACTATATGGGACGCGCATTTGAATTTAGAAAGGAACGCAAATTTAAACGTTGGGCTGGGATGGCGAAAACGTTCTCGCGCATCACGAAGGACATTATCATGGCCGTTAAAGAAGGCGGTGATAACCCCGATTCAAATTATAGATTACGCATGCTCTTTCAGAATGCAAAAGCAGCGAACATGCCTAAGGATAATGTTGAGCGCGCCATTAAAAAGGCGATGTCAAAAGACCAAGGCGACTATAAAACCATTATTTACGAAGGGTACGGACCACACGGAATTGCAGTTCTCGTAGAAACGGCGACGGACAACAATACACGCACAGTGGCTAATGTTCGCTCGTACTTCAACAAATGCGAAGGATCGTTGGGAACCTCTGGCTCTGTAGAATTCATGTTCGAGCACAAATGCCATGTGAAAATAGCTGCAGGTGCTATTGATGTGGAAGAACTCGAATTTGAAATGATCGACCACGGCGCGGAAGACGTTTTTAAAGATGTCGAGGAAAAGGACGGTGAAGAAACAGAAGTGATCATGGTATACGGTCAATTCGCGGACTACGGTAACATAACGAAAGGACTCGAAGAATTAGGACATGAGATTGTAGAATCCGGATTCGAATATATCCCGACCACCACAAAAGAAATTACAGACGAACAGACGAAAGATCTCGAAAAACTCATCGAAAAGCTTGAGGAAGACGACGATGTTCAGAACGTCTATACCACTATGCGCTAAGAAGCTAAACACAATAAAAAAGCCGCTCGATGAGCGGCTTTTTTGTTCTATTTAAATGGCTTTTCGAAGCGAGCTTCGCTCAATCTGCGATTTCGCGTAGTCCAGTGTAATATTAATTTCCGTCGCGTCAAGTCCTGGCGCATCAAACATATGATCCGTCAAAACAGCCTCACAAACGCTACGTAATCCGCGAGCTCCAAGACTGTACTCAAGAGCTACATCAACAATGTAGTCGTATACCTCTTCATCAAAAGACAATGTGATATCATCCATATGAAAAAGGTGCTGGTACTGCTTGATTAACGCATTTTTTGGCAAGGTCAAAATAGCGCGTAAGGCCTTTTTATCCAGCGGTGACATAAACGTAACGATAGGCATACGCCCAATCAATTCAGGAATCAGTCCATAGCTTTTTAAATCAGACGGAGTGATATAGCTCAACACTTCATCGTCCTCAACATGTTGGCGCGACTCTTTAGAGTACCCTAATGACGCTGAATTTAAACGAGAACCAATTTTCTTTTCTATTCCCACAAAAGCACCACCAGCAATGAACAGAATATTTGTCGTGTCTACCTCAATGTATTTCTGATCGGGATGCTTACGCCCGCCCTTCGGAGGGACATTCACCTTAGATCCTTCTAACAGCTTGAGCAGCCCTTGCTGCACACCTTCACCGCTCACATCGCGAGTGATTGAAGGGTTATCGCCCTTGCGGGCAATTTTATCGATCTCGTCAATAAATACGATACCAACCTGTGCCTTGGGTAAATCGTAATCTGCAGCTTGAAGCAACCTTGTCAAAATACTTTCAACATCCTCACCAACGTAGCCTGCTTCGGTCAAAACCGTCGCATCAACAATAGTGAAAGGAACATTTAGCAGTTTTGCTATGGAACGTGCCATCAAAGTTTTACCCGTTCCGGTATTCCCAACGATAACGATATTTGATTTATCTACCTCTGGTGCATCCTTTAATGGAACTAAACCAATTCGCTTGTAGTGGTTATAAACGGCAACAGCCATGGTGCGTTTAGCTTGGTCTTGCCCGATGATATACTCATCGAGATGCGCTTTAATTTGTGATGGTGTAAAGTCAAACTCAGCTTTTCCTGCGACATCCAGCGGACTGGTTTGTGGCGCCTCACCAAGCTCGGTGTGAAGAATACCGCCAGCCTGTTCAACACAACGATCGCAAATGTGGGCGTCCACACCAGCAATCATCATTTCTGCTTCATTCTTGCTGCGCCCGCAGAAAGAACAATGTATGTTCTTTTCTTCGCTCATTATTTGACCTGACTCTTACCTAAAAGAATTTCATCCACCATGCCATAGGCTTTGGCCTCCTCAGAGGTCATCCAATAATCACGGTCAGAATCGGCTTCGACTTTGTCAAATGGCTGTCCACTGTGATGGGCAATGATGCTGTACAGTTCTTTTTTCAACTTAAGAATCTCTGTCAACGTGATCTCCATGTCTGAAGCCTGACCTTGAGCACCGCCCATAGGCTGGTGGATCATGATACGGCTATGCTTTAATGCAGAACGCTTTCCTGCAGTACCTGCACACATCAAAACTGCACCCATAGATGCCGCCATACCCGTACAAATGGTCGCTACATCAGGATTCACTACCTGCATGGTATCATAGATGCCTAAGCCAGCATAAACAGAACCCCCAGGAGAATTGATGTAAATCTGGATGTCTTTTTTCGCATCAGCACTTTCTAAAAAGAGCAACTGCGCCTGAACGATGTTCGCAACTTGATCATTAATTCCGGTACCCAAAAAGATAATGCGGTCCATCATCAGACGAGAAAACACATCCATTTGAGCAACATTCATTTGGCGCTCTTCAATGATGTATGGCGTCAATGAAGCGTCAACGTATTGATCTACGTACATGCTGTTGATGTTGGCGTGTTTCGTAGCGTATTTTTTGAATTCTTTTCCGAAATCCATGAAGTCTAATTTTCTAAAGTGAAGGGAATAATTATGCTTTTTCCGTTACCAATTTAATGAATTCATCGTAGGTAACTTCCTTCTCATCTACCTTAAAATTCTCTTTGTAGTAACTCAACAATTTAGCATTGTACACCTGATCGTTGATGCGACGGGCTTCTTCTTCGTTTTTCAACGCGTTCTCTGCTATGCCTTTCAACATTTCATCGTCCATGGCTTGCTGGCCGTATTGTTGGAATTGCGCCTTGACCATGTCAACAGTATGGTCTACCAATTCTTCTTGAGAAACTGAAATTTCACCCAATTGAATGACTTTATTCTCAATCAATTGGTAACGCAATCCACGTTCTGTTTTCTCCCAATCTGCCTCAATCTCTTCAGCTGAAACTGGTTTTTCACCTGCCGTTTGCATCCATTTTTTCAAAAACGCTACGGGCAAGTCAAATTTGGTTTTATCGAGCAAGTATTCTGCAACATTGTTTAGGAAATACTGATCAGATTCGTTCATGTACATGCGCTCAGCTTCTTCCTTCATTTTACTGCGCATTTCAGCTTCGCTTGTCACGACGCCTTCTCCATATACCTTGTCGAAGAACTCTTGGTTCATTTCAGCCGGCTCCATGCGTGCAACACTCTTTAACTCAAAGTGGAAAAGACCGTTAGAAGCTTCCAATTGGGCATCAGTAACACCCAAGAGACCCGCAACATTGTAGCCTTTAACAAAACTCTTAGCCGCTTCAACAGGAAGTACATCTCCCGTTGCAGCCTTGCACCATTCGCCTTGTGCTTTCTTTGTTTTCAAATTTGAACCCATAATTTGGGTATCCTCTTTTACGATGCCGCCTTCTACAGCCGCACCTTCCGCATCCACTTCCGTGAATGTCCCGTGGAACATGTCCGAAACCTCTGGGGTTTCTGGCGAAGACATTTTACCGTAACGGTTGCGAATGTCTTCAACATAAGTGTCCAGCACTTTTTTATCTGCAACGACTTTAACTGCTTTGACCTTATTTTTCTTTGAGATGCTTACCTCAAATTCGGGGCTTAGTCCCAACTCAAACTGAAAGTTGTACGATCCCGCAGTATCAAAATCTAAATCCGGTTGCTCAACAGGCATAGGATTGCCTAAGATGTTCAACTTTTCGTCTGTAATGTATTTATAAATGCTGTCTTGCAAGAGGTTATTGATCTCTTCAATAAGTACGGCTTTACCGTATTGTTTTTTGATCAAACCCATAGGCACTTTCCCTGGACGGAATCCCGGAATATTCGCACGCTTGCGGTAATTTTCCAATACATTGCTCACCTTCGTTTGGTAATCTTCTGGGGTGATCTCAATGTTCACTAAAAGGTTTAGTGCGTCTACTTCGTTCTTGCTGATGTTCATTACTGTAGAATTAAATGTTGCAAAACTCCCTGTAAAAGGGGGTGCAAAGGTAAGTAACATTTTGCCTTTTACAGACTTATGTAATGCCCTTCGCGTTTGCATTCCTTTAACGTTCGAATTGCTGAAGCTTGGAACAAAGATTGTACCTTGCCTATTCTATGATTCAGAGACTTATGCAGCGTAAAAATCTCAAATATTTACTCCCCCTTGCAGTGGGAGCTTTGGTTGTTTTAGGGTTCAAATGGTTTGGCCCAGATGAAGAAAAAGAAGTTGTCATCTTTTCGTTGGTACGTGATGCCCTGACGAATGTGCACTTACAACCAAAGGAGGTCGACGATGCGTTGAGTGAAGAAGTATACGAGAACTACTTGAATACTTTGGATTACAACAAGCTGTTTTTGACCAAGAATGAAGTGGACCAATTGGCTGTATATAGCAAAGAATTGGACAACCTTTTCCTTTTAGGAGATACTAGGTTCTTTACCACCAGTTACGCGCTAATCACCTATTCCATCGATGCGTCCAAGGAAATTTATACGAGATTGCTTTCACAACCATTCGACTATACCTTAGAGGAACGCATTGGCAACAACCCCGAGTCACGGACCTTTGCTCGCAACAATGAGGAGCACCTGGAGTTTTGGCGCAAACATCTGAAGTGGCGGGTATTGAACCGTATTTACGAAAAGGACCGCTCGCAAAAAGAAGATGCCGAAACGGATGAAACGGTGAAGCTAAAGTCGTTTGAAACGCTCGAAGCCGAAGCGCGTGAAAAGGAATTAGAACTACAAAACGAATGGCACGACGATCTCATGGATGTAAGTCGTTTGGAGTGGTTTGGCATGTATATGAACGCCTACTGCGAGGCATTTGACCCGCACACTTCATACCTCGCTCCGCAACAAAACGAAGATTTCGAATTGAGCATGACGGGTCAATTTGAAGGTATTGGTGCCCAATTAAAACAAGACGGCGACTACATCACCATTGAACGAATCATCGTAGGCTCAGCCTGCTGGAGGCAAGGTGATCTAGAAGCCGGTGATAAAATTTTAGCGGTCGCACAGGGTGAAGAAGAGCCAGTTGATGTCGTCGGTTACAAAGTACGCGATGGCATCAACCTCATACGAGGTAAAAAAGGAAGTGAAGTTCGATTAACAGTAAAGAAAAAAGATGGTGCTAGACAGGTCATTCCTATCATCCGAGATATTGTTGAAATAGAAAGCACTTTTGCGCGCAGTACCATCCTTGACGGCGCCGTCTACAATAAGAAAACCGGTGAGCTAATTAGCGAGAGCAGTGGAAAAACAGGGTACATCAGATTGCCCAAGTTTTACGTGGACTTCTACGATAAAAACAACCACAATGCGGCAGAAGATGTCAAGAATGAAATCATAAAACTCAAAGAAGCCGGTGTGGAAGGCATGATTCTAGATCTGCGCGGTAACGGTGGCGGTTCGTTACAAGCCGCCATTGAAATAGCAGGACTCTTTACTGGAAATGGACCTATGGTTCAAGTCAAAAATTTTCAAAGCGGAACGCGTGCAAAAAATAACCGCAGCTCAACCGTGTATTGGGACGGACCGCTTGTCGTTCTAGTCAACGAATACAGCGCATCGGCTTCAGAAATAGTGAGTGCCGCGTTGCAAGACCGCGGTCGCGCCTTGATTGTAGGCCCCTCAAAATCTACCTATGGCAAGGGAACTGTTCAGAACATGTTTGATTTTGACCGTGCTGTACCTGGATCAATGGATCAATTGAAACCTTTAGGCGCCATAAAAATCACTACCGAGAAATTTTACCGCATCTCTGGTGGAACAACGCAACTGCAGGGTGTAACACCAGATATATCACTACCTGGCGCCTACGACGGTATTGAGATTGGTGAAAAAGAATACGACAACGCTTTAGCAATTGACTTTGTTGAAAAGGCAAATTATGTCCCAGTGACCCAATGGGAGAGAAAATTCGAAAAAGCGAAAAAATCGGCCCAAAAACGCGTAGCTAGTCAGCCTGAATTTGCAAAATACCAGGAGTATGCGGATTGGATTGCAGAGGGCGATAAGGACAAATGGATTCCACTCAAGTACAGCAGTTTCTTGGCTTTTCAAGATTCCATTAAAACGGCAAGCGAGTCGTACAAAAATCTTTCAAAACTGAACGACAGTCTAGGCATCATTGCTTTAGACCACCATCCCACTGAAGCCACAGACAGTGCGCAGGCGGAGATTTACCAAAAATGGTACAAAGGACTTTCAAAAGACCTTGTACTGCGTGAAGCGAATACCATCGTAAGTGAATTGGCGCAATAGCATAGGACTACTGAACCTGGGGCAAAAAATTGCACTCGGTTTCTTAACGCTCATTGTCGTAATGGCAGTCGCGGCGCCCATAGTTGTATTGGATTCCACTTCCAATGCCAACGACATGGACCTGAACAGAGTACTTCTAGGGCCGGGCAGCAAAACGGATATGGGCCTGCACTTGTTCGGGACTGATAAATATGGACGGGATCATTTTTCGCGGGTCATTTTAGGCAGTAGAATAAGTCTGACGGTAGGTTTCATTGCCGTGAGCATTTCGCTATTCATCGGTATACCCGTGGGCGCCTTTGCAGGCTACTATGGAGGTAGATTAGACCAATTTCTTACTTGGGCTATGTCTGTACTTTGGTCCATTCCAACCCTGCTATTGGTCATTGCATTAACTTTTGTCTTAGGCAAGGGCATTGTACAAGTCTTCATCGCCGTAGGACTGACCATGTGGGTGGAGGTTGCACGCGTGATTAGGGGGCAATTTCTAGGCGAGAAGTCCAAAGAATATGTTGAGGCAGCAAAAGTGCTCGGTTTCTCTGCGCCACACATAATTTTCAAGGAAATTCTACCCAACACTTGGGGACCGCTCGTGGTCATATGTGCTACCAATTTTGCGAGCGCCCTCTTAATAGAAAGTGGACTCAGCTTCTTGGGAATAGGCGCGCAGCCACCAGTTCCCTCTTGGGGCGGGATGATTCGCGAATATTATCCTTACCTCATCACTGGTAAGGCTTATCTAAGCCTCATACCAGGGGCGCTCATCGCAGGAAGCGTGTTAAGTTTGAATACGCTAAGTACCGTTTGGAGCGAGCGAGATTAGAGCGATAAACGGTAGTTATCCGAACGGGGTATGGTTGCATCTTCCGACACTAATCCGGCATGGTGCAACATGACCTCTAGAAATTCTTCACGGTCAATGTTCATCGCACCCAGTCGATCTAAATGCTCCGTAGGCAGTTGATTGTCTACCGCAATTACTCCATGTGCTTCTAGGTATTGACACATGCCGATATAGGCATATTTAGAGGCATTGGTCTGGGTATGAAACATACTCTCACCCACAAAGACAGCTCCGGTAATTACTCCAAAAGTACCTCCGACCAATTCCTCACCGTCCCAAACTTCGAAGCTGTAACCTTTGCCTTCTCTGTGAAGTGCCATAAAATTTTCATGGAACTTTTCAGTGATCCATGTACCGGCTTGTCCGGGACGGTCAACGGCACTGCATTTCTCTAAAACCTGCTCGAAGGCAGTGTTTACTGAAAAACGCCACTTTCTACCGTTGATGTATGGGCGCATGCTCTTCGCAATTTTGACTTGGTCCGTTGCCGTAATGCTGCGCACTTCTGGAGAAAACCAAAAGACAACCCCCTCCTGTTCAAACCACGGGAAGATTCCGTACGGATACAGTCGATCGTACATCTCTGGGTTAAGCTCCCACGAAAGTGCAATCAATCCCTCGTCGTTTGAGACATCATTGGGATCTGGAACTTCCCAATCCCCTTGCCCAATGAAGTATAATGGATTGTTTGTGGACGAAATCACGGTAATTTATTTAGAACGGTAAGTCGTCGTCTAGAACAGAATTATCGGCGCCTGATGGTGTAAACGGCTGACCTGCAGGAGGTAAATCCGATGGACCCGGCCCAGCAGCAGCCTCTGCAACATTCATTCTCCACGCCTGTAGCGTCGTATAGTAACGAGTATCTCCACCTTGAGGAGGCGTCCACTCACGGCCACGAATGTTGAATTCAATAGTGACTTCTTGGCCTTCCTTAAAATTATTCAGTACACCCGTTTTGTCCTGTGTAAACTCAAACAATAAAGTTTGTGGGTACTGGTCTTTGGTTTGAACTACGAATTCTCTTTTTCTGAATCGGTCTGAAATGACCTGTTCATCCATAATACGCTGGATTCTCGCTTCTAACTGCATCTGTATACCCTTTTATCGGGCCGATTTATCTATTAATAATACTTTCCAAGCTTCCTTCACTTGACCATTTTCCAGTAGGTCTTTGGCCATTTCATGCAACTGCTCACGCAATTCTATTCCGTCAGTGTAATTTTTCAAAATGCGACGGACATTAAAATCCTCTTTTTTTGCCTCCACCTCTTCGGTGGTTGGAAGGGTAATTTCAGCACCCAATTGGCCCAAATTATTACCGGTCAAAATAGTCGAACGACGAATGACATCCGGAATTTGATCCACGCCTATGCCCAACTTTGGAGGTGCCAATTCAAACAAGGCATCTCCCGAAGCTCTCACCCACCAAGCTTTGCCCATTCTACCGACCAAATCTATGGCGTCTTGATCAATACCGCCATTTTCCAACAATACATCGTCTGCAATATGCATCCTTTTCACGACACACATCACTAAATTTCCTGCACCGCCTTCTTCACCCATGTGCAGCACATCACGTACTTCGCACTCCAGGCTCACAGGACTTTCTTTCACCCTTCTAGGCGCAACTAGATCTGACGCTATTGGCGTCAATCCGCTCTTCACAAACTCATCAACATCAGAGGAATATTCGGCCGAACTTAAGTTTACCTGTTGGGTAATGGCATAGTTTACAACGTTGATCACTACTTCCTTCTGCTGCATCGCATTGTGCAACGTATCCTTTGTTGTATTGTCTCTCACTCTCCTAGCGGCAGAAAAAATAACCACGGGCGGATTGGAACTAAATATATTGAAGAAGCTGAACGGACTAAGGTTGTTATGGCCAAATTCGTCTACCGTACTCACCAAAGCGATGGGTCGGGGAGCAATGGCTCCAAGCAATAAACTGTGACGCTCTTTGGTTCCGAGCTCGTTGGGATCAAAACTTGCCATGTGTAAGGATTTTGAGCAAAGTTAATTTTTCAAGCCACCCAATCATTTTTTCTCTCAAAGTAATTTTTCTATCTATATTTGCCGTCCCAATGGAAGCGGATGTGGTGAAATTGGTAGACACGCTAGTTTTAGGCACTAGTGCTTTATCGCGTGAAGGTTCGAGTCCTTTCATCCGCACATTCAAATCCCGATCAGGCAACTGATTGGGATTTTTTGTTTCGACTCAAGCCAAGCTTGCTTGAGTGAAGAGTCGAAACAAAAAAGACCAGCCATGCACAGCATGGAAGGGATTTGAATGAATGCAACCCCTCAAGGTCCGCCACACATGCCACGCATGGGTGGCAATCCTTCGAGATGGTTACCCTAAAAACTTCTTAGAACGAATCTTCCTCATCTAAAGGAACCCCCAAAACCGGATCGTCAGAAACCTGATCATACAGGTCATAGTAGACTAGCGTGATGATCGGAATAATAGCTAAAAGTCCTATGAATAGGGTTAATACCGTGAAAATTATCGCCAGAATACCAACGAGGAAAAACGTCATGAAAATTCTAAAGAAATTCGGCATGCTCACTCTAAAACTCCATGTGATACTTTCAAACAAATCACTGCCTTCAATGGAGGCTTTGTACGTTGAGAACATAAGTCCAATACTAAAGACCAATTGAATCAACCCAACTGCAATGAGTGTTCCACCACTTTCACGCAGGTCGACACTCATATCTTGAAACATCATGAGGATTTCATCCGGATCTTGAATCTGTCCTGAGGCCATATTAAAGAATTCATCCGGAAACATGATGACCGAAATCAAGCCGACTAAACTAGTTACTACACTGACTTGAAGCAGTGGTTTTTGATTCACGCGAAAAGAGTCGAAAAAAGTGCCGAATTCTACGGGTTCGCCTAATTGGTCCTTTCGTGCCACATGTGCATAACCTAAAGTGAGAAAGCTCGCTGCTACACCTGAGATGATAGAAGAAATCGCCAACGAAACCTTCGCGCCACCTAAGAACCCAAACATTGTACCCACGCCGTTTCCAACGGAAGAGATCAGGGTCAGGATAATAAAATAGACAACGGTGAAGGCAACGTAAAGGGCTGCTTGATTCTTAAATCTCAACCATCCCGCTTGGATGGCTTGTCCTGGACTAATTTTCTTCATGGTTTTGCGGTTTCTATGCTTAATTTGTGGAAAAATACAACACACGTTGAAAGTATACCGCTCCTTAGCCGAATTTAATACGTTAGAATGCGCTGTCGCTACCACGGGGACTTTTGATGGCGTGCATTTAGGCCATCAAAAAATTCTGAACCAATTGGTGCAAACGGCTAAAAAAGTAGGCGGTGAAAGCGTTTTACTCACTTTTGACCCTCACCCGCGCGTGGTTTTGCAGCCAGATGTGGAACTCAAACTTCTTTCAAGTATTGAAGAAAAAATCGAACTCCTTGAAAAATCAGGATTGGACCATTTGATCATCCATCCTTTTAGCAAAGAGTTTTCGCGCACGCCTTCCTTAGAATTCGTTCGGGAAATACTGGTGAATACCATTGGAGTGAAGCATCTTGTTATTGGTTACGATCATCATTTCGGTCGAAATAGAGAGGGAAGCTTCGAACACCTCAAAGAATTTGGACCTATTTACGGATTTGAAGTTCAAGAAATTTCAGCGCTAGATGTGGAAAGTGTCAATGTGAGCAGCACCAAAATTCGTCAGGCGCTTCATCGTGGTGATGTTGGCTTGGCTGCTGAATATTTAGGCCATCCATTCACCTTGAGCGGCACTGTTGTCAAGGGTGACCAGGTTGGTCGTACTATTGGTTTTCCTACAGCCAATATTGGACTCGATTTTGTTCGAAAGCTTGTTCCATCAGACGGTGTATACTTAGGTCGTGTTCGTATTGACGAGAGATCCTATAAGGCTATGGCAAACGTCGGTCGTCGTCCCACTGTAGGTGCAACCCAGCGCTCCGTTGAAGTGCATGTCCTTAATTATGAAGGCGATTTATACGGTAAGCGCATCTGTTTTGAGGTGGTAAAAAAACACAGAGAAGTCCTTCATTTCAATACCCTCGAAGATTTAAAGAACCAATTAGCGAAAGATCGAGACGCGGCACAAACGGAATTGGCATAAAATTTGGCATCTTTACACTACTTAAAAAACCAATCATGAAAAAAATTGCATTATTCATCGTAGCTGCTGCTTCATTAGCCGCTTGTACGAAATGGGAAAACAAAAGCACCGAATTTAAGGTGACAGGCGTTTGGACCGGAATCAACACAGAGGTTATCATTCAGGCATCGCCATTCCTAGATTCTTCGGATGTTCAAAACACTACTTTCATGGAAGCCAATTTCATGGAAAACGGTGGGTTAACCATTGACTCAGCGGGCGCCCGCATGGATTCATTGGGTTGGGCAATCAAAAACGACACGATTCTTGTACTGAAAGGACTCGACCTTGGCATTGAACTCCCAGGAGGCGGTGGCAGTGTTGGCTCTTCGGACATGAACTTTGTCATTAGAACATTAGAGCAAGATGCCTTCACCTTCAGAACAGACACTAACCTTACGGTTACTGTTCCTGGTGTGCCTATTCCATTATCAATAGATATCGCTCAAATCCAACGTTGGGGGAAATAACCCTCAGTTACAGATAAAAAGAAACCCGCTTGAAGCGGGTTTTTT
>PZPA01000030.1 GCA_003045825.1 Bacteroidota bacterium
TAGGGTAGCTACAGCATGATGGGCTGTAAGATCGACAGTGATAGGAACGACACTGATGTAGCCGTCTTCAAGGGCAGCAATATCCGTATCGTCTCCGTGATCATAATTTTCATATTTGCCGGTGAGCCAATAGTAAGGACGGCCAAAGGGGTCTATTCTAGAATCAAACTCCTCCACCCAGTTCCCTATAGCCTGACGACAAACTCTCATTCCTTTGTAAGGCGCTTTATTGTTTTCAGGAATATTCACATTCAGACATACCCCGCTTGGCAGCCCGTTCTCCAAAGTAGCCTTAATTACTTTGCGCACATAAGGTTTGGCAGCCTCAAACGATGCCTCCCAAGAAAACTCACATAGGCTGAATCCGATGGCTTGTATGCGCTCTAAAGCACCTTCCACTGCAGCACTCATAGTCCCAGAATAAATAACGTTCACGCTGGCATTCGAGCCGTGGTTAATCCCACTTAGGATTAAATCTGGACGGCGGGGCATGACCACGTTAATGGCCATTTTGACACAATCCGCAGGAGTACCGCTCACCTTGTATTCTTTTTGTGGTCCATCCGAAGGAACTTCTGTACAACGTAAACTTTGGTCCAAAGTAATGGCATGGCCTTTACCGCTCTGCGGTCCGTCCGGCGCAACCACGTATACATCGCCAAATTCATTGGCTATTTCTATTAATATTCGAATTCCAGGCGCAACGATACTGTCATCATTCGTTACAAGGATTAGTGGCTTTTTTGTCATACTATTGAAGTCTCTCTGCCAAATTTACGCACCAAAGCAGCAAGGCATAGAATTTGAACGTTTAGATTGCAAACAACTTTATAACACTACTATGTTTTTTTTAATCATTCTCTTCATCGGGGTTGGCTTCGCAGTTCAAGCCCGACTAAAATCAAAATTCAAGAAATACGCTAAAGAAGCGTTGAGTAACGGAATGAGTGGCGCTGAAATCGCTCAGAAGATGCTAGACGATCATGGCATTTACAATGTAAAGATTCAAAGTGTTCCCGGTAAATTAACAGACCATTACAATCCAATGGATAAAACGGTAAACCTTAGCCCTGAAGTCTACAGTGGACGAAGCGTGAGTGCTGCTGCCGTCGCGGCGCACGAAGTAGGACACGCCGTGCAACATGCCACGGGTTACAAATGGTTAGATCTGCGCTCGCAATTGGTTCCTATCGCAAACCTGAGTGGTCGTATCATGAACATCGTGATCATTTCTATGATTTTTGGGATGAGCTTTCTGCACCTTTTTGGAATGAATACCATCATCTATGTGCTCATCGCTGCACAGGCGACCATCACCGTAGTCACGGTAATTACTTTACCCGTTGAGTATGACGCTTCGAACAGAGCTTTAGCCTGGCTGACCACATCTGGTACTATTACCCCTGTTGAGCATGAAAAGGCAGGTGATGCACTTAAATGGGCTGCACGCACTTATTTAGTCGCTGCATTGGCATCCATGACGCAGCTCGCCTACTACCTCAGTATGCTCGGGAGAGACTAAAAACGACAGCAATTTTTTTTTGCACAAAAAACCCCGCGCCAAAGGCGCGGGGTTTTTTAATGAAGATAAGAGCCTAAGTTTATTTTTCAACCTTGTAACCCAACGACTGTAAAAAGGCGATTTTCTCATCAACAACAGATTGCTGACGCGTTTTAATTTCCTTTTCAATAGACTTCTTTAAACCTACCAATTCGCCTTCAGAAAATTTTCCTAAAAACTGTGTGGCGAATAAAGACTTAAGGGTTTTGTTGTTGTTTTGGTTTGCACGGATGTAATCCACTACTCCTTTTGGCTTCATTTTGTGTGTGTTTGAAATTAGAAGATAAAAATAGTAAATATTTATTTACCTCAAAATTCGTTTTACGCTGTAGTATTTTAACGTAAATCTAAGAGGCTTTCTACACCAATATGACGCACACTGATCAACGGTTCAGCATATTTAGCACCAATGATACGCCCCCAGTCCATGGCTCTTGCTTCTACTGAAGCGAGAAAATCTTTACTTGCTATCACGGTATCTGGCTCTGTACTATTGGGATTATAAAATTGGCTTTTATGCGCTAAAATAGCCGCCATTTTCGCTTCAAAACCGGTAGTGATATCTACAATTAAATTTGGCTCTAAATTATAGAATTGAAGGTACTTATACATTTGCTTTGGTCGCCAAGGAAGTAGGCCCGCATGTTCATCACTTACTACAAGCTTGTGTAGTCCGGAAAGAAAGCACGCTTCTTCAACCAGTTGTGAGGCACGACCGTGGTCTGGATGACGATCTGTTGGTGCATTCATAAGTACCACCTCTGGCTGATACTTTCGTATAACTTCTGCCACTTTAACCTGCGCCTCATGATCTGTGGGGATTCGACCGTCAGGAAATGTTAGATTTTCTCGAACTACACACCCAAGAATACGGCCGGCATCTTTGGCTTCTTCATCGCGTAATTCTGGGGTACCTCTTGTACCCATTTCACCACGAGTCAAATCAATAATACCTACCTTTTTCCCTGCCGCCGCATGGACCGCAAGCATCCCCCCAGCACCCAACTCAACATCGTCGGGATGGGCACCAAAGGCTAATATGTCTAATTTCATATGCTTATTTTCCTTTTGCAAAGGAAGTGATTTCTTCACTCATCGGCGCAACACGTGAAGGATGATGTGCGACCCAGCGACCATTTTCGTCAATCAAAAACTTATTAAAGTTCCAACTCACTTTCGCATCGCTCACGCCATTCTGTGAAGCATTACAAAGCCACTGGAATACCGGGTGTCCCCCTTTCGCGCTTGTCTTAACCTTACTCATCATTTGGAAGGTCACACCGTAATTTTTTTGACAGAAATCTGCAATTTTCTCTTCATTGCCCGGCTCTTGAAAACCAAAGTCGTTGGAAGGGAATCCCAGAATGATAAAATCGTCGCCTCCGAAGGTGTTGTGCAACTCTTGTAAACCTTCATATTGCGGTGTATAGCCGCACTTTGAGGCAGTATTTACGAATAATACACGTTTTCCCTTGAGTTGAGAAAAGTCAAATACATCGCCATCGATAGTTGTTGCACTAAGGTCATAAAATGAGGTAGCTTTCATAGGAGTAGTATTTGAGGCTAAAGCCGTTGAAGATGGATTGCCCTCTTGAGCGGAACACGATAGCGCAATTAGAGCGGAAAGTAAAACTAATTTATTCATGAGTAAGGGTTTTAGGTTATAACCCAATATTTGCACAATAGTTTGATGTAATTTTACACCCATGAAAAATACATGGGTACTGGTTCGACGATATTTTTCTCAAGAGGTGCGAAATTCAAACGTGCTCTTTTCCTTGGGCTTATACCTTGTGGGGGTTGCCTACCTAATTTATCTTCTTAACGGTGGTAGTGTTCCTGCAGATAAAGTTTGGAATACACTGCTCTGGATTGTAGTCTTTTTCGGTGCGATCCAATTAAGTTCAAGGAGTTTCGAATTTGAATCGAACGATTATTTCTACTACTACCAGACCATTGCCGGTCCCGGCGCAACCATTATTGCAAAACTCCTTTTCAACAGCGCCTACATTGCGGTCATTAGCACAGTGACTTGGGGATTATTCAGTGTTTTTTTTGGCAATCCTGTCTACAATAACATTTTGTTTGGCCTTGCCCTTCTTTTAGGAAGCGCCGGTTGCAGCGTAGTGCTCACTTTAACCTCCGGCGTTGCACAACGTACCCAAGGCAACGCAACATTGGGTGCTATTTTAGCGCTCCCCCTCTTACTACCTATCCTTCAATTAACCAGCGTTTTAAACCTCCAAGCCATCGTAGGCGTTCCTACCAATGAGGCCCTGAATTTATTGGGTTCTTTAGGTGCATTAGATGTTGGAATTGGACTACTAGCCTACCTACTCTTTCCGTATCTTTGGCAAGATTAAACACACGCATGAAAGGACTACCCTACAAAATAGCAGGACTACTCTTAATCATATTCAGCCTCACCTACGGTTTATGGACAGAGGTGCCCGAACTTCCCATTATTGAGCAAAGCATTCGCAACCTCTTTTACCACGTTAGTATGTGGTTCGCGATGGTCGCGATGATGGCAGCAAGTTTTGGCAATGCTATTGGTTTTCTTTCTTCAGAAAATATGGCCCGCGACCGAAGAAGCATCAGCCTCGCAGAGACGGGGATGTTTTTTAGTGTCATGGGGCTACTCACTGGAATGCTGTGGGCTAAATTTACGTGGGGTGCTTGGTGGACGAATGACCCTAAACTCAATGGTACCGCTATCACCATGCTCATTTACTTGGCTTACTTTGTTTTGCGAAATTCCATCGACGATCCGCGCAAAAGAGCGAGAATTAGTGGTGTGTACAACATCTTCGCCTTTGTAATGATGATTGTTTTTATTGGCATTTTACCGCGCATGACGGACAGCCTTCACCCAGGAAATGGCGGTAACCCAGGATTTAATTCTTACGATTTAGACAACCGATTACGTTTGGTGTTCTACCCTGCCGTCCTTGGATGGATATTAGTGGGAACTTGGATTGCCTCTTTGCGTTATAGATTAAGAACATTAGAAGAATGAAAAAGCAAATTGCGCTAATGAGCGTCCTATCTCCACTTGCTGCGGCGGCACAGAACGACAGCATCATGTATGGAAATGACAAAATGAATGTAGTCATTGGTGTGATCACCATCATCTTCATTGGTCTTGGAGCCTATTTGTTCTCTTTAGATAGAAAGATTAAAAAACTTGAAGATGAAAAATAGTCAGGTCGCTATCATCATTGCTATTGCTGTTTTGATCGGGTATACGCTCGTGAAATTGGGCAATAGTGCGACTTACAGTGATTTTACCACAGCCGCTACAGCAGAGGGTGAAACCACTACGGTGATTGCCTATTTGGATTTGGACGCTGAAATGAACTTTGTGCCCAAATCGGTCCAATTCTCCTTTGGCGCCATTGATAAAAAAGGTAGAAAGCAGCGCATCATTTATTACGAGCCCAAACCGCAAGATTTTGAGCGCTCAGAGGAGATCACGCTTACAGGTTACGATGCAGATACGGCTTTTATAGCCACAGAGATTCTCATGAAATGTCCGTCGAAATACAACGAACAAAACGAAGTAGATAGCGAAAAAATCTACAAATAACTTCTTATGAACTACATCGGTGAACACCTTTGGGCAGCAGAATTAGGTCGCGGATTAACGGCCTTTTCTTTTGCTTTCGCTTTACTCTCTGCCGTCGCATATTACCAAAAAGGTGCGCAGTGGAAAACCCTTGGTCGACTTGCCTTTAGGCTGCACGCAACTGCACTTTTCGGCCTAATAGGTACGCTGTTCTTCATCATGGCAAACCACTATTTTGAGTTTGATTATGTGTGGAAACACACCTCACTAGACCTGGCACCACGTTACCTCTTTTCTGCTTTTTGGGAAGGACAAGAAGGATCGTTCTTGTTGTGGATGTTCTGGAACGCCATTTTAGGCTGGATTCTTACCTACAGTGCAAAATCTTTCGAAGGTCCAGTTGTTGGAGTTTTTGCTGCCGTGCAAGCTTTCCTAGTTAGTATGATCTTAGGGGTCTACATCGGTGATTTACACATAGGCTATAGTCCATTCATTTTAGTTCGTGAATTGAGCGAAAACGTTGGGTTGCCCTGGACTCAATTCGCCGATTACCTTACCCGATTCCCGAACTTTGCAGACGGCTCCGGCTTGAACCCACTGCTTCAAAACTACTGGATGACCATCCACCCGCCTACCCTATTCCTAGGCTTCGCTTCTACTTTGGTTCCTTTCAGTTACGCTATAGCCGCTTTACTTCGCAAGGATTATAAAAGCTGGATCAATAGCGCGCTTATCTGGAGTTTCTTCTCTGTTGGAATTCTTGGCGTAGGTATTTTAATGGGTGGCGCTTGGGCGTATGAAGCGCTAAGTTTCGGCGGTTTCTGGGCATGGGATCCTGTGGAGAACACTTCTTTAGTTCCTTGGCTAACCATGGTGGCAGGTGCGCACTTACTACTCATTCAGCGCAACAAAGGTGGTGTAATGCCCTCTGCATTATTCCTTCTAATCTTGACTTTTCTTCTCATTCTTTATTCAACCTTCCTCACGCGCTCTGGCGTTTTGGGCGACAGTTCTGTGCACGCCTTCGTTGATTTAGGTTTGAGTGGCCAATTATTAATTTACCTCCTCTTCTTCACCATCGGTGCCCTAGGATTACTTCTGGTCCGCTACAAAGGTTTGCCGA
This sequence comes from Bacteroidota bacterium, assembly GCA_003045825.1. Classification (GTDB taxonomy): domain Bacteria; phylum Bacteroidota; class Bacteroidia; order Flavobacteriales; family Schleiferiaceae; genus UBA10364. The sequence goes on from PZPA01000030.1 coordinate 6,253, forward strand.
AAAAAGAAAAAGAAGACCGCATGGACAGCCGTGAATTCTGGATGTTTATTGGTGCATTAACCCTTTTAATCAGTGGGCTACAAATCACCCTTAGCACCTCTTATCCTGTGTTTAACAAGCTGTTTGGGCCTGAAGGTGTGTTGTTTACCTTATATGACCGCAATAAAGTCCTTAACGAACCTATAGCGCATTACAACGCCATACAGGTCCCTTTTACCATCATCATTACACTCTTGATGGGCGCGGGCCAATTCTTAGCCTACCGTAAAACCACAACAGCCTCATTCTTCAAGCGTCAAATCCTTAGCCTAGTGGCTACAACTGTCATAACATTCGCAGGCTCAGCGGCGCTGCAAATGTGGAACCCGATGTACATCTTCCTCTTTTGGACCAGCTGTTATGCCATTATTGCCAATGCCGAATTTTGGTTGCGATGGGCGAAAGGTCAAAGCGCAGTCGCAGGATCGAGTGTCGCCCACATAGGCTTTGGCTTGATCATCGCCGGATCGCTTATCTCTAACGCCAATAAAACCATCATTTCGCAAAACGACACCTTCATACATGAAGACTTTCCGTCTAACGAAAACCTCCTTATTGAGCAGGGTGATACCGTACCTATGGGCAACTACTTCGTCAGTTGGTCGGAACAATCTGAAGAAGGTCACTTCGTGAACTACCATCTTGATTTCTTTGAAGAAAAGGACGGGAAATTGCAGCCTGTCTTTGATCTAAAGCCACGCATTCAAATCAACGAGCGCATGGGTAATGTTGCAGAGCCTTCAACCAAACACTTTGCCTTGAAAGACATTTATACCCACGTTACCTATGCTGATTTGCGTACTGCAGAGGAATTGGGAGATGAGGAATGGAAGAACCAATTCGAAATTGAATTCAACCTTAATGAAAGCCACTACCTATATGGCAAATACCAAGTTACTTTAGACACCCTTTTGGTCGACGCGCCGGATAAAGATGGTGAACTAGAATATGCCGTACTTGGCGCTGGAATCACGGTAAAGACAATGGACGACAGTACGTATAAAGTCATGCCCGTCTATGTCGTTGAAGGAAATGAAGTGAAGCACATGGATACGGAAATCAAAGAATTGGGCTTAAAATTCCGCTTTGACCGCATTAACTATGAGACGAACAGACCCGTGATTGTCGCTAGTGAACACAAAGAAGAAGAGGTGCCATTCATCCTCGTAAAAGCAGTTGTTTTTCCTTGGATTAATTTATTGTGGATTGGTTCTATTTTGATGGCCTTGGGGACCGTTATCGCAGTGGTTCAGCGACTCAAACGAGCTTAATCTATGCGTACGGGTCCGTTGCATATCGCTATAGTAGGAAAGGGAAACCTAGGAACGCACCTATTTAACGGACTCTTGGATGCACACGCACCGTACTTTATTGGGCGTGACTTGCAACTTCATTCGCCTACAGATGTGGTGCTTGTTTGCGTGCCGGACGACCAAACCGCTAGCGTTTGCCAATCCCTACCGCAAGATGCGCTCGTAGCACACACTGCTGGGGCTTTACCGCTTCAAAATGATGCACGGCGAGGTGTTTTTTACCCGCTTTACAGTTTTACAAAAGAGGCGTCGTTGAATTGGGGCGAAGTACCCATTTTACTTGAAGCTCGAACGAAAGAAGATGAAACCCTGCTTCGAGAGATTGCCCTATGCCTAACCAAAAACGTCTTTCATGTTCCTTATGAAAAGCGTGAAAAACTTCACGCCGCCGCAGTGATGGTCAATAACTTCACAAATCACCTCTACACCTTAGCTTACGAACATGCAGCAGAACATGACCTACCGGTAGAGATTTTGCACGCCATTATGCGTCAGGGTCCTGATAAAGCCATAAAATTGGGTCCAAAGAAGTCACAAACAGGTCCTGCCGTTCGATACGACGCCCCTACTTTAGCCAAACATCTAGACTCCATTAAGGACCCCGAGGTTCAGCAACTCTACAGGTTACTAAGCGGTAGTATTCAAAAACACCATCCTAAAGATGAATTATAAAGAGCTCTTTAAAAAAATTACAACCGTCGTTCTAGATGTGGACGGCGTATTAACAAACGGTGAAGTGCTACTCATGCCTGGTATGGCACCCGTAAGAAAGATGCATAGCAAAGACGGTTATGCCTTACAGCTAGCAGTGCGCAACGGCATACGCGTAGCCATTATTACTGGCGGCACTTCTACGGATGTGAAAGAAAGGCTCACGGGCTTGGGTATAACAGATGTGTATCTAGGCGCTTCCTCAAAAATGGACGCATTTGAAGATTTAAAAATGTGTTACGATCTCACTGATGATGAGATTCTGTACATGGGAGATGATCTGCCAGATTACGATGTTATGGAATTGGCGGGACTCGCTTGTGCGCCGCAAGATGCAGCACCTGAGATTAAAGCCATAGCAGATTATGTAAGTCCGGTATTGGGCGGTGAAGGTTGTGTGAGAGATGTATTAGAGCAATTGCTTAAAATTCATGGCCACTGGGGACGCAAGGAGGATAGAACCTGGTAATATGACATTGACCCATGAGATAGTATTAGGCTCTCAAAGCCCTCGAAGAGCGGCTTTTTTAACCTCTTTAGGGCTGGATTTCCAGACCCTACCGTTAGATATTGACGAAAGTGCTCCGGCACACCTATCCGGCGTGGAAGTAGCTGCCTATGTGAGTGAGCTTAAAGCAAAAGCACTCAGTAGCCGCCTGGAGTCCGGGCAACTAGGCATTACTAGCGACACGGAAGTATGGCAAAAGGGTCATAGATTCGGAAAACCCACAAATGAAGCGAATGCACGCGAAATGTTAGAAGCTTTGAGCGGGACAACGCACGAGGTCATCAGCGGGCTAACCCTTGTCACTGTGGATAATGGCACACCGCAATTGACCACCGAGACAAGCGTAGTCACTGTTTATTTCTCAGAAATTCCTGACTGGGCGATCGACTTTTACATCAAACATTATAAGCCCTTTGATAAAGCAGGTGCCTACGGCATTCAAGAATGGATTGGCGCTGGATTTATAGAGCGCATTGAAGGCAATTACAACAGCGTTGTAGGTCTTGATACTACTGCCTTATTTAAGCTTTTACTTCCTTATCGAAAATAAAAAACCCGGCTGTTTGAGCAACCGAGTTTTCTTCTTACTATTTACCTTTTAATTACTCTGCTGTCGCAGGAATGACAGCATCCATCATCCATTGGTGTATATCTGGCGTGCGGCCTAAACGAATGTCGTTCAACAAACGTTTAATTTCCATCGCCTTACCATCTGTTGGTGTAGGAATAGAATAATTTGTTCCTAAATGACCGATGGTATCTATTTGACTTACCACTGCTGCAGTACCCATTCCGAATGCTTCTTTTAAAGCGCCCGATCCCGCTGCTTCGACTATTTCATCCACCGTTACAGGACGCTCTTCAATGGTCCAGCCCTGCTCTTTGATTAGGGTGATAATGGAACGACGTGTAACGCCTGCAAGAATGCGGTCAGTAAGGGGTGGCGTAACAAATGTATCGCCTATCAATAGCATGAGGTTCATGGTTCCACTCTCCTCAATGTATTTGTGCTCTTTGTGATCGGTCCAAATGACCTGGTTGTAGCCTTCTTTGATTGCTTGTGCGGTAGGATAAAAAGCACCTCCGTAATTACCTGCCGCTTTTGTGTAACCTATGCCTCCACCTGTTGCACGCGTGAATTCTTGCTCAATCTTCACTTTCACTGAACCGCTGTAGTAGGGCCCAACAGGCGAAGTAATAATGCAAAACGTGTAATCATCACTCTGTCTCGCGGCAATGAATTCTGACGAGGCAAAAAGGAAAGGTCGGATATATAAACTGTGGTCTTCAGCAGCAGGTACCCAATTTGCATCTATCTCTAAAAGTTTCGTAAGACCGTTCATGAAGATTTCCTCTGGAATTTGAGGCATCATCAAACGCTCACCACTTTTATTTAAACGAGCGAAGTTATCTAGCGGACGGAACATACTGATGGTCCCGTCATCTTTGCGGTAGGCTTTCATTCCTTCAAAGGCGCTTTGACCGTAATGCAACGCGTGCAATCCGTAGCTGAATTCAAGCTGTCCGTATGGACGAATTTCTGGTTCTTGCCACGCACCGTTTTTAAAGTGACACACTAACATGTGGTCAGACATGTTACGTCCAAAAGGTAGGTTTGAAAAATCTACTTCGCTAATGCGGCTTTTAGAGGTTAGTTCTATTTTCATGTGCGCTTTATTTGGGAGTACAAATGTACTAAATTTGACATTGTAAAATAGTTGCGGAGTTTACCAATACATTAGGAACGCTCTCTTTAAAACATATAGATTTCACATGAAACACTTATTTCTTGTTACACTTGCTACAATTGGCTTGATTTCTTGCCAAAATGAAAAAAATTCAACGGAAGAGAGTTCTGAAAATACCGTTGCGCCGACCGTCTATCTAAATTACGGCGACAGCACTTTTAGTGCGGATAATCCCTTTACTGCAGCGGAAGTTGTGGAAAACATGAGTAGCGATTTAGATACTGTATGGGCCGTTGTGGCAGGTCCTATTACTCAAGTATGTACGACCAAAGGTTGCTGGATGGCTACGGCCATAGATTCATCGAACAACCTTTTCGTAGACTACGACTATGAGTTCTTGCTGCCGACGAACAGTCAAGGTCAAGAAATGATTATGTCAGGTTATGCCTATTGGGACAGCACTTCCGTAGACCAATTGCGTCATTATGCACAAGATCGCGGTGCAAGTGAAGAAGAAATTGCTGCAATTACAGAACCTGTTGGTGAAGTTATGTTCAAAGCGAAAGGTGTTAAAATCATTCTTCCAAGTGCAGAGTAAAGTATTTTTCCTCGCCGTAATCGCCATAGTGAGTTTCTATTCTTGCGGTACTCCGGAAGAATCTGAGACGCCCCCTACCAAGAGCTCATGGTCGCCTAAGATGGATGAGCCCAGTGAATTAGCACAAATTATGCGCGATCTTCATGAGGAAGGGTTGCAACGCAAAGCCTCGCTCGAAAAGGGGCAATTGTATTCCGGAAGCGTGGACAATTTGCTAAAAATGATTGCCGCAGCACCCACGGAACCGCATATGAAAGGTCCTGCTTTTGAACCGCATGCTTTGGCGTTTAACGCGAGTTACGGGGCTATTCAATCGGCCACTACTGTATCGGAGCAGATTGATGCACATAACAATCTTGTGAAATCTTGTGTGGCATGCCATACCAATTTCTGTCAAGGACCTATTTCGCGCATCGAATTGCTTTACGTCAACTAATGGCCGCGGCTGGCGAACGCCATATCACCATCTCTAGCGACGGCAGCACCACCATTTGGGTACCGGGCTTAGACGAGCATTACCACAGCATACATGGTGCCCGCACAGAAAGCCTGCATGTGTTTATCGAAGCAGGGCTTAAATCAACTACAGTACGTCCGCTTCGTATTTTAGAGGTTGGACTTGGCACCGCCCTGAATGCGCAGCTCACATTCGAAACGGCCAAAGAATTGGGCATTGAAGTACATTATACGGCGCTAGAAAAATTTCCCATCACACATGAGGAGGCCGATGCTTTAAGCGAGGCCGGGATGCGAGGAGCATTACCTTTTTTACTCGCACCGCAAAATGAACGCATACATTTTGGAGCCTCTTCTTTCAACTTAATAGTAGAAGATCTTCGAACGTTTCGCGCGGAAAAGGGCGCCTTTGATCTTATTTACTTTGATGCCTTCGCACCAAGTGCACAACCCGAACTTTGGTCTGATGCAGTGTTCGAAAACATGTATCGTGTGTTGGCTACAGGAGGTGTTTTAACTACGTATTGTGCGAAAGGCGTTGTTAAACGATCGATGAAAGCTGCAGGATTTGAAGTGGAAGCCTTGCCTGGACCACCAAGAAAACGAGAAATGACCCGCGCATGGAAACGGTAAAGGCCCGAAAATTTACCGCGCGGTGCTATGCGCTTATAGTAAGCAAAAGTAATCGCCTTCTCGTAATGAAGGAAAGATGGCGCGGTGTGCATTTAAACAAGTTGCCTGGGGGCGGACTTGAATTGGGTGAGGGGTTGTTCGACTGCCTAAACAGAGAGCTTGAAGAGGAGTTTACTTCCTACGAAACTTGCCAGTGGTCACATTTACATACACCAACGCATTATTTTACTTCGCAGTTTCGACCGGACGAGCAACTGCTATTGAATTATTTTACGGCTGTCGAACCGGTCAATGAGCAACTCTGGGCTTTGAATCCTGAAGAATCAGAAAATTTGCTCGGTATAGAATGGCTGGAATTGCATGAAGAGAATAGAAGTTGGTTTACCTTGGAGAGTGATCGCGATGCTTTTGATCTCCTGCTCGACCGCTACTCTTGACCCAATCTTCGCTGTACAACAGCAGCAATCTGCAAATAAAGTTGTTGTGGTCTTTTCGTGCGCCAGTTGAACGCATCCAATTGGCCACCCAAGACAAAGTACATGTCGATACTGTAGCTCGAAAGCTCGTCCAAAACATGTGGACGCAGATTTACAAAAGCCATCCAACCATCAGGTACCTCCTCGAGCCATTCGTCGTAGTAATCCGTTTCGTCGGCGTGAAAATTTAAAATGTTCTCACCAATCAAGATGAATTTATCAATTCCTAATGGGAGCATTTCATCGATCAGATCACGCTTTATCCGCATAATGTCGTTGTGGACTGCATCGTTCCATTCGCCAAAAAATTCTATAATGGCATAGCCTACTGCATAATCAACGAAGAGCACCTTAAGGTATAGTGTTTCACAGCCTATGCTGTCCCACTGCGGGTGAATGACGTGATCAAATATTTGATCCGTGAAATGAACCTCACTATTGAAGTATCCAAAAAGTGGACTCTGTGGATCTTCGCTGGCCCGGTACAAATGGCGCCAATTATAATAAGGTTCTATGGTATGCACTGAAAAAAAATTAGTAGCTGACGGTTTAACAAAATTGGTCAAACATTGTTAGCTTTCCAACAGAAAATAACCACATGGCTGTATTTACCATCACCGGCGCTACTGGATCAGTCGGCAAAGCAATTGTTCGGACTCTTCAGCATCATTCGCACGAAATACGGGTGTTAAGTACACGAAAATCCCTCGAAATAACGGGTGCTTCCTCTTACTACTGGAATCCGTCTACCAATGAAATAGATAGCGATGCATTGGAAGGCGCTGACTACCTGATCCATCTCGCGGGAGCCACAGTAAGCAAGCGTTGGACAGCATCCTACAAAAAGCAGATTGTGGACAGCCGTGTTCAGGGAACACAACTTTTGATTGGTGCGGTCCACAGAATGAAAAAGCCGCTTAAGGCAGTGATTAGTGCCTCTGCTATTGGGTACTACGGGAGCGATTTTAACCATTTAATGACGGAAGAAGATGCCTCTGCGGATGATTATTTAGCCTCGGTAACGAAAACGTGGGAATCGTATACGCAGAAATTTAAATCGTACGACACACGGAGTATTCAGCTACGTATAGGCATTGTTTTAGATCGCGGCGCAGGTGTTTTGGGCCGATTAGAGCCGTTTGCCAAATTCGGTCTTGCAGCACCTCTTGGTTCCGGCAAACAATGGAGCAGCTGGATACTTGTAGACGATTTGGCACGTATGTTCGTTTTTGCAGCTACCCAATCATTGGAAAGTGGAGCGTACAACGCCGTAGCACCAGCACCTGTGACAAATAAAGAATTCACGAAGGCGCTCTGCCGTTCGTTAAACCGTCCTATGTTGCCTATTGGCATACCTGCCTTTGTGCTCAAAGCCATCTTAGGTGAAATGGCTACACTCGCGCTTATGAGTCAAAAAGTCAGTTCGAATAAAATCGTCGCAACGGGCTTTACGTTCCATCACACTCAGATCCAAAACGCCTTAAACGAGATTTACAAGACATAAAAAACCCCGACCTCTTCAGGCCGGGGCTTGCTTTGAACTATGTTAGGGATAGTTTAAGCATTCGTTGCCACTACATTGATTGTCAACTCAATGCTGTGGTCGATCAAATCTTCTTTTAGTGTTTCTGCAATCGTAGCGTCGTCGCTATCGTGGTACTTCACATTCCATTTCGTGCGGTCGATCGAGAAAGCTGGAGCTTCAAGACGAACAGAACCTTCTTCAACAAACACGTTTGCAGGAAATTCAATACTGTTGGTTATGCCACGAATGGTTAAATTACCAACTACAACGTACGGGGTAGCATCTGTTGCCTCCTCGCGTACTTCGACGATTTCAAATACTGCAGTTGGAAAGCTATCAACATAGAAAAATGCATCGGACTTCAAGTGTCCTTCAAGGTCGCCACGCTTGCCTTCATCTTCGATATCCACATCAGTAATGGAGTTCATATCCATGGTGACAGTACCTCCAACCAACTGATCGCCTGCCATTGCAAACGTACCCGATTGCACACCAATAGTACCAATGTGTTCTGAGGCTACGTACGTTTTGAACCCGCGCCACTTCAGGTAGGACCCTTCTGCTACAGTGTATTCTGTTGCTTCAACTACGGCCTGTACTTCTTGAGCGTCTCCTGTAACAGCTTCATCAGCCTTTGATCCATTTGAACAGCTTATAGCTGCGATGGCTACTGCTGCTAGAATTGCGATTTTTTTCATTTGTTGTTTTTGTTTTTAGGTTGTTCAAATGTAACACAGATTGCCAATGTTTGTTTAAACATCTATCTAAAATATTTCAAAGTGCTGATTTGTACCATTTATAACGAAAAATGCTTTTTGCGCAACCTAATTGCCAAAATACTGACGATCAATGTAATACTTCCTGCAAGGAGGTATGGATAGGTGTAATGGAACCCATAAGCTGCGCCTCCTATTGCCGGCCCAACAACACGTGCTAATGACCCAACGCTCTGGTTCGTACCCAAAATTTTTCCTTGCGCATCTTTCGGTGCAAAACTGCTTAGAAGCGAACTAACTGTAGGGGTCAAAAGGGCATTTCCTAAGGAGAGCAGTGTCAGACAGAACAATTCCAATCCAAAAAAATCGGTTGGTACAAAGGGCATACCGAACAGTCCAAAGGCAACTAAAATAGTCCCGAAAACCAGTAAGTTTCTTTCTCCAAACCACGAGTTAAATTTTCCTATCAACCCGCCTTGTATAATCACCGCTAATAAACCAATGTAGGCGAAGGTGTAACCTATGTGCATTTCAGATAAACCAAAGTGTTCTGCCCACAAAAGCGTTGATGTTATCTGCATCATACTGAACCCAAGGACATAGACAAAGTTGATGGTAAACAGTGCGCTCACCTCAGGAGTGGACTTGAAGCGAACAATGTCTTTGAACGGGTTGGGAAATAATTGGCTTTGTGTGGATTTCTCCTTCAAAGTTTCACCTAAAAAGAACCACGCCAATATGAAGTTCAATCCACTCAAACTTGCCGCAAAATACCCTACTCCAGCAACACCGAAATATTCATTTAGTATGCCGCCTAAAGAAGGACCAAAGATGAAACCCAATCCAAATGCTGCGCCGATGATACCAAAAGCTTTGGTCCTGTTTTCTTGCGGGACGACATCACTTATATACGCTTGCGCCACACTCAAGTTTGCAGCACCAAAACCTTTCATGAGTCTGGTAACAAAGAGCAGCCACAAGACCGTTGCATTCGCAAAGAGAATGTAAGCTACCATCATAATTAAAATGCTCGTGAGCATTACTGGACGGCGACCATAGCGGTCGCTTAACCCACCCCAGAAACTTGCAAATAAAAACTGCATGATGCTGAAGGATGTTCCCAATAAACCAACCATGGCATCCGTAGCACCCAGATCTTTGGCGTAGATGGGCAAGATTGGTATGATTAGCCCAAACCCCATAAGGTCAAGGAAAATGGTTAAAAAGAGAACCGCTAATGCCTTATTTTTCATTCTTCTCTGGTGCTAGAGATTTTATTTTAATTCCACTGTGTTCAAGCCTGTATTGGTATAGCTCGCGTGCTGCGAATACATTCGGAAATACTGCTTTTGCCTCTTCCTCAAACTTACTTTTATCCGCATACCGAGCACTATAATGTCCAATCAAAAGATGCTTAGCGGCTGCTTCCTTTGCTACAGTAGCTGCCTGTGCAGCTGTGCTGTGCATGGTTTGCTTGGCGCGCGCTTTTTTATCCTCGCAGAAGGTGCTTTCATGGTAAAGTAAATCTACCTCTTTCACATACTCCGCAGTATCAGCAGTATACATTGTGTCTGAAGCGAAGGCGTAAGACAAAGGTTTAGGAGGATCAGAGGTGAGTAGGTCGTTCTGTACTTCTTCCCCGTCATCATTGGTCCAATTCTTCCCATCCTTTATCCAATGGTAGTCACACACAGGAATTCCGTGCGCATCCGCGACCTCTTTATTTAACGTGCGTTTAAGCGGCTTTTCTTTAAATAAAAATCCTGTGGTTGCAATTCTATGTTTCAATGGAAAACTAGAAATAGTATAAGCATCCGTGTCCACAAGCACTTGCGGTACTTTATGTTGAGTAACCACAAAGTGCATGGGGTAAGATGTAAAGGTTCCTGCAGCTCTAAACTGAGTGAGTATTATATCTTTTAATTTGGGCGGACCGTAAATAGTAAGGGGTGCCGTTCTCCCCAATAGATGGAAACTACTTAGCAGACCGACCAATCCAAAAAAGTGGTCGCCGTGTAAGTGAGAAATGAAAATATGATTGATTCTCGAAAACTTTGTTTTTGAGCGACGCAGCTGTTTCTGAGTGCCTTCACCACAATCAATTAAAAAGTAGTGTTCACGCATCTTAAGCAACTGCGCAGTAGTAAACTGATTTGACGTTGGCGTTGCACTCGCTGCCCCCAAAATGATCAAATCAAGCCCCATAGTTAGGACTTACTTAATTTGCGCTTCTCTGCAAGTAGGTAAAGTACGGCCATGCGAACAGCAACACCGTTTTGAACCTGGTCTAGAATAATGGAATGCTCGCTGTCCGCAACCTCAGAAGTAATCTCAACACCTCTATTTATAGGTCCTGGATGCATGACTACAATAGGCTTCTCGAGTGCATCTAAATGATCCATGGTTAAACCGTATTGAGCGCGGTACTCTGCAATTGAAGGGAAATACTTAATGTCTTGTCGCTCGTGCTGCACTCGCAGCATGTTTGCGACATCGCACCATTCAATGGCCGTTTGAAGATTGTGTTCCACTTTCACACCTAATGTATGCATGTACTTCGGTACTAAAGTGGTAGGTCCACAGACCATTACCTCAGCACCCATCTTCTTCAACAATAAGACATTTGAGAGGGCCACGCGACTGTGGACTATATCTCCAATAATAGCAACCTTAGTACCTCCTAAAGTTCCAATGGCCTCACGAATGGAGAAGGCATCAAGTAAAGCTTGTGTTGGGTGTTCGTGCGCACCATCGCCTGCATTCACAATGGAAGCATCGACGTGTTGCGATAAAAACTCACCAGCACCTGGGTTGGGATGACGCATGACCACCATATCTACCTTCATAGATAGGATGTTATTCACTGTATCTACCAGAGTTTCTCCTTTCTTAACAGAAGAGGATGCCGCTGAGAAGTTAACAACATCGGCACTGAGTCGCTTTTCAGCTAATTCAAAACTGAGTCTTGTTCTTGTAGAGTTCTCAAAAAACAAGTTCGCAATGGTTATATCACGTAAGGTAGGGACCTTCTTAATAGGCCTATTAATAACCTCTTTAAACTGTGTTGCTGTATCGAGAATAAGCTGGATATCCTCAGCAGTGAGGTGCTTGATTCCTAGCAAGTGATTCACAGATAATTCGCTCATTATTCGGGATCCGTTAGTAGTACTGCATCTCTCCCATCTACTTCTTCCCAAAGCACCTCAACACGCTGTGAAGCGATTGAATCCACCTGACGGCCTTTGTAATCTGGTTGTATAGGGAGGTCACGCGAAAATCTTCGATCTATCAACGTGAGTAATTCCATTTTCGCTGGTCTTCCGTAACTCAGGATTGCATCCATCGCCGCGCGAATGCTGCGCCCCGTGTAGAGCACATCGTCTATGAACACTACTTTTTGGTCCTCTACAAGGTGATCAATGCGTGTCTTATTCGCTTGTAAATGCCCCGGTCTGCGTCTAAAATCGTCTCTAAAAAAGGTGATATCTAATACTCCTGTTCGTACTCCTTGTACACCGTAGGTGCTTTCAAGGAGCTTGACAAGACGATCTAGAACCTGAACACCGCGCGGTTGCATCCCGATGAGAATAGAATTAGAGAAATCGCCATGATTTTCAATCAACTTACAGCACAAGCGGTTTAGCGCTATGTTTAGTGCTCTGGCGTCAATGATTTCCCTTTTGCTCATGCTGCAAATTTACTCATTAATACTTAGCAAGCGTAGCCTCCAAATCAATACCTCCAAAATTTCCACTGCTCATAAGTGCCATAGCCTTGATCGTGGATGGATTTTCCAGAGCAATTTGAAGAGATTCTGAAGAGTCAAAAACACGTACCTCAGACCCAAAAGCATTTGCAACATCCTCAGCGCTTAGAGCCGGCAGTTTTTTATGTGCAACCGCATCTGGACTAAAATAAACCCAAGCCTCATCTGCAGCATCCATGGTTCCACGGTACTGAGGAAGAAATTCCGGATTCAAACTACTGAACGTGTGCAGTTCAAGAACAGCACGAACTTTACCAAACTGTTCTTTTAATGCTTTTACGCTCGCCCCTACTTTACTGGGTGCATGAGCGAAGTCTCGGAATACCTTTACTTGACTGCCCGATTTAAAAACCTCCATGCGATTTTGCGCACCAGTAAAACTTAAAATTGCATCATAAAAGGCCTCTTCCTGAACCCCCATCTCTAAACAAATCCATCGTGCAGCTTCAAGATTACTTAGGTTATGTTCTCCAAAAACCTGTAGCGGCATCATCCCTTCTTCCGTCTCTATAAAAGTCTGACCGTCTACAATTTCAAAGGCGGGTAGTCCGTACCCAAATGTTTTCACTGGGGCGGCCGTTTCTTCAACCAGTTTAACTAATACTGGATCTTGTTCATTATAAATTAATGCACCACCGGGCTCTATTGTTTCAAGGTATTTTCTGAATTGGTCCACATAGGAATCAAAGGTTGGAAACACGTTAATATGGTCCCAAGCGATGCCTGTTATCACGGTGATATTAGGTCGGTACAAATGAAACTTTGGTCTAAGATCGATAGGTGAACTTAAGTATTCGTCACCCTCCATAACCATGAATTCACTGCCGCTCTCAAGCTCGACCATGCAGTCAAACCCCTCCAGCTGAGCACCTACCATATAATTTGTAGGTTGGCCCACATGATTCATAACGTGAAGCACCATGGCGGTTGTCGTCGTTTTACCGTGCGAACCGGCAATGACTACACGCGTCATGGTTTTACTGATCTCATAAAGGAATTCTGGATAAGAGAAAATGGGCAATTCCAATTCTTGAGCACGTGCCAATTCTGGATTGTCTGCGCGAGCGTGCATTCCTAAAATAATGGCATCCAGTCCTTCGTGGACTTTTTCTGAATACCAACCCTCTGCCTCTGGCAATAAACCTTTAAGAGCTAATCGCCCGCGTGAAGGCTCAAATATCTGATCGTCAGAACCTGTTATGATGTGTCCACCATTGTGGAGCGCAATGGCCAAATTATGCATGGCGCTGCCTCCAATGGCTATGAAGTGAATATTCATTTGTTAATCTTCAAAGTATAAATTACCAAATCGGATTTTAGATCCGCGCAAAGATAATAGGACCGCGCCGTCATAGCCGTCATTTGCTAATCTAGATTGACGCGGTGCGACACGGAATTTCTGACGCGTGTTTCGA
>PZPA01000097.1 GCA_003045825.1 Bacteroidota bacterium
GCGTTGTGCGTACCTCGCCAAAGCCAATTCTCGTCGTACCGTTTGTACACCAGCCGCGCATGGTAACCGTGTCGCCGTCTTCGATAAACGTGCGCGTATCACCAGTAGCTAAGGTGATGGGCTCTTTACCTGCCCAGCTCAGCTCTAACATGGATCCGTAGCTGTCTTTCGTGGGTCCAGAAATGGTTCCTGATGCCATCATATCGCCGGCATTAATGTTACAGCCGTTTACGGTATGGTGGGCCAATTGTTGGCGCTGGTTCCAATACATGTATTTGTAATTGGACCTTGAAATGACCGATTCCGTTTTGCCTTCGGGCGTCAAACCGACTTCCAAATGAATATCGTAATTGTTCTTACCAGCAGTTTCTAAATACGGCAATACAGGAGGATCTTGCTTCGGTCCTTCCACTTTAAACGGCTCCAAAGCATCCATGGTCACGACCCAAGGACTCATGCTTGAGCCAAAGTTTTTCCCTAAGAACGGTCCTAGCGGCACATATTCCCATTTTTGAATATCGCGCGCACTCCAGTCGTTAAAGATGACCATCCCAAAGATGTATTCGTCCGCTTCTTCCGCCTTAATTCTATGGCCAAGGGGCTTTCCTTCTCCTGTGATAAAGGCCATTTCCAATTCAAAATCCATACGAACAGACGGACCGAAAGTCGGTGCATCCGCCCCTGGCGCCATGCGCTGCCCCTTGGGACGGTGCAAGTTCACGCCGCTGATTACAATAGAAGAGCTGCGTCCGTGGTAGCCAACGGGAATGTGTTTCCAGTTGGGCAATAACGCATTTTCCGGATCGCGGAACATTTTGCCCACGTTGGTTGCGTGCTCGATGGAGCTATAGAAATCGGTATAATCTTGAACGAATACCGGCATCAACATTTGTACATGATCTACAGGAAACAGTACCTGATTTTGGTGCGCGACATTCGCTTTGAGCGTGGTGTTGTTTTCGTCGAAAAGCTCCGCCAATCTGTTTCTGATGCGGCGCCATGTTGGACGACCCAGTGCGATGAAATCGTTCAAGGTATCTTGCAAAAACACATCGTCCGGCAAGTCAATGCCTTTGAAGTAACCCAGTTGCTGCAGGGCACTTAAATCAATCGCTGTATCTCCAATGCGCGTTCCCGTTGTGATAATATCGTCCTCTGGAATAAACACACCGAACGGTAAATTCTGAATGGGAAAATCACTGTTTTGTGGAACTGGAATCCAGGAGGTTCTTGATGGATCGTTTGCTTGATTTTCGATCATGTTGTGCTGTACTTATTAGGGGTTCTATTATAAGGTTCCTCTGTGCTCTTGTTCGCGCTCTATGGCTTCAAACAACGCTTTGAAGTTTCCTTTTCCAAAGCTTGTCGCGCCTTTGCGCTGAATGATTTCAATAAAGACTGTAGGGCGGTCCATCAGCGGTTTAGTGAACAATTGGAGCAAATACCCTTCATCGTCACGGTCCACTAATATCTTGTATTTCTTCAACACCTCGATATCCTCATCAATAGCACCCACGCGGTCCTGAAGGTCCAGGTAGTAGGAATCAGGAACATCCAAAAAGTCCACCCCGCGCTCGCGCAGTTCATGAATGGTATAAATAATATTGTCCGTCGCCAAAGCTAGATGCTGTACACCCGCTCCGTTGTAGAAGTTGATATATTCCTCAATCTGCGAACGTTTCTTGCCTTCTGCCGGCTCGTTGATAGGGAATTTGATGCGCCCGTTTCCATTGGACATTACTTTCGACATTAATGCCGTGTATTCCGTAGATATATCGTTGTCGTCAAACGAGATGATTTGCGAAAAGCCCATTACCTCAGCATAAAACTTCACCCAGGTATTCATCTGGCCCCAATCCACATTACCCACCATATGGTCAATGTATTTGAGTCCTACCGATTCAGGCTGGTATTTAGGACTACGTGCCACATATCCTGGCAGGAACGGCCCGTTATAGTCGTTACGTTCCACAAACAGATGCACGGTTTCTCCGTAGGTATAAATCCCGGAAGTGGTCACTTTACCGTTTTCATCTTCGCTAACCTGCGGTTCTTGGAACGGTTTGGCACCGCGCGCAGTTGTCTCTTTGAAGGCTTTCGCAGCATCCGGTACCCAAAGCGCAACGATCTTTACACCGTCACCGTGCTCGTTCAGATGGCGATTGATATCGCTATGTTCTACCATTGACGAAGTAATGACCAATCTGATTTTATCTTGTTGGAGCACGTATGAAGTACGGTCGGTAACGCCCGTCTCTAAACCTGCATAAGCGACTTCCTGAAAGCCAAAAGCCGTTTTAAAGTAGTAGGCGCTTTGCTTTGCATTGCCTACATAGAATTCAACGTAATCGGTCCCCCAAAGCTCTAGGAAATCTTGAGCGTCTTCGTATTGCTTTGGTAAAGTAGCTGTATTCATAGGGTTGTTCTTTGTGAGGTTAAAGGTATTAAATGATCGTATCTAAACTCCGATTCAGATCTGCGATTAGGTCCGAGGTCGCTTCAAGACCAATACTCAAACGAATGAGTCCTTCTGTAATCCCTAATTTTTCTTTTACAGCGTCTTCTACTTTGCTGTGGGTCATAGAATAGGGGTGTTCCGCTAAGCTCTCTGTACTTCCTAAACTTACACCAAGACGGAACACCTTTAAATGATCCAGTACTTTGAAAGCGGCGCTCTCGTCCCCATGAATGTGCAAGGCAATCATGGAACCCGTGCCCTGGTATTCGTCTTCGAAAAAAGCGGCTTGTTGCGGACTCCATTGCTCAAGATTTCCTAAATACCGCACTTCTTTAACCGCAGGATGTTGGGCCAGCGCTGCAGCCACTTCATGCGTGGTTTTTTGCTGGGCAGCGATGCGAAGGGTGAACGTTTCAAGCGAGCGTAAGATGAGCCAGCTGTCCATCGGACCTAATATTCCGCCAATAAAGGTACGTGCGACGCGTAATCTATTGATCCACGCCGTTTTTCCAGTTGCTGCACCGGCTATTACATCGCTGTGTCCTGCGAGATTCTTCGTCACAGAATACACTACGATATCTGCACCGTTTTCGTGCTGACGACTCATCGTAGGACCTAAATAGGTGTTGTCTACTACGACCGGCACGGGGTGTTCCTCTGATCCAAGCGCGTCTGCGATTTTACGCGCTTTCTTTACAGAATACAGATCCATGGTTGGATTTGCTGGGGTCTCCGTAAAAAATGCGCACACCTGAAGTCCTGGATAGGCTGCTTTGACCTCTGCCACGACTTCCTCCGCACTTTTGTGGTGTTCCACAACGTGATTAATCACTCCGTATTTATGCAGGTAATGGTCAATAAAACTGTGCGTACCGCCGTAAACGGGCGCGGTGTAGAGAAATACCGTGTTCGGGGTGGCCAATTCTATCATGGTGGCAGAAATCACAGCCATTCCACTGGCAAAAACTAACGCATCTTCAGTGTTGTCTAAAACGGCCAAACGCTGCTCTAGCAGTTGGGTGTTCGGGGAACCCAGTCTACTGTAAATATTGCCCATTTTCGCACCTTCCGGCATCTCTTCCTTGCCAGTCGCCCAAGCGAAATAATCTTTTCCTGCCTGAGAATTCGGGAATTCGTAGGTTGATGTCTGGTAAATGGGTTGCTTCATACTACCGTGGTAATCGGCAGCATGGTAGCCATGCCCAAGCATGTCGGTTTGTGGTTCTTTTTTCATGTTCTGCGGTTTTGGATCACAAGCATGGGTTCAAGATACTTGTGGGCCGTGTTCGTTAATGTATCCAGCTTTTGTGGTAATCGCCGGCATCTAATTCTAGTGCCTGTTCGGTAAGTTTCAATGGGCGGAAGGTATCTACCATTACGGCGTATTCTTCGGTGCCTTTTTTGCCTATGGATCCTTCATAGGTTCCCGGGTGTGGTCCGTGCGGAATCCCTGCCGGATGAAGCGTGATTTGGCCGCGACCAATATTGGTGCGACTCATAAAATCGCCGTCCACATAGTAGAGTACTTCGTCAGAATCTATGTTGCTGTGGTTGTATGGAGCGGGTATAGATTCTGGGTGGTAATCGTACAATCTGGGTACAAAGGAGCACACTACAAAAGCACTGGTCTCAAAGGTTTGGTGTACCGGTGGCGGTTGGTGTACACGCCCGGTAATGGGTTCAAAATCTTTGATGTTAAAGGCATAAGGATAGTTGTAACCGTCCCAACCTACTACGTCGAACGGATGCGATCCGTAGATGTACTGGTGGAGCATGTCTTGCTTCTTCACACGGATATCAAAATCGCCCAAAGCATTGATGGGTTCCATTGCCTCCGGGGTGCGTAGGTCGCGTTCGCAATAAGGACTGTGTTCCAAAAGTTGACCAAACCAATTGCGGTAGCGTTTTGGCGTATAAATGGGGGAAGCACTTTCTACAATGAATAATCGGTTTTCGGCACTGTCGAAATGAAACTGCTGAATCATGCCGCGCGGGATGAGCAGGTAGTCGCCGGGCCCAAAATCGAGCTTTCCCATTTGCGTATGCAGTGAACCGGAGCCCTCGTGTACGAAGACCAATTCATCGTTTTGTGCATTTTTATAATAGTACGACACCATCGAAGCGGAAGGTGCGGCTAAGGAAATGGTCAGATCTGCATTCGTCAATACCGGTACGCGGGAGGTTAAATAATCTTCGTTTGGAGCAACCTTGAAGCCTTCTAAACG
>PZPA01000031.1 GCA_003045825.1 Bacteroidota bacterium
AGAAAAATATTATGCTTGACCTGTAGGGCCACCGAAATTTAGCGGTACCTGCGGCGGTTCGTGCGTTTGAACATCACCGAAGTTCTGCTCATAACGGCTGACATTCTCCCCAAGTGCTTGCAATAATCGCTTTGCATGCTCTGGCGTTAAAATCACCCTGGATTGCACTTTCGCTTTAGGTACTCCTGGCATCATCTGAATAAAATCGAGAACAAATTCCGTTGGGCTGTGATTAATAGCGACCAAGTTGCTGTACACACCTTGCGCCATTTCTTCACTCAACTCAATATTGATTTGACCGTCTTTATTCTGTTCTGCCATGTTTTTCTACTTCAGCTTATTCTACAACTTCTACAGCCATTGTTTCCTGCATCTTCTCGTACTCTTCTTTTGAACCTACCACTGTCTCGCGGTATTTCTTAAGGCCTGTACCTGCTGGAATCAAGTGACCAACAATAACGTTTTCTTTCAATCCTTCTAACGTATCTTCTTTCGCATTGACAGAAGCCTCGTTCAACACCTTAGTCGTCTCCTGGAAGGAAGCTGCTGAGATGAACGATTTCGTCTGAAGTGATGCTCTTGTAATTCCTTGAAGCACCGGGGCAGCTGTTGCTGGACTTGCGTCACGCGCTTCAACCAAAGCCTTGTCTTCACGACGCAACAAACTGTTCTCGTCACGGAGTTCGCGAGTGCTAATGATTTGACCTTCCTTTAAGTTGGTACTTTCACCAGCATTCTCGACAACCTTCATTCCGAAGATGCGATCGTTTTCTTCAATGAAATCAATGGCATGTACCAAGTTTCCTTCTAAGAACAACGTATCACCCGTATCTTGAATCTTAACCTTACGCATCATCTGACGTACAATTACCTCGAAGTGCTTATCGTTAATCTTCACACCCTGAAGGCGATATACTTCTTGAATTTCATTTACCAAATACGATTGAACCGCAGTTGGACCTTTGATATCAAGAATATCGTTTGGAGTAATGGCTCCATCTGAAAGAGGTGTACCCGCTTTAACGAAGTCATTCTCTTGAACGAGAATCTGCTTGCTCAAGTTGATCAAATATTTCTTCACCTCACCAGTGCGGCTCTCGATGATAATTTCGCGGTTACCGCGCTTGATCTTTCCGTAGCTCACAATACCATCTATGGCAGCAACAACTGCTGGGTTCGATGGGTTACGTGCTTCGAACAATTCCGTTACACGTGGAAGACCACCAGTAATATCCCCAGCTTTCGCGCTCTTACGAGCAATCTTAACAAGAATTTTACCTGCTGGAATATCCTCACCGGCTTCAACCATTAGATGTGCACCAGCTGGAAGTGTATAATGCTTGACTTCGTTGCCTTTGGCATCTAATACCTGAATAGTCGGAACCAATTTACGGTTACGGTTCTCTGAGATTACCTTGTCTTGGAAACCGGTCTGCTCATCAATCTCAACTTTGTAAGTTGTTCCTTGAATAATATCCTGGTATCCAATTTTACCCGGCATTTCAGAGATAATAACTGCGTTGTAAGGATCCCATTGTACGATCTCCGCACCTTTTTTCACCTTAGCACCGTCTTTAACCTTTAAGATACCCCCGTAAGGAATCATATTGGTCATTAACGTGCGGCCAGTTTTAGTATCTACAATACGCATCTCGCCTGTGCGGCCGATTACGATCGTATCACCATTATCACCTTCAACTGTTCTAACATCTTCTAATTCAACTTTACCGTCAAATTTCGCTAAAACCTTATTTTCCTCACTGACGTTACCCGCAGTACCCCCAACGTGGAAGGTACGGAGCGTCAACTGTGTACCAGGTTCACCAATAGACTGAGCAGCAATTACACCAACACTATCCCCCGCTTGAGCCATTTTGCTCGTCGCAAGGTTTGTTCCGTAACACTTCGCACAAATTCCTTTTTTGGTACCACAAGTTAATGGCGAGCGAACTTCAACTATCTCGATTGGAGAAGCTTCAATTTTATTCGCTATTTCCTCTGTGATTTCTTCACCTGATGCTACGTATACTTCATCCGTTAATGGATCAATGACATCGCTCAAGGATACACGACCAATGATACGCTCAGATAAGGTCTCAACAACCTCTTCGCTCTTCTTTAGAGCGCTTACTTCGAGTCCACGGAGTGTACCACAATCTACCTCGTTTACCACTACATCCTGTGCGACATCGTGAAGACGACGCGTCAAGTAACCAGCATCTGCCGTTTTCAATGCTGTATCGGCAAGACCTTTACGTGCACCGTGCGTAGAAATAAAGTACTCAAGAATGGATAGACCCTCCTTAAAGTTAGAGATAATAGGGTTTTCGATGATTTCACCACCTGCCGATCCAGATTTCTGTGGCTTGGCCATCAAACCACGCATACCAGAGAGCTGACGAATCTGCTCTTTAGAACCACGTGCTCCAGAATCAAGCATCATGTAGATCGGGTTAAAACCTTGACGGTCGTTAATCAACGTGCTCATCGCAGCTTGAGTCAAACGCGCATTCGTGTTTGTCCAAACATCAATGACCTGGTTGTAACGTTCGTTATTCGTGATAAGACCCATGTTATAGGAAGCAAAGATGCCCTCCACTTCCTCTGAAGCTTCAGAAATCAATGTTGCTTTTGCATCTGGTATACGAATATCATTCAAAGAGAATGATAGACCACCGCGGAATGCACGGCCGTAGCCCATAGACTTAATATCATCTAAGAATTTAGCTGTAGCGGGTACATCTGTCTTTTTCAAGACGTTGGCAATGATACCACGAAGCGCCTTCTTAGTCAAAATCTCGTTGATGAATGCTACCTTCTCAGGAACCGCTTGGTTGAAGAGTACGCGACCTACCGTAGTATCGATGAACTCCATTGCCATGGTGCCGTCCTCTTTCTCTACACGACCTTTGATTTTAATCAAGGCGTGAAGATCCACTGCACCTTCATTCAAAGCGATTTCCACCTCCTCCGGAGAATAGAAAATCATACCTTCTCCTCGAACCGGCATCTCCTTAGTGTTCTTCATAGGTTTGGTCATGTAGTAAAGACCCAAAACCATATCCTGTGAAGGAACTGTGATTGGAGAACCGTTTGCAGGGTTCAAAATGTTGTGCGAAGCGAGCATCAATAATTGCGCTTCTAATATAGCCGCCGGACCTAATGGAAGGTGAACAGCCATCTGATCACCATCAAAATCCGCATTAAATGCCGTACACGCGAGCGGGTGCAATTGGATTGCCTTACCCTCGATAAGTTTCGGCTGGAATGCTTGGATACCCAAGCGGTGTAGGGTCGGTGCACGGTTCAATAGTACCGGATGACCTTTCATCACGTTTTCTAGAATATCCCAAACAACTGGGTCGCGACGATCGATGATCTTCTTACCTGACTTCACAGTCTTCACAATACCACGCTCGATCAACTTACGTACGATGAACGGCTTGTACAGCTCGGCAGCCATGTTCTTAGGAAGACCACATTCGTGCAATTTCAATTCTGGACCAACGACGATTACCGAACGAGCCGAGTAATCCACACGCTTACCCAATAGGTTCTGACGGAAACGACCTTGCTTACCTTTCAATGAATCTGAAAGTGATTTCAAAGGACGATTGCTCTCAGTCTTCACCGCAGACGACTTGCGTGTGTTATCGAACAAGCTATCTACAGATTCTTGAAGCATACGCTTTTCGTTTCTCAAGATCACCTCTGGTGCCTTGATTTCAAGAAGACGCTTCAAACGGTTGTTACGAATAATTACACGACGGTACAGATCGTTCAAATCTGATGTTGCGAAACGACCACCATCTAGCGGTACCAATGGACGCAGTTCTGGTGGAATTACCGGAACGACGCTCATCACCATCCACTCTGGATTATTCTCGATACGCGTGTTTGCATCACGTAGGCTCTCAACCACTTGCAAACGCTTCAATGCTTCTTGCTTACGTTGCTGAGAAGTTTCCGTATTTGCTTTATGGCGTAATTCGAACGATAAAGAATCTAAATCCAATGAACCTAATAATGCCTGAACGGCCTCCGCACCCATTTTGGCTACGAATTTATTAGGATCCGAATCCTCCAAGTACTGGTTCTCAATTGGTAAACGCTCCATTGCATCCAAATACTCGTCTTCAGTCAAGAACTGCAGACGCGTTAGTGGATTACCCTCATTATCTACTGCATTACCGGCTTGAATAACCACGTAACGCTCATAATAGATAATCATATCTAGTTTCTTCGAAGGAAGACCTAGTAAGTAACCAATTTTGTTCGGAAGCGAACGGAAGTACCAAATGTGTACTACAGGAACCACTAAGGAAATGTGACCAACGCGATCGCGACGGACCTTTTTCTCAGTAACCTCAACACCACAGCGGTCACAAACGATTCCCTTGTAGCGGATACGCTTGTACTTTCCACAAGCACATTCGTAATCCTTTACAGGACCGAAAATACGCTCACAGAACAAACCATCACGCTCAGGCTTGTGAGTACGGTAGTTGATTGTTTCTGGTTTCAAAACCTCTCCGTGACTGTTCTCAAGGATGGTTTCTGGCGCTGTCAACGAGATCGTGATCTTGCTGAAGGCGCTGTTTTGTTGTTTATCGCTTTTTCTAAGAGCCATAATGCGATTTTTATTGTAGTCCGCAACCTGAGGGCAACGGAGATTACTCAATTAATTAGTCCAACGTTACTTTCAATCCTAAACCTTTCAATTCGTGTAGCAACACGTTGAATGATTCTGGAATACCCGGTTGTGGCATGCGCTCGCCTTTTACGATTGCCTCATAAGTCTTAGCACGTCCAACGACGTCATCCGACTTGACTGTGAGGATCTCACGTAAAATGTTCGCTGCACCAAATGCTTCCAATGCCCAAACTTCCATCTCACCAAAGCGCTGACCACCAAACTGGGCTTTACCACCCAATGGTTGCTGCGTAATCAATGAATATGGTCCGATCGAACGAGCGTGCATTTTATCATCAACCATGTGACCTAGTTTCAGCATGTAGATAATACCTACGGTTGCTTTCTGATCAAACGGCTGACCTGTACCACCATCGTAAAGTTGCGTGTGGCCAAACTCTGGCAAACCTGCTTCTGTTACGTAGCTTGAAATATCATCAAGAGACGCACCATCGAAAATTGGCGTAGCAAACTTCTTGTCTAATTTACGACCCGCCCATCCAAGAACAGTTTCGTAAATCTGACCAATGTTCATACGCGACGGTACACCCAATGGGTTCAATACAATATCAACTGGCGTTCCATCTTCCAAGAACGGCATATCCTCATCACGAACGATTCGAGCAACAATACCCTTATTCCCGTGACGACCTGCCATCTTATCACCCACTTTCAGCTTACGCTTCTTAGCGATATAAACTTTGGCCAATTTCATAATACCCGCAGGTAGTTCATCACCTACTGTAATCGCAAAGCGCTTACGGCGGTACATACCCTGAATATCATTTACTTTGATTTTGTAGTTGTGAATTACCGTGTCGATTTTATCGTTACGATCATCATCAGTAGTCCACTTGCCACCAACAATACGGCTGTAATCCTCAATTGCATTCAACGCTTTCAACGTAAACTTCGTTCCTTTCGGAATAACATCTTCGTTTAGATCGTTCTTAACACCCTGGCTCGTTTTACCCGAAACTAAAACGCTCAATTTGTTAACGAATACAGATTTTAATTCAGCTAATTCCGCCTCCATATGAAGGTCTAATTGGCTAATCTCTTCTTTATCTTCCGCACGCTGACGTTTGTCTTTCACCAAACGTGTGAAGAGTTTCTTATCAATAACGACACCATTCAAAGACGGCGACGCTTTCAAAGAAGCATCCTTTACATCGCCCGCCTTGTCACCAAAGATGGCGCGTAAGAGTTTCTCTTCAGGAGAAGGATCACTCTCGCCTTTAGGTGTAATCTTACCAATAAGGATATCACCTGGTTTGATTTCAGCTCCAACGCGAATGATTCCATTCTCGTCTAAGTCTTTTGTAGCTTCCTCGCTGACGTTAGGGATATCTGCAGTTAATTCTTCAGCTCCTAACTTCGTATCACGAACCTCCAAAGAGTATTCGTCGATATGAATCGAAGTGAAAATGTCTTCACGCACTACACGCTCAGAGATAACGATAGCATCCTCAAAGTTGTAACCCTTCCAAGGCATGAACGAAACCAACATGTTCCGACCCAAAGCCAGCTCACCTTGCTGTGTAGCATATCCTTCACAAAGAACCTGACCAAACTCAACGCGATCACCCATCTTAACGATAGGCTTTAAGTTGATGGTCGTTCCTTGGTTGGTTTTTTGGAATTTAACCAATTGGTACGATTTCACATCGTCTTCAAAACTAACACCACGCTCATCTTCCGTGCGGTCGTAGCGAATTTTGATTTGCATGGAATCAACGTATTCTACTGTACCCGCTCCTTCAGAGTTGATAAGAACACGAGAATCTGTCGCCACTTGACGTTCTAGACCCGTTCCAACGATAGGCGCTTCAGGACGTAATAATGGTACGGCCTGGCGCATCATGTTCGATCCCATCAATGCACGGTTCGCATCATCGTGCTCCAAGAAAGGAATCAATGAAGCCGAAATAGATGCAATCTGATTTGGCGCAACGTCCATGAAATCAATGGTGTTCGGCTCTACAACCGGGAAATCACCTTCTTCACGTACTTTAACCTTGTCATTAATGAATGTACCGTCAGGGCTGATAGGCGCATTCGCTTGTGCAATTACTTTTGCTTCTTCTTCCTCTGCGCTTAGATAGGTAGGCTCACGGTCGACGACCACTTTACCATTCTCAACAGAACGGTAAGGCGTTTCGATGAATCCCATACCATTCACTTTCGCATAAACACACAATGAAGAAATCAAACCAATGTTTGGTCCTTCTGGAGTTTCAATAGGACAAAGACGTCCATAGTGCGTATAGTGAACATCACGAACCTCGAAACCTGCACGCTCACGTGAAAGACCACCAGGTCCTAAGGCCGAAAGACGACGCTTGTGTGTAATCTCAGATAAAGGATTCGTCTGATCCATGAACTGAGACAACTGGTTCGTACCGAAGAATGAATTGATCACAGAAGATAAGGTCTTCGCGTTAATCAAATCTATTGGGGTAAATACCTCGTTATCACGAACGTTCATACGCTCACGTATGGTACGAGCCATACGAGCAAGACCTACACCAAACTGGTTGGCCATCTGCTCGCCTACAGTACGTACACGACGGTTGCTTAAGTGATCGATATCATCAATCTCCGCTTTCGAGTTGATCAATTCGATTAAACGCTTGATGATTTCTATGATATCACCCTTCGTCAATACTTGAGAATTCTCTTCACTGCCGTTGTACAATTTCTTATTCAAACGGTAACGACCAACCTCTCCTAAAGAGTAACGTTGCTCGGAGAAGAACAATTTATCAATGATACCGCGAGCAGTTTCTTCATCTGGCGGTTCAGCATTACGAAGTTGGCGGTAGATGTGCTCTACAGCTTCTTTCTCTGTATTTGTGGGATCTTTCTGTAAGGTGTTGTGAATAATTGCGAAATCAGAAGATGCAATATCTTCTTTGTGCAATAAGATGGCATTCACTTCTGCATCAAGAATTTCTTCTGTATGCTCCTTATCTAAGACAGTATCACGATCAAGTATAACTTCATTACGCTCGATGGATACTACTTCTCCTGTATCCTCATCAACGAAATCTTCAATCCAAGTTTTCAAAACTCTTGCAGCAAGCTTACGACCAATTGAGCGCTTCAAAGAAGCTTTGCTCACCTTCACTTCCTCTGCAAGGTCGAAGATTTCTAAAATGTCTTTATCTCTTTCGAAGCCAATTGAACGTAATAACGTCGTTACAGGCAACTTCTTTTTACGATCAATGTACGCATACATGACTTGGTTGATGTCAGTAGCGAATTCAATCCATGACCCTTTGAACGGTATGATACGGGCTGAATATAATTTAGTGCCGTTCGCGTGGTAGGATTGTCCAAAGAATACACCAGGTGAACGGTGTAATTGGCTTACAATAATTCTTTCTGCACCATTAACGATGAAGGTACCGCGTGGTGACATGTATGGAATGGTTCCTAGATAAACATCCTGGACAATTGTCTCAAAATCTTCATGCTCTGGATCCGTACAGTACAATTTGAGGCGCGCTTTCAACGGTACGCAGAATGTCAAGCCACGCTCGATACATTCGCGCTCCGAATAACGCGGTGGATCTACAAAGTAGTCCAGGAATTCAAGAACGAAATTGTTTCTTGAATCCGAAATAGGAAAGTTTTCCGCGAATACGCGGTATAATCCTTCCTCTGATCTTTCTGATGGCTTCGTCTCTATCTGGAAGAAGTCCATGAAACTCTTCAACTGAATATCTAGAAAGTCCGGAAAAGCCGTCTTAATAGCAGTGGAAGAGAAATTAATACGCTCCTGTGGAGCAGTAACTTGGTTTACCATTTCAGCCCAAAATGTTAATTAAACACAAAAAGGTTTAGGTCTAAGGGGACCTCCCCAAAGACCTAAACCGGATAACCTAGCAGTTGATCAATTACTTGATCTCAACTTCAGCACCAGCTTCTTCAAGCTGTGCTTTCAAAGCTTCTGCCTCGTCTTTTGATACGCCTTCCTTCAATGCAGCAGGTGCGCTATCTACTTTTTCTTTAGCTTCTTTCAAGCCTAGTCCAGTCATTTCCTTAACAAGCTTAACTACAGCAAGTTTAGAACCACCAGCAGCTTTCAAGATTACGTCAAACTCAGTCTGAGCCTCAGCAGCGTCATCGCCACCACCAGCTGCAGGACCAGCAACAGCTACAGCAGCTGCAGCAGGCTCGATGCCGTATTCTTCTTTCAAGTATCCTGCTAATTCAGATACTTCTTTAACTGTCAAGTTTACTAGAGCATCGCCCAATTCTTTGATATCAGCCATTTTCTGTAAAATTTAATTTTAATTCTTAATTAATTGTAAATAAAGGAATTACGCGTTGCGCTCTTCCAAAGTTTTGAGGAGTCCAGCAATGTTACCACCAGCGCTCTGAAGAGCAGAAATAACGTTTTTCGCAGGGCTCTGGAGTAAGGTTAATACATCGCCAATCAATTCTTCTTTAGACTTGATTGCAACGAGCATATCCAAATTCTCATCACCTACGTATACGCTTTCTTCTATCCATGCACCTTTCAATACTGGCTTGTCATTCTTCTTACGAAACTCTTTAATAAGTTTTGCAGGAGCGTTACCAGCTTCGGCAAGCATAATGCTTGTATTTCCTTTAAGTACATCGTACAGACCGTCGAAGTTTTTCTCCGATGCGTCCATAGCTTGTTTGAGCAAAGTGTTTTTAACAACGTTTAGTTTGATACCCTTACCAAAACTAGCGCGACGCAAATTTGATGATGCTACAGCATCCAAAGATGCGATATCCGCTAGATAAATGGTTGAGGTATTATTCAATACCGCCGTTAAATTTTCAATCTGTGCAAGTTTTTCGTCTCTTGTCATGATGCTACTTCTTTAGCGTTATGAAATTGATTTAGCATCCACAGCAATACCCGGCGACATTGTTGAAGAAATATAAACGCTCTTCATATAAGTACCTTTAGCCGCACTTGGCTTAAGCTTATTCAGAGTTTTCAATAATTCTTCTACATTCTCGCGAATTTTATCTGCTTCAAAAGAAACCTTACCGATCGCAGCATGAATGATACCGTAACGATCAACCTTAAAGTCAATCTTACCAGCTTTCACTTCACCTACTGCTTTTGCTACGTCCATTGTAACGGTACCAGACTTAGGGTTCGGCATAAGGCCACGAGGACCTAATACACGACCTAAAGGTCCAATTTTACCCATTACAGAAGGCATGGTTACGATGACATCAATGTCAGTCCAACCGCCTTTAATCTTCTCAATGAATTCATCAAGGCCTGCGTAATCAGCACCTGCTGCTTTTGCTTCTTCCACCTTATCTGGTGTAACCAAAGCTAAAACACGAACATTTTTACCTGTTCCATGAGGAAGACTTACCACGCCACGAACCATTTGGTTTGCTTTACGTGGATCCACTCCCAAACGAACAGCTAAGTTCACAGATGCGTCAAACTTAGTACAGTTAACCTCTTTCACTAGAGCTGCTGCCTCGCCTACAGGATAAACCTTGCCTTTTTCAAGTTTAGCGAGCGCGTTTTTCATGTTCTTAGTCAATTTTGCCATTGCTTCAAACTTTTAATTAAAACGGCTTCTCGCCTATTACAGTTATACCCATGCTTCTTGCAGTACCAGCAATCATACTCATTGCTGATTCAACAGTAAAACAGTTTAAATCAACCATTTTATCTTCTGCAATTTTGCGAACAGAGTCCCAAGTTATTTTAGCAACTTTACTACGGTTAGGCTCTGATGATCCCTTCTTAATCTTCGCTGCTTCCATCAATTGAACTGCTGCAGGAGGAGTCTTGATTATGAAATCAAATGATTTATCTGCGTAAACAGAAATCACTATTGGCAATACTTGGCCCATCTTGTCTTGCGAACGAGCGTTAAATTGCTTACAGAATTCCATAATGTTGACACCTGCGGCACCCAATGCTGGACCTACCGGAGGAGAAGGGTTAGCCTGGCCACCACGGACCTGAAGCTTTACTACTTTACTAACCTCTTTTGCCATTTCTTGTTTCTACTATTTTGCGTTGTTTGTGCGGATCATTCTTCAAGTTGGAAGCGTAAAGAACGAACCTATATATAGCTCACACCTATATCAATTATAATTTCTCCACTTCCGTGAAGCCTAGTTCAACTGGAGTCTTACGACCAAAGATCTTAACAGTGACCTCTAGTTTTTGTTTCTCCTCGTTGATCTTCTCAATGGTCGCATCAAACGTGCTGAATGGACCACTTACTACTTTGACAGTTTCTCCCACTGTAAATGGAATAATTAGCATTGCTGCATTTTCTGCCTGACGATCTACTTCACCTAACAATCTGCTCACCTCAGAGGCACGCATTGGTGAAGGATCTCCTCCCTTTACGTTAGATAAAAATCCAACGACATTAGGAAGGTTTTTAATCATATGACTCACTTCACCCGACAATACTGCCTCTACATACATGTATCCCGGTGTGCGCGTCTTTTCTTTAATTACTTTCTTTCCGTTGCGAACTTGCACAACTTTTTCCATAGGAATCACTACACGTCCTACTAAATCACTCATGCCTGCATGAGCCATATCCTTTTCAATGTAGGTTTTCGTTTTGTGCTCTTGACCACTTATTGTGCGAAGCACATACCATTTCATTCCAGTATCTGACATGATTATCCGAAGATTGAGTAAACAAACTCAAGCACTGTTGAGATTGCTTTGTCCATACCAAATACTACAAGTGAAAAGATGATGGTCCCCACAATTACCAACGAAGTGCTTTTCTGCAACTCTGTCATTGTAGGCCACGATGCTTTAACTGCAAACTCGTGCCAAGACTCCTGTATACTCGTAATTAATTTGCTCATCTTTTTGTTGTTTGCACGGGCACAAGGATTCGAACCCTGATCAACGGTTTTGGAGACCGCTATTCTACCATTGAACTATGCCCGTATGTAGGCAGAAAGGCGCCTCCCATTGGGAGGCACCTTAACTACCTGTTCTTTATATCAAAAGAGTAAGTGATTACTCGATGATTTCAGTAATCTGACCAGCACCTACTGTACGACCACCTTCACGCATTGCGAAGCGAAGACCGTTGTTCACAGCAACATTTGCGATCAATTCAACAGTAATAGACAAGTTATCACCTGGCATTACCATTTCAACACCGTCTGGAAGGTGAATCTCACCTGTAACGTCAGTTGTACGTAGGTAGAACTGTGGACGGTATTTGTTGTGGAATGGAGTGTGACGACCACCTTCCTCTTTCTTCAAGATGTAGACCTCAGCCTTGAACTTCTTGTGAGGAGTGATTGAACCTGGCTTACAGATAACCATACCACGACGGATTTGAGTTTTCTCAATACCACGTAGAAGGATACCAACGTTATCACCTGCTTCACCCGTGCTCAAGATCTTGCGGAACATCTCAACACCAGTAATAGTTGATGTCAATTTTTCGTCACCGAAACCGATGATCTCAACGCCTTCACCTGTGTTTGCAACACCAGTCTCAATACGACCAGTTGCTACAGTACCACGACCAGTGATAGAGAATACATCTTCGATAGGCATCAAGAATGGCTTATCACGATCGCGCTCTGGCTCTTCGATCCATACATCAACTGCATCCATCAATTCCATGATCGTATCAACCCACTTCTGCTCGCCGTTCAATCCACCTAGAGCTGAACCTGCGATAACTGGAGTGTTATCACCATCGTACTCATAGAAAGATAGAAGATCACGAACTTCCATGTCTACCAATTCCATCAATTCTTCATCATCAACCATATCTGCCTTGTTCAAGAACACAACAAGACGTGGGATACCAACCTGGCGACCCAATAGGATGTGCTCACGTGTTTGAGGCATAGGACCATCAGTTGCAGCAACTACCAAAATAGCGCCGTCCATCTGAGCAGCACCAGTAACCATGTTCTTCACGTAATCCGCGTGACCTGGACAGTCAACGTGTGCGTAGTGACGGTTAGCCGTCTCATACTCTACGTGAGAAGTGTTAATAGTGATACCGCGCTCCTTCTCTTCAGGAGCGTTATCGATAGAATCGAATGATCTCAATTCAGACAAACCTGCCTTCGCCAAACATGTGGTGATTGCAGCTGTCAATGTTGTTTTTCCGTGGTCAACGTGACCAATTGTACCAATATTCAAGTGAGGTTTGGTACGATTAAAATTCTCTTTTGCCATGACTAGCGATTATTAAATATATAAACAGTGTAAAGATTCAAACTATAACTTTAGAGCCAATGACGGGAATTGAACCCGTGACCTCTTCCTTACCAAGGAAACGCTCTACCCCTGAGCTACATCGGCGTAACCTTAGAGCGGAAGACGGGATTCGAACCCGCGACCCTCAGCTTGGAAGGCTGATGCTCTACCAACTGAGCTACTTCCGCGGTTGTGGGGGGAGCAGGATTCGAACCTGCGAAGGTTTCCCAACGGATTTACAGTCCGTCCTCGTTGGCCGCTTGAGTATCCCCCCGGTGTGTACAAGATTCCACTAGAAAATCAAGTACAAAACGTGAGCCGATAGTCAGATTCGAACTGACGACCCCGAGATTACAAATCACGTGCTCTGGCCAACTGAGCTATATCGGCATTGATGTCAAAGTACTTCCGCTTTGTCAAACGGACTGCAAATGTAGTAAAGAGATTCAAACGTACAATACCTTGAAAAAAAAAAGTGAAGACATTTTGTCTCCACCTTCTCACTCTTTTAGTTAACCCCTTGATTTCTTTAGGGTTTAAGTATTTTTTCTTTGTGTTTTTTTAGCTGACGAATGAGTACATCCACAGCGATATTGGCGGCTTCCTCAAAACTCTTGCGTTCTTTCGTCACAACTATGTCAATTCCGGGCACGCTCATGCGCATTTCCACGATCTTATTTTCACGATTATGATTGTTATCTACTTTTAGAAAAACAGCCGTACTGATCGCCCGATCATAAAACTGAGTAGTCTTCGCCAATCGCTCTTTAATGAAGGTGATTAACTTGCCGTCCGCCTTGAAATTTACCGATTGAATATTCACAGTCATACTAGTATGGTTTACGACCCTTTTGGATGGGTCTGGTTATACACCTTAATAAGTTCCTCAAAAGAGCTCGTCGTATATACCTGAGTCGAGCTTAAACTTTCATGGCCTAACAACTCCTTCACAGTGTTGATATCAACCCCTGCGTTGAGCAGATGCGTGGCATAAGAATGGCGCAAGGCATGAGGGTTCTTATCCACCACTGATGTGGTCCTTTTAAGGTAATATATTACTCGGTTATAAACAAGATTGTCGTACAGCTTTTTTCCTTTTGCCGTCAGAAGTAGCATTGGATCGTGGCGCTGGGGCAACTGGTCGCGGAGATCGATGTAACGGATATAATACTCTTCAAGAAGAGCAGGCATGGGAATTTGACGTTCTTTGTTTCGTTTTCCAATAACACGCACCAATTTTCGCGACCAATCAAAGTGGGCTGGGGTTAACGAAATAACTTCCGCACGGCGCAGGCCTAATCCATAGAGCAAGAGCAGTAACAATTGGTCCCGCTTGCCTTCAAAATCGGCAGTAAAGAGATCTGGGTCGTTAACCAAAGCTTTCAAATCGGCAGCAGGAACGCTCATAACCACTTTTTTCGCTGTCTTCATGCTACGAATCCCTTGACCTGGATTTTCGCTCATCAGTGCCTCGCGGATCGTCCATTTATAAAACGAACGTATGCAACTTAGGGTCCGATTTATAGAGCGCGGCGCAATGCCCTGCTTGTTTCGCCAAACGATATAACGCTTCACATGCGCTTTTTGCGCTGCAAGCAACGATGTACCGGCTTCTCCTTGTAAATATGAGGACCAACGCTCCAATTCTTTCTTGTAGGCAACTGCTGTTTTCGAGCTGTAGCCGCGCTCAGCTATGAGGTATGCTAAAAATTGATCGATATATGCCGCGGCGGATTCCATAGAGGTAAGGTAGTGCGGGACGTACTGAAAAACAAAAAGCCCAACCTTTCGGTTGGGCTTTTCTTTATAATCTAAGCATAGATTATTCTGATTCCGCTTGACGCAAAGTCTGAATGTATGCTGCTTTCTCATGCATGCGACGCTTCGATTCCGTTGGTTTCGTATGATAACGATCCTTACGAAGCTTACGCACTACACCCGTAGAGCTGTGTTTTCTCTTGTAACGCTTAAGTGCGCGTTCGATCGATTCACCTTCCTTGACATTAATTACGAGCATAGTAACACCTCCTTTCTTTAGGAGTGCGAAAGTACACCGATTTTTCTATTCCGATACATAGTGTTGTAAAAAAGTCGTGTCCACATCGGAAAATTCCTCCCATTGGACCAATTCCCGCCAACTGACAGGACCAAACTGCTCGCGGTAGAAAACAATTTTCTTGACTTGGTGGAATCGAAACCCGCTGAAATCGTTCAAATCTGCGAAGGTGCTTGTGTTTAAATTGAGTTGTGGCGGTCGGGGAATAATGAAAAAAAGACTGTCCCACTCCGACTGCCAACGCTCGTTAAGCGAATGGATATTCTTTAATTGAGCTACCGCTGAAAAATAACCCCAACGCGCTCTTTCGCGAAGTATCGCGCGAGCGGACCACGGACCAATGCCCGGCGCTGCAATGAGCGCCATACTGTCGGCTTCATTTAGATCAATTCGCTCCAGCGCTCCCTTCGCATTATTATCGAATTTGTCCTTCTGCCAAGTGCTCGACTTTGCATCTTCCCACGACCCGCTCCCCCACTCCTGTTTCTCTCTTTGGAGCAAGGGCGTAAAATCAAAATTGCCCGTAGTAACAAATAGGGTATCCATTCCTGGCAGTGCTTTTAAAGACGCGAGGTCTGAAATGGTCCAATTTTTCTTGCAGCGGTACCACCATGATTTTTTAGCCGCCTCTTGTAAAGGCAAGGTCCAGATGGTGGCTGAATCCAACCGGTTGACCTCCATGGTCCCGTGCGTCGACCACCACATGCATAAGAAGCCGAGGCGCGCTTCGCGCGCCTCGGCCGCGGGCCACAACCAAATAGTGGCCGCGAAGGCGGCCACTATAAAAAGCTGAAAGGTTCGAATGATTTGTGCTTTGGCTTGGTGCATTGCAATTGCATTTCCATGCAAATTGGGCAAGACGAAGCAACGCTACAAATTTCGTGAATAAGTAAAAGTTACCGACTTAATCGCGCGGCGTGTCGTTATTGTCTTTATACGAATCCGGCTCGGGTTTTGGCGGAGTCTTCAGCACCTTACGAAAGAAATAGATAGTCGCTGTGATGACAGTTCCTTGCGTTAAAACAATCATGATTATTGCAGAAGTCGTCATAATTAAGCGGCTTTTTTACGTTTGTTAGAAGCAATCTTAACCATCGCCACAAGACCAAAGAAACAGGCCAAAAGGAAGAAACGGCTCATGTCGATGTAGAACATGTTCGTGAGTGCACCGTCTGCCATCCATTGTACACCTGTGTTGATGTGGAAGATTTGGTTAATAATACTGTCGTTCGCCCAGGGCCAGCCTTGCCCACTAGTCAGGCTGGAGAAAGCGGTTGACCAATCGGACAATTCGCCGTTCAGCGGCTTGAACAATGACGTCAAGAAAATGATCCCAATAAAGAGCGGTGTAACGTATTTAATGATTGGGCGATAAATACGTGGAATGCGCATATCCGCTCCGTCTGTAATTTCTTTCCATCCTTTGTCCATTCCAAAGACCCAAGCAAAGAGTATGACCTCAGCGAGCGCGAAGATGACCAAACTCACTGTTCCGGTCCAGTAATCGTATTCGTCAAAGACACCTTTCTCAAAAAAGAGAATGGTTGGTAGTCCCATAACGAAAATGGCGATTCCCAAAAGGAACGCACTCTTTTTTTTGGTCCATCCAAAT
Organism: Bacteroidota bacterium; assembly: GCA_003045825.1. GTDB lineage: Bacteria > Bacteroidota > Bacteroidia > Flavobacteriales > Schleiferiaceae > UBA10364. The sequence goes on from PZPA01000031.1 coordinate 16,583, forward strand.
TCATCTTGAACAAAACCCATCCAAGGTGTGCCCATCGCTAATGAGGAGGTAATTCCCGCAAAAAAGAGCAGTCCGAACCATGCCACACCGGAAATCACCGCCATGACACTGCCCCACTGATCAAAAAGGAAAGGCATCGTTTTGAAGGCCATCATGAACCCGGCGTTATCGACAACCCAATCCAAACCTAAGTAACCTACAGCGATTGGAATAACCACCGCAGAGCCCAATACAATCTCTACAAAACCATTCATCCAACCCGCTGACATGGCATTTAATGCAATATCATCACGCTGACTGAGGTAAGAGCTGTAACAGTGGATGGTTCCCATCCCAACGGAGAGGGTGAAAAAGATTTGACCAGCAGCAGCCAACCATATTTTAGGATTCGATAGCGATGAAAAATCGGGCTCCCACAAGAAATTCAATCCAACAAAAGTGGAACAGTCCTCACAACGGCCCGTTGAACCTGTTGTCCAAGACATGATGGCAAGGAAGGCACCAAAACCAATGAGTAATGGCATGGCAATTTTTGCCACTTTTTCAATACCACCGCTCAAACCTTTAGAGAGGATATAAATGTTTATCGTCAAGGTGATCACGAAGGCAAGCAGCGCCCATACCGGGAAATTAATACCGCTACCAAGATCCACGTAGTTGTTAAAGTAAGTGTCCAATTGGTCCAAATTGACCCCTAAGAAATCTCCTTTGAGTGACTTCAAAGTATAGGTCAGCGTCCAACTTTCGATATAGGTATAGTATGCCATGACACCCATGTTGGTAAAGATTCCAAATACACCAAAGTATTTCCAGAACCTTCTTTTGGTCATGTTATCTAGAATGAACGGAGTGCTGTGATCGCCGTAGCGTCCACCGAACCGACCCATAGCCCACTCTACCCATAACAAGGGAATCCCCATGAGGAGAAAACTTACGAGGTACGGTATAATGAAGGTCCCACCGCCGTTTTGAACGGCCTGAACAGGGAAGCGCAAGAAATTACCTAAACCAACAGCATTTCCTGCCATTGCTAAAATGAGTCCTACGCGAGAACCCCATGCTTCTGTCGATTTTGCCATGCTCCTTTCGGATCAGTTAGAGTGAACCTCGAAAATAGTGGAAAGCAGCGGTCCCTACAAATATGTACTTACAATCCTGCTTGATTTGCGATAATTTCTAGGGCTTCTTTAAAACTGTGCGGTCTGTAGCCCAATTCTTTGCGAGCCTTCGAAATATCAAAACCTGTGCGTGGCGGTCGTTTAGCCGGTTGATTCAAGGTGGTTGAATCTGTACGCGTCACAGACGCCATGGACAATCCAAAGTGTTCCGCCACTTGCCCTACTAAATCATAGATGGACATAAAATCCGGTCCGGAAATATTAAAAACACCCTGAGCGCACTGATCCGCCGCCAATAGTGCACCCTGTGCTAAATCTTCCGCAAGCGTTGGTGTTCTATATTGGTCGTCAACCACATTGATCGCTTGGCCTTTTTCCAATGCACCTTTCGCCCAAAGTACGATGTTGCTCCGACTTAAATCTTCTGCCATTCCTATGACTAAAACGGTACGCAAAATACTCCAAGAAGGTAATTCCTGGATGATTTCCTCTGCTTCCAATTTCGTCCAACCATAATGACTCAAGGGCTGCGCCAGGGCGTCTTCTTTGTATGGCCCGTCCTTTCCATCGAAAATGAAATCGGTGCTAATGTGCACGACATGTGCCCCTACTTCATTCGCGGCATGAGCAATGTTGCGCGTTCCCTCTACATTCATCAAAGTAGCCTTCTTTGGATGCAACTCACATTCATCCACGTGTGTCATCGCCGCACCGTGAATGATAACATCAGGGACAAATGCGCCGACGACGCTGCTTACATCCGCAGCATTTGTGATATCCATAGATGCATAGGCAGCCGAACCCATCGCCTTCGTTCTATTTTCCCCACGAGATGTAGCCAGAAAAGTATGTTGCGGGTATTTCTCCGTCGCAACCGCTATTTTTTGACCCAAAAGGCCGTTAGAACCGGTAAAAAGTATCTTCATAGTTAATTGGCCTGTGTTTGTTTATTGAACCAATTTCGAAACGCACGTATCTGTTCATCGTTCCCTAAAACATAAAGTTTCGCGTGCGGCGCAACCTTAAAATCGGGCGATGGATTCACAACCAATTCTCCGGACTCATCAACATACCCGATAACGGTACATCCTGTTTGCTGACGAATCTTAAGATCTTTGATATTGCAATTAGACATTTCTTCGGGCAGTTCATCCACCACGATTTCCTCGATATTAGTGGCACTAGACCCACCCACACTGAGATGGTCCAAAAAATTCATTACCCCTGGATTCATGAGGTTGTGCGCGAGATGAGAACCGCCCACAAGGTTGGGACTGACTGTATAATTCGCACCTGCTGCTAAAAGCTTCTTCTCCGTACTCTCTGTATTCGCACGGGCACCTATGATCAATTTCGGATTCAATTGACGCGCTGAAATCACCACGAAAAGATTATCCGTGTCCGATGCCAAGGCCGCAACAAGACTGCTCGCCTGAGCAATATTGGCCTTTTCAAGAATTTCATCATTTGTCGCATCACCAATCAATACTAGCACACCCACCAATTCCTCTCGGTACCTGTTCGCACGTTCCTCATTCAATTCCAACACTACTACCTGTACGCCGTACGCCTTGAGTTTACTTACCACTTGTCGCCCGTTGCGACCAAGTCCACAGACGATGGTATGATTCTTTAGCTTTTCCACCTTACGCTCCAATCTTTTCGTTCGTAAATACAGTTGTACTTTTCCATCGATAGCCAATTGAGCGAGAAGCCCAGCACCATAAGCGAAAGTTCCAAAACTGCCAACAATCAAAGCAATGGTAAACCAAATACCGCCAGTACTGAGCGGACCTACCTCATTAAACCCAACGGTACTCACCGTCTGGATAACCATGTAAAAAGATTGCAGCCAATCAAAACCCTCAAGCCAGCGGTAGCCTAGTGTTCCTGCAATCAAAATGACGGCAAAAACAAAGAGTACATTTTTAAGGCTTTCGAACGGATTATTCATTGGCTTAAAGGTACACTCTTGAAGAGTCGGCCTCAAACCTCGCAGGTGATTTTATTTCTAAAAGAGTCGCGGCGCGTACCTGTAGATGACACTTACATTCACCATGTCGACCTTATTAATGGTCTGACCTGCGGTAATGGCTTGACTGCTTAACGGCACCTTATA
>PZPA01000032.1 GCA_003045825.1 Bacteroidota bacterium
GTAATTTCTCCCGTCGCACCGTCAATTGATGCAGGCGTTGATGTTGAACCACTAGGCAATGGACTATTCCATGAATAACCGGAAGAAAAGCTCACTGAATTTGTAGCGGGATTCGCTGAAAAAGAGGACGCATCCCAAGGATACGACCAGTTGTAATACAATGAATCCAAATCAGGATCGTAACCAAGGTTGTTATATACAACGTCAACGCCCGTACATGAAATAACCTGAGGGTCTTCTAAAAAGTTTGGAGAGCTATCGAAACAGGTAGGGTTGGCTGCTGTTCCAGCCGATAGCGGAGCGGTAGCACCTGGCGGGGTATATGGATACATAACAGCACGAAGTAGGTAACTGGCACCACCAGGACTCACCACATTCGAAATACTACCGGGACGACAACAGCTGTTCCATGTAAAATACCAACCTGAAGCGGGCGGTGTTCCTGTCAAAGTAATATCGCCTGAGCGATAAACGTATTTCTGCATTTTACCCGTTCCCGACGTTGCACCTGCACAGGTGGTAGTACCCGTATAGCACGAGGGAACAACATCTGTTGTGCTAATAAATGCACACGAAATACTTACTCCTGCGTTCGTTGCTAAAGATTGTGCTGTAGTTGGTAACGATATACCTGCACACTCACGATAGAGAACTAGCGTAAACTGGTATTTGCCGTTTGGTTTACATTTCCATACAATCTCACCACCCAAGAGGTGCGTGGCATACCCCTGAAAAGACATCAGGGATAGAATTGCAATAGTTAGAAAACGTTTCAATTTCATAATAGTCAGGTTGAACACCGAAAATAAGGCATTTTATGCTGAGAAAAAAGTCTTTAATCGTTCACCTTACGAACAATGAGTGAACGACATAATTAACTGAATAACAGAGATATAATACTTTCTTTTAGCGCTTTGAAATTTTATTAAATGAAATGGCGCGCTGTCGACTGCACTTGTGACGGCCTACTTCAAAGTCTCGTTTAGCAATGTGCTTCGTACTGCGACCTTGTACTCGAGCACGCCACATGCGCCACGATTTAGGTTTCATTTGGTTTCGCATGAGCGCAATGGTTTCAGCCTCGGAAATTCCAAATTGGGCTGTAATAGCATCAAAAGGCGTCCGATCCTCCCATGCCATTTCGACAATGCGATCAACGGCTGCGTCTGTAAGTTTTTTGACTACTGCAGAACCTTTCAAGGTGTGGAGTAGTTTTACGGTTATGCATAAGAAACAACACTTGCCTGAAAAAGTTTGCGCTACTTGCGGTCGGCCCTTCACTTGGCGTAAAAAATGGGCACGAGATTGGGAAAACGTGAAGTACTGCAGCAAACGCTGCAGCGGCACAAAACTACCTGTATAAGTTCCTGGATATAACTACTTTCTGTATTTCTGAAGTGCCCTCTCCTATCGTACAAAGCTTACAATCACGGTAAAATTTCTCCACAGGATAATCTTTCGTGTATCCATAACCTCCGAAAACTTGCACAGCTTCATTAGCAACTTCTGTAGAAATCTCAGAAGCATAGAGTTTTGCCATAGCACTTTCTTGAGTCATAGGTTTACCCTCCTCTTTCAATGCACCAGCATGTCTGGTCATTAATTCAGCGGCATAAACCTTCGTTGACATGTCAGCGAGTTTAAAACTCACGCCTTGAAAAGAACGAATTTTCTTACCAAACTGCACCCTTTCGTCCGCATAAGATATAGCAGCGTCCATAGCCCCGCGAGCAATACCAACGGATAAGGCGGCGATTGAAATACGTCCACCGTCTAATATTTTCATGGCTTGAATAAACCCTTCACCTACATTGCCCAAAACATTCTCCTTTGGTACGCGGCAATCGTCAAAGAACAAGCATGCGGTCTCAGAGGCGCGCATGCCCAACTTATTTTCTTTTTGACCGGCTGTGAAACCCGGTGTGCTTTTTTCTACAACAAATGCCGTCATGCCGCGTGAATCACCTTTTTCACCTGTTCTAGCAATAACAACTGCTATTTCTGAACTTATCGCATGGGTAATCCAATTCTTAGACCCATTCAATACATAATGATCTCCATCTAAGACGGCTGTAGTATCCATACCTCCTGCATCAGACCCCGTTCCAGTCTCCGTAAGACCCCAGGCGCCGATCCATTCAGCAGTAGCCAACTTAGGTAACCATTTCTTCTTCTGCGCTTCAGTTCCAAACTGCAAAATATGGCCTGTACAAAGCGAATTATGTGCTGCAACAGATAGCCCAATTGAACCACAAACTTGTGCGATTTCATCAATTATCGTGATGTATTCCTGGTAGCCGAGACCAGCACCGCCATACTCTTCTGGCACAAGAACACCCATGAAGCCCAACGCACCCATTTCCTTAAACAAGGGAACAGGAAAGTGTTGACTTTCATCCCACTCCATGACATGAGGTCGTATGTTTTTCTCTGCAAAATCTTTGGCCGATTGACGTACCATCTCAAGCATTTCTTGACGCTCGTCACTGAGTTGAATTCTCATATTTTTGGTTTCTATTGATAGGTTTGGTAAGATAACAAAGAAGCCCGCAACGTGTTTGCGGGCTTCTTATTTTTTTTGACTTTGTAAATAAGACTAACTGTCTTTCAACAACTTCTTGTATTTGAATCGCGTAGGTTCTGTACGACCAAGTCGCTTCAATTTATTCTCCTCGTAATCACTAAAGCTACCTTCAAAAGAATACACCTGAGAATCGCCTTCAAACGCTAAAATGTGCGTACAAACACGATCTAAGAACCAACGGTCGTGCGAAATAATCACCGCACACCCCGCGAAGTTCTCTAACGCTTCTTCCAAGGCTCTTAATGTATTGACATCTAAGTCATTAGTAGGCTCATCTAAAAGCAATACATTACCCCCTTCTTTCAAGGCCATGGCTAAGTGAAGGCGGTTGCGCTCCCCACCAGAAAGAACTCCCACTTTTTTGCTTTGATCACCGCCTGCGAAATTGAATCGGCTCAGATATGCACGAGCATTTACGCGCTGGCCACCAAGCAGTACTTCCTCTGTACCCTCTCCGACTACTTCGAAAATGGTTTTTTCAGGATTCAACTTTTCGTGACTCTGATCGACGTATGAAATCTGAACCGTTTCTCCTACATCAAAAGCGCCTGCATCCGGCTGTAACTGGTCCATAATCATTTTAAAGATTGTGGTTTTACCCGCACCGTTTGGACCGATGATTCCAACAATCCCTGCCGGAGGCAAGGAGAAATTCAAATCGTCATACAGCAATTTCTCGCCAAAGCCCTTTTTCACGTTTTTCGCATCAATGACATTGGTACCTAATCTAGGCCCCGCCGGGATAAAGATTTCAAGCTTGCTTTCTTTCTCTTTTTGCTCCTGAGACAACATGCTTTCGTAGTTGTTCAAACGTGCTTTGCTCTTGCTTTGACGTCCTTTTGGGTTCATGCGCACCCACTCCAGCTCGCGCTCTAAGGTTTTACGGCGTTTTGAAGCTTGCTTCTCTTCTTGCGCCATACGCTTGGTTTTCTGATCGAGCCAAGAGCTGTAATTCCCCTTCCAAGGAATCCCCTCTCCTCGGTCCAATTCTAAAATCCATCCCGCTACATTATCTAAGAAATAACGGTCGTGCGTGACCGCAATAACGGTCCCCTTATATTGTTGTAAATGCTGCTCCAACCACAAAATACTCTCTGCATCCAAATGGTTGGTAGGCTCATCCAATAAGAGTACGTCGGGTTGTTGCAACAAAAGACGGCAGAGCGCTACGCGACGGGCTTCCCCTCCTGAGAGGTGGTCAACTAATTGGTCCGATGGTGGACAATTCAATGCATCCATCGCGCGGTTCAACATCGTCTCTAGTTCCCATGCGTTTGTTGCATCAATCTGATCTTGAAGCACCGCTTGACGAGCCATCAACTGCTCCATCTTATCCGGATTTTCATACACCTCAGGCAAACCAAACTGGTCGTTGATGCTGTTGTATTCATCTAAAACGGCTACGGTTTCAGCAGCGCCTTCTTTGACAATATCTAAAACTGTTTTGCCTTTTTCCAACTGAGGCTCTTGCTCTAAATAGCCAACAGTATAGCCGTGTGCAAAAACCACATCACCCTGATAGCTTTTTTCTACCCCAGCAATAATCTTTAAAAGTGTCGATTTACCCGAGCCATTTAAACCTAAGATGCCTATTTTGGCTCCATAGAAGAAAGAGAGATAAATGTCCTTTAATATCGCTTTGTTGTTGTGAGGAAGGACTTTACTCACTTTGGACATTGAAAAAATGACCTTTTGACCGTCGTCTGACATGTATATACGTATTTCTAATTTAGTACTGATTCTTCTTGCGTTGTTTGCTTTTAACGGCACGTCGCTATCTGCCCAAAGTTACATATTGAAAGGGACTGTAGTAGATAGAGATTCAACTTTTGCATTGCCAAATTCACATGTCGTCAACAATAAAACTTTTATGGGTACTGTTTCGAATGGAATTGGATACTTCGAGATTCCCGTAGCTCAAGGCGACACGCTCGTTTTATCGAACATCGGGTACCAATTCAAATATGTTTCCATCGACAGCGCGCTCTGTGCCGCACTTGCTGCTGGCGAAGAGCAAGTACTTAAACTCATACCTCGGAATTACTTGTTAGATGAAGTAAGTATTTACGCAATTACCTCTAACAATCCACGCACCATGCCGCAACGTAACCCGCGCGTTCCATCAAACGCGGATATTCGGATACCCGAAGCAGTTGCGCCCACGCTCGCAAATCCGTTAGACTTTTTGTATTACAGCTTTGGTAAGCGCCCACAGCAATTGGCCGCATTAAGAAAATTGCAGCAGGAAGATTACTACCGCAGAAAGTTAGAGGAGGGAAATAATCGGACCATTTTGGAAGATTTAACCGGCATTCCGAAAGAAGAAATGGAGGCATTCATGTTCTATTGCAAATATTCGGAAACCCAGATTCGAACCTTCAATGATTATCAATTCCTCGTTTCACTACTTCTTTGTTACGAAGAATACGAAAGAGAAAAGGTCCAATTAGAAACCGAAGAGTCGCTTAAACGCTAAAACATGGATCACCTAACCTACCTCGAGCAGAACCGTGCACTTTGGGACCATTGGGCAAGTCTGCACCCACAATCTGCTTTCTACAATAACGCATCGTTCATAGAACACCAGCAATCACTCCACTCCATTGAACGGAATGTATTGCCCAATTTAAAGGGTAAAAGCGTACTGCACCTGCAATGTCATTTTGGGCAGGATACGATCAGCCTAGCGACCCTTGGTGCAACCCGCGTTGTAGGTCTTGATTTTAGCCCAGAGGCAATCCGGCAAGCGGAAAAGTTGAATACAGCGTGTGGCACCCAGGTTACCTTTGTTGAATCCGATGTTTTGCAAATACTTCCTCATTTAGAAAACACCTTTGATGTCGTCTTTGCCTCTTACGGCGTGGTAGGCTGGCATCCTTCCGCTAAAGCGTGGATGGACGCGGCATTTGCTTACTTAAAGCCCGGTGGATCGCTCGTTCTGGTGGATTTCCATCCCGTATTGTGGATCCTTGATGAAGAGTTTAAGGAGATTAAATACCCGTATTTCAATACTGGAGTCATTATTGAAGACCGCGCCGGTAGTTATGCCGCCCCTGAAGCCGATCAAATGGTAAATTATACCTGGAACCACAGTATCAGTGACCTGATCTTACCCATCGTAGATCATCCTGAGCGTTCCTTGACCTTCTTCGGTGAAAGTGATTGGAGTCCATATGCCCTCTTCGAGCATACTGAAAAAGCACCGGGCCAATTCCAAATTAAAGGAAAGGAAGGCTTCTTCCCGCTCGTCTATGCCATACGTGCTCGAAAGGAAATCGATTAACTCACTTAATCAACACGATCCGTCGTGTAAATTTTAAACCCTGAAAGCAACCGCTCCACTGCGAACCAAAACCTCGTTCTATCTAAAATAGGATTGAGCCAGGGCGTGTAGGTGCAATACGAGCGCGTTTCAGGTTTCGTGTGGTGTTTTGCATGATCTTGCGGACGCTGAAGCACTTTGATTTGTTGCAGCCAATGTATGAGTCTCGGTTTTTCATCCGGAAACTTGTGCGCCCATTGGTGTACGATATTTGCATTCGCACCTAAAATTGCAATAAACCACCATTGCCACGTTACCGATCCTTCAATCAAAAAAACGGCAAGAATCATCACAGTAACACCTACCCAACCCGATTTACACAAATACCAATAGCCTCTCGTGATCATTTTTCGCGGATTCGCGTGGTGCCAGGTATTGATTTCTATGATCGCTTTACCTACAATGGGCATATCTTCTCGGCCATAACGGTCCATCCACCAATGGACTACTCCTGTTAAAAAGTCCAATAACAAATACAACAGCAAAACTTCGACTACTACGTTTATAATTTCCATAATCTATTTATTTACAGAAACTTACCTCAATCATCCGTGTCGATAGGTGCTATGAAATTCTCACAAGGAAGTAACGCAACAACGGATCCTACCAAAAACTTTCACCCTGTATTCAACTAGTCTCGTTATCGAGATTTTCAACACCGAACCAGCGGAGAAATAAAAAATTATAGTACTTTGTATTGCATAGTACCTAATTTAACATATATCTTTGCCTCAAATAAAATTGGTTAATGAAAAAATACATCCTACACCTCGTACTTATTGCATGTACTACAGGCGCATTCGGTCAAACAAAAGGATTGGCGGATGAACTTTATGAAGAATATGAGCCCAAACCTTATGTTTCTGGCTTCAGTTTTGGTGGATCATTGCTCAGTGCACTCCCATTAGATATTGATTTTGCTCACGGAAACTTCGAACGCACCCTTAACGGTGAGATCAAGCGGGTGCAATGGTTGCGGATTTCAGATGAGCGTTACATCAAAGAAGTAAGCAGCGAATGGGAGCGATTCCTCAATAAGGCGCGCTACAAAAAAGTTCCAATCGAAGATGATGATGGCCAAGACCATATCCTGTTCATACGAGGAAGTAGAACCCGATTTGATGAAGCTCACTTTTTAATTCGTGAAGATGCAAGCACCATATTACTCACCTTTTACGGCGATTTCACATTGACAAAGACTTTAGATGAAGATTGAAAATACAAAAGCACAAATGCGAAAAGGCGTCTTAGAATATTGCATTCTTGGCATTCTAAGTAACGGAGATGCCTACGCATCAGACATTATTGAGCGGCTCAAAGGTGCTGAACTCATCGTTGTAGAAGGAACCCTCTACCCTTTGCTAACGCGACTTAAAAATGCCGATCTGTTAGAATACCGCTGGGAAGAAAGCAACGCTGGCCCCCCGCGAAAATACTACAGCCTTAGCGCGCAAGGACGTGCTTTCCAATTAGAACTAAAAGGTACCTGGGAAAACCTGAATAACGCCGTTGAACAACTTACTTCGACCCCATCATGAATAAAACAATAAACATCAACCTTGCAGGCATCATCTTCCACCTTGATGAAGTGGCCTATGAAAAGTTTAAAACCTACCTGTCCAATGTCAAAACTGCTTTGGGTAAAGAAGAAAGCGGTGAAGAAATCATTGCGGATATAGAAGCTAGGATTGCCGAAATATTCAACCTACGCATGAAGGAAACTGGCGCCCAAGTCGTTGGCTTAGCTGATGTTGAATTCATCATCGAGACTTTAGGACAACCAGAAGCCTTTATAGATGAGTCTGAAAATGAGGCACCTAAGTCAAGCAGCAAGCAAACCCGACGGTTCTTCAGAAATCCGGACGAAAAGGTGATTGGCGGTGTCTGCAGTGGTATCGGTGCTTACTTTGACATCGACCCCGTTTGGATTCGAGTACTGTTTTTAATCTTACTCTTTTTCACAGGTATTGGGTTCATAACCTATGTGATTCTTTGGGCCTCCATTCCGGAGGCAAAAACAACTGCTCAAAAACTCCAAATGCGTGGTGAGGCTGTTAATCTCAATAATATTGAGAAGCTTTTTACAAAAGTTGAAGATTATACTTCCACCGAGAAAATCAAATCGGGAGTCAACAGTTTCGTTTCTTTTATAGTGAACGGAATCGGATCTATTTTTTCATTCATTTTTAAGTTTATCGGTGTCTTGTTAGCCATCGCAGGAGCAATGATCGCTTTTACCCTCATCGTAGCGTTGCTTGGAATTTTCGGCAGTACTTGGAACTTAGACGGGCTCAACTTTATCAGCCTTAACGGCTACATCTATGGTCTTGATGGGGCTGAAGCAATATTCGGCAGCGGATGGCGTTTACTCGCATTACGCGCGGGTACCTTACTCACTCTATTACTGCCTTTGTTTGCTTTGGTGGTTTTCCTCGCTAAAATATTTGGACGAGAATTGACCAATTCGAAACTCCTCTCCTTCTCTGGAATTGCCAGTTTCATCGTTGGATTGATCCTCATTTTCATCAGCGCAGGTTCGCTCATTACAGACTTTAGAGAACGCGCAACAGAAACTGATCAAATCACTTTATCGGGCATGAGTTTTGATATCACCGCAGATATTCTTGAAGACGAGCAAGGGTTTTTCTTTGATGTAGAAGACGAATTACTACATATTGAAAATGTCCGATTCAATATAGAGGCGACCCGATCTTCCACTGCGAGTCTTGAATTGAAACATGCTGCTAGTGGTCGAAACCATTCCGAAGCCCGAGCGCGAGCACAGTCCTTTGACTACCCTACGGCACAAGAAGGAGAAGCATTGCGACTAAGCGAATACTTCACAGTGCCTAAAGAATCTTTGTACAGAGGACAAGATTTGAAGGTCACGCTGCGTTTACCTGTAGGTGCGACGGTCTATTTAGATGAGAGCATTGAAAACATCATGTACGACATACGCAACGTTCAAGATATGTACGACGGTGATATGTTGGGACACCAATGGGAAATGACGCCAGAGGGTTTATCCTGCACCGACTGCGCGACTATTGAATATTACGATGCTGATGACTTTGAGGAATCTATCGAAGAGAACCTAGAAGAAATGGAGGAATCCATTGAAGAGAAACTAGAAGCGCTGGAGCTAGAGTTAAAAAAACTGAAAGACCGGTAGGCTCGTACCCTGGCCTAATTCTGAACGTTAACCCTCGCCGTTGGCGGGGGTTTCCTTTTTTACTGCATCGCGTACAACGAGCCTAAAACAAAAAAGAATACCGAAAGCACAACAATAACCCAGATACTCAAAGGATTACGTGCATCTCCTGATGCAGTTAAACGGGCAAAAAGTGTACTCAAAACGAACCACGCGAGGTAGTTCTCAAAAGGTACTGCAACCGCTTCCCATTGCCAAAAGGTCAATTCTATCGCCACGGGCTCGATCAAAATATCCATCGCAAGCATGGCTAAACCGGTAAGAATACTCCTTATCCATACATGGTTAAACCTGAACCCTGTTAAATCATAGAATGAACGAATAAGCACCCACCACAATACGCCGATCATTATTGGGGTGCCTAAAAAACCTGGACCTAATGCCGAACCGTAAGAATATACGCCAAATGGAAAACCCGTATTAGTCCCAATTAATTCGATCAAAAATCCCAAGAGTATAGGAAGGTAATAGGCCCATTTTACCAAAGGACGTTCGGTGGTCAAAAGAAACAAACCCGCGAGCAGCAATAAATTAAACGGGGTGAGGTATACTAATTCATCACGCCATTCGCCACCCAGCAAAAATAATCCTACGACGTGAAAGATCACTAAAATCCATCCAGCGTAATTTTTAACTATTTCTATGATTTTCAATATGTTAATCATCATTTACCAACCATTGAGCAGCAATTTTTCCACTAAGTAAACAAAGCGGTACGCCACCACCAGGGTGTGCTGATCCCCCACAAAAGTACAACCCTTTAATGGAGTTGCTTTTATTAGAATGGCGTAAAAATGCCGCCATTCTTTCGTTTGAACTGGTTCCGTATAACGCGCCTCCAACGCTTGAAGTACGTTTTTCAATATCCTGTGGACGCAATACCTCTTCGACTTCAATCAGTGGTTCTACAGCAGTCCCCAATGCTTTTGAGATACGCTCCAAAACTTTTTCGCGTACCAACGGAACGATAGCCTCCCAATCTTGGCCTTGATCGTAAGGTGTATTCACCATTACAAACCAACAGTCTTTATTTTCTGGAGCATCCCCAGGCTCTAATCGGTTTGAGATATGTATATAGACCGTCGGGTCCTCCCAGAATGGGCCGTTCGTTCGAATATTCTCGAATTCCTCTCTGTAATCTTCACTGAAAATGATGTTATGTAAATCCATCTCAGGGAATTGCTCAGAAAGTCCCCAATAAAAAATGAGCGCGCTAGAACTAGGTTCTTGCGCAAGGGTCTTTTTAGGCCTTTTCACCTGTTTTGGCATGAGGTGTTTGTAAGCGTACTTCACATCAGAATTACAGACCAATTGGTCAATGGTCCAAATCTTTTCACCAGCAACCAACCCCGTAATCTCATGATTCTCGATAATAAACTCCTCTACTCTTGTGTCCAGTTCAAAACGAACACCCAATTCTACCGCCAAACGGGTTAGACTTTGGGATATTTCGTGCATACCCCCTACCGGAAAATGTGTGCCCAGACTATGCTCTAAATGCGTGATCATCTGCATGATCCCCGGCGTTTGGAAGGGTGATGATCCGTTGTATGTGGCGTATCTATTAAATAATTGAACCAATTTCGGCGCGTTAAACACCTTTTCATTTTCTTCATTCAAGGTAGAAAACAATCCAAGTTTTGGAATTTCCGCTAACACCTTCAAAACTTTCGGCGTCAAGAAAGTACGCGCACTATGCAAACTTTTTTCTAAGAAGAACGGCGCTGTTAAGTCATACTTTCTACGCGCCATTTCAAAATAATCGAACAACTTTCCCCCTTCAGAAGGTCCAAATACTGATGACACAGCAGCAACATTTTTCTCAATGGAAGGGAATAAAGTGAGCTTTGTTCCATCCTCCCAAAAGTACCGGCACACCTCATCATGCGTGTGGTAATTAAAATATTCACGCGGATTTTTCCCGGCCAATTCGAACAATTCGTCGACTAAATGTGGTAGCGTGAATAAAGATGGCCCCATATCGAACCGAAAACCCTCCTTTTCAAAAGCCGTCACCTTACCACCTGTGTAGGAGTTTTGCTCAAATACAATAACCTCTTTTCCAGCAATTCTTAAGCGAATCGCGGCACTGAGACCAGCTATTCCCGCACCAACCACTGCAACAGTACTAGAAGATGTAGACATGAATTATTTTCTTTGAGCTAATAAGTAAACAAGCCGGGACAGATATTGTTGCCTTACCGTGGAAAAGAAACTCTATACCTACGCCCTCGCCTTCATTGGCGTCATCGTATTGCTTAGCATCATTTGGCCTTACGAGCACAAACTTATCGATTGGCAGGCACCTGCGGATTATTCCGTCTTAGAAAGTGACGAAATTTTCTTTAACAACACACGTATCTATAAATACCGTACCGACGAAAGAGCTGAACTTACCTCACAAGGGTTTAAGACGCACCGTTCTTTAAAATGCTTAAAGGACACGACAATGCCCTTTTTGAATTTTTCGATAGTCAATAATTGGCGAGCAGATCAAGCATATATTGTAGCAGAACCAAGCGCAAGAAAGTTTTTTAGAGATACGGTAACCATTCGTGTGGACGCTGTTGAAGTAAAGATCTATTTGGATAAAATGGATTTTGAACAGCACTACCAATTGGCCGCCTTACTCTTTCAAAACGCCCTAGATTACCACCGCTCGTTTATCATCGAAGGTCAGGATTCGTTACTTCTTTATGGTACTCAAGGCAATGAAAACGCAAATATTGAAGTGCTCAAGGACTATTTCAGACTGGTCGGCCGATTTCAATAATTATTTATTGCGCTCAGAAGCCCGAATACTCAACAGCTGAACCATGAGCGCAAATCCTACGGAACAATAGATGTAGGGCTTCGGAATCTCTATGTGGGCGCTCTCAGCAATGAGCACCGTACCAATCATGATAAGAAAGGCTAAAGCAAGGATTTGCAGGCTCATGTGACGCTCAATAAACTCTGCAATCGGCCTCGCAAACACTAGCATTATTACCATTGAAATAATTACAGCTACAATCATAATGACCAATTCGTGCGTCATTCCTATAGCGGTTAAAACACTGTCGAAACTAAACACAATATCCAACAAGCCTATTTGAATGATCACACCTAGCAAGGATTTGTGTTTCTTGCTGCGATCACCATGACCCTTCCCTTCTGTCTTTTTCACAATTTCTGAGGAGGATTTGGCCAATAAAAACACACCACCTAAAAATAGGATTGCATCTCTACCGGATACAGGGTGCTCTCCTAAATGGAATATTGGTTCAGTCAATCCTATCAACCACGTAATACCAAGGAGCATTAATACCCGAAAACCTAGCGCGAGCCCCAAACCTAGTCGGCGTGCTATTGGTTGCTGAGCGGCCTCCAAATCATTCGAAATCAATGAAATAAAGATAATGTTGTCAATTCCTAAAACAATTTCTAAAAAAGTCAGGGTAAGTAAGGACAATAATCCTTCTGGGCTTAAGAGAACCTCCATAGTGCTTGCTGCGATTAGATTTTAGCTAAAGGTAGGTCTTCGAAGCGGCAAGGCGGCTCTTGCGAGAGGCTTCAAATTTCTCATAGAAATATAACGTTCCTAATATGAGTAACATTCCATAGAAAATGTCCTCAAAGGGAATAGTACCTATTCGAATTCCTAAATTCTCAGAATTATTGTACCATACCACCTCCGATTCTAAAAATGAACCTGTAAGAATCCCATTCTTTAGAAAAAAAGGAAGGAGCGATAATGCATAGCTTTCATAAAAGCGAGGCAACCAACTGCATTTTGCAATCCAGCTTACGTAGATTAACGCAATTCCTAACAAAATAAAAGTGGACGCTGTGTAAATCTTATCGTAGGAAATGATTCCTACAGCCAATGAGAATGGAATGAGTAACTGAGAAATTTTACCAGCCAATTTTGAAGTGATTATCCCCTCGGGAAAAAACAGCTCCAAACACTTGTAAATGAAAATACACGCAAATGGAACGGTGATAAAAAAGAGGTATTCACCTAGGGGCAACCCGAAAAGATATATTCCACTTAAATAAGCCGGGGTAAAACCCCACACACCTAATTCAGTAAACCATATATCCCAAACTAAAAAAAAACCACTAACGATGAGCATGGCTTTTGCAAGTGAACCGAAGGACTTGTAATAGGCCACCCTTGGCTCGAAGCTACGAATCAAGGGAACGCTTAACGTAGCGAGATTCAATAAAAGATAAAGCCATTTCGTTTCAAACACGAGCAGTTACGATTTAGCACGCAGCGTACGCACTTGTTTAAGGTATTTGGGATGTACCCAAAGCATACCAAAGTTTTCTCCGTCCTCTCTACCCAAATGCCTATGGTGCATTTTGTGCGCAAGTCGAATGGCCTCAAGATACGTTGATTTCGTTTGTTTGAATATTGGAATACGTTGATGAATGAATAACTCATGGACCATCGCATAGGCAAAACCATAAAGCGCAATACCCGCTCCTACCGCGACGCTAATGCCAGCACCATACATTAGACCAAGCATAATACAAAGCCATGAGGGTATCGCAAAGATTAAAAAGAACGTATCATTCTTTTCTAATGCACCAGGAGTTTTTGTGTGGTGGTCATCATGCAAGAACCATAAAAAACCGTGCATAAGATATTTATGCGCAGCCCAAGCGACACCCTCCATAATAAAGAAGGTTAGCAGCATTACAGTTAATTCAAGCGTTGTCATTTTACTAATGATTTTAAATAGGACAAACTCTCCTCCACATGATCCGTAGCACGCATTAGACTCTTAAAGATATAAACTACACGGTGGTTTTCGTCGGTCACATACGTGATTCTGTTCGCCACCGTGTTGAACAATAAACCCGGGGCACCAAAAGACTTTCGCACCTTGTGTCCAGGATCGCTAAGTATAGGGTAATTCAGACTGTATTTATCTGCAAAGCCCTTGTGCGATTCAACGGAAGCATCATTTATACCTATGACCTGAGCTCCTACCGCTTGAAAATCACTCTCGTAATTTCTAAAATCACAAGCTTGTGCGGTACAACCGGGAGTATGGTCTTTAGGGTAAAAAAATATCACAAGCGGCCGACCTATGAAATCTGAGCTATGAACGCGCTGGTTGTTCTGGTCAAGAAGCGCAAATGCAGGCAATACATCGCCTACTTTGATTGGATTTTTCGGTATCATTGGGGTGTTTTCGTTACGTATAAAACGAAAGGCATGCACTTTTGTTCGCTATGGATGCCGAAGTAGATTCCACTCAAAATTTTCAAAACGACGCAATTCGACCCACTTATTTTTTTTGCCTTGCGTGTGATCAAACCCTATGTAAATTCCGCGCATTGGACTTTCTCCATATAGTGTGCGAATGATGTGGTAATCTGCAATATCAAATCCTCTTATTGCGTAGTTGTTCGGCTCAATACCAAAATGGGCTCTGAAGGCCTCAACAAACAATAAGGTGTTGGAATTTTGATAAGACAAATAAGACGACATGGCACAAATCACTTCCGCTTCTCTCATGAAGTTATCATTAGTGATCCCACTATTAAATAACTGGTATTCTGTGGCGTACAAAGTATAAGATGCGTTTCCAGACCTTAGGTTTCGCAGTACATCTAGTATAAAAGCAGGGTCACTGTCAAAAATGATTAGCTCATAATGTTGCGTACTGTTCAAGTGGGCCAATGTTTCGTTTGACGACCACTTTTCATCGTTGGTAACCAACCACTTGTTCGGATTATCGAAACCTTCAAAAAACACTGAACATGCCGGAGTTAGGCTTTTGGTAACAACGAGTGGCACGCTATTATCAGCGAGTGAGTCTCTGTTATTGACTAAATCACGCAGCGATAGATAGAAATTCTCTTCCGCTACAACGGTATTATAAACTCCCAAATCATTGATGACGTCACTTTTACTCATCAAGTTGACCGATTTATTGGCCACCCCATACGCTGCCATCTGCTGAACGCGCTTTGAATAGAGCGGTCCCAAGACAAGGTCATACTGCTCGAGGTCCGATGAATCCAACGCTTTCTTCAACGAGTCGCTGTGATTCTGAGAGTCGATAAAATCTATATTCACAGCGAAGGAGCTATCGCTATGTAGGTGAGCAGCGAATTCCATACCCATACGTAAACTCATAGCCACAGGACTGCGCTTAGCTAAAGCCGTTTCGTTGATATAATCGATATGGAAAAAGGGTAAAATCCCTAAAACTTCGAGGCTTGATCTTGTGCTATCTGCTTTCAAAAAAACGGCAGTATCTGCTGTTGAAGCCGGTTTTACAACGAGAGTATCTGCGGTTGCCTGCAATACCGCCATTTCGTTCATCGGCTTTACTAATTGCAAACCGCGTTTCCAATCGGAACGTGCATCTGGATTAATGCGGTAAAAGGAGGCCATATCGGGAAATCCCCACTCCTTCGCTAAACCGGCAGGAGTGTCGCCACGACGTACCTTGTACATTTCAAACGCGGGGGTAGCATGTGCGGTATCTATTGAATCCGATATTGACACGGCTGCTGTCAAAGGCGATGTATCTGCCTGAGTCTGTTTTGGCACGATGAGGATATCTCCTAATGAAAGTGTTGTCCCTACGATTTGTGGGTTCGCTTCAATAAGCGCATCTACTGTTATTCCATACTGTTTTGAAAGCGAATACAGTGTATTCCCTTTAACTACCACATGCTCAGTGACCGACTGTGCACTAAGAACTGTAGTAGTTACTGCAAAAAAGCATAAAAGAAGTAAACGTTTTATTCCCATTCGATAGTGGCTGGTGGTTTCGAGCTGATATCATATACAACGCGGTTCACCCCCTTTACCTTATTAATTATTTGATTGCTCACTTTGGCAAGAAACTCATAAGGTAGGTGTACCCAATCCGCAGTCATACCATCCGTACTTTCTACAGCGCGCAAGGCAACCACTTTCTCATACGTTCGCTCATCGCCCATCACACCCACGGAATTCACTGGAAGTAAGATACTACCAGCTTGCCAAACGCGATCGTAAAGACCCTCGTCCTTTAGTCCTTGAATAAAAATATGATCTACTTCTTGCAAAATAGCCACTTTTTCAGCCGTGATGTCCCCTAATATACGAATGGCTAATCCAGGGCCTGGGAAAGGATGACGACCTAAAAGATCCGCAGCCATGCCCATCGAAGCGCCTACACGACGTACCTCATCTTTAAATAGAGTCTTCAAAGGTTCAACCACTTTCAGTTTCATGAAATCGGGTAATCCGCCCACATTGTGGTGACTCTTGATGGTTGCAGACGGTCCATTTACACTAATACTTTCAATAATATCTGGATAAATAGTTCCCTGAGCCAGCCAAGTCACATCTTCAATCAAATGCGCCTCTTGATCAAATACTTCTATAAACACACGACCGATAGCCTTGCGTTTCGCTTCCGGTTCGTCGATGTCGGCAAGTGCAGATAGGAATTGGTCAGATGCATCCACACCTTTCACATTCAACCCCATTCCTTCGTATTGCTCTAAAACATCCGTGAATTCATTTTTGCGCAACAAGCCATTATTCACGAAAATGCAATACAAATTCTTCCCAATGGCTCTATGCAACAACATGGCAGCCACGGAGCTATCTACCCCGCCACTCAAACCTAAAACTACTTTATCGTTTCCAAGTTGTTCTTTCAAAGAAGCGACCGTTTCATCAACGAAATGTGCTGGGGTCCAATCCCCTACCACTCCAACGATATCGTAAAGGAAATTCTTCAGGAGTTGGGTTCCATCCGTGCTGTGATATACCTCTGGGTGAAACTGAATACCATAGGTCGCTTCACCATTCACTTTATACCCTGCAACGCGCACATCATGGGTTGATGCAATAATGTCAAAGCCTTCCGGAAGATCCATGATCGTATCTCCGTGACTCATCCATACTTGAGACCCTTCTTCGACACCGGTAAACAAGCTGTCAGATGCAACCACTGTACTTAGGTTCGCGCGACCATATTCGCGGATTTCACTAGGGGTAACTTTACCGCCAGAGGTTAGGGCCATATACTGTGCGCCGTAACAAACTCCTAAGAGCGGTAAATTCCCTTTGATGCCACTTAAATCAAACTGAGGCGCATCTTCTTGCAGTGTGCTGTAGGGCGAGCCGCTCAGAATAACACCTTTCACATCCGAAGTGATTTCTGGCGGATTGTTGAAGGGATGAATTTCACAATAAACATTGAGTTCACGAACCCTACGCGCAATGAGTTGCGTGTATTGTGAACCGAAGTCGAGGATCAAAATGGTTTCTTGCATTCGGCAAAAATACCACTATTTTTTGCTGCTCAGCACCCAAGTTCCTGCCTTTATTGTTGACATGTTTTCAACGATTTCATCACGAGGATCATAACCCAAAAAACCTACTAGGTCGGCATACGAAGCCTTTCGTTCCCAAAACGTATTCGATGGGAAAACTGCAGCATAGGCTGTATCTATGGCCGTCATTACTTCTGAATGACGCCGCTTCTGCACTCTATACCGGGTTTCAGCGGTACGTTGGGCCAATTTTGACATCTTAACCTGCAGCGCTTCAGCATGTTGCTTTAGCTCAGGGTATGCTGATAATAAAGATGCATTCCATTGTTGAATGGCCGATTCCAAAGGCAGTTGTAAAGCTTCACCTTCTGCTTGCAGGGAAAGATTTCGTGAAATGAATTGCTTTTTTAACAACTGCGGTGAATGGCTTAGAATAGTCTTTAACGGTACACCAATCCTTTCGAGTGCGCGTTCTAGTTTAGTACTTTGAATCAACAGACTATTGCGCAAATAAAGTACCGGCATTGGACGGTCCAATTTTTTAAAGGCTTCGCCAAGTTGCAACCAATACGCGAGTTCGCCACCGCCACCTACATAGGCAAGATTCGGCAATAGGAATTCTTGATACAGAGGTCGCATTAAAGCATTCGGACTGATATGATGATACGGACAATCGTGGTCGGCTTGCTCAAATCGTTGACGGTCGCCGTCGCGAAGGTCAAAAAGATTGATTTCACGCGGAAATACTTGTGCTTCATAGCCCGCGGCAACTAAGGCTTCAGATTGTTTGCGAATCAGCTTGGAATAAACACCATCCATCTCTGCCGACCAAAGTGCAGCAGCCGCAGCCTTACAAGCTACATCATGGCCATCCAGTACCAGTACTCCCAAACCTTCCGCCCATTGGCGAACCCATTGTCGTGTAGCTTCTGCGAGATTTTCACATTCTTTATAGGCTTGAAGGCGAGGCTCGACCAGTGCTTTTTGTGCATGACTCAATGGTACGTTCTGAAGCCAGGCTTCCAATTGGTCCGCTAAACTATCCGTCGGTAAACGCCCCACAGGACCTTTAGCCTCCGGTAGCTCCCAAATGAATCGGTGCTCCCCTATGCTGAAGGATGAGATCTCTTGAAAATCATGATCCTCGCTGGCCATCCAAAAAACAGGAACGACGTCAATATTTAATGCTTTTGAAGCAGTGGCAGCCAGTGCAATGGCACCTAAAACTTTCGCTTCAAAGAACACAGTGCCCCCGCAAACCATCAATTGATGTCCCGTCGTAATGGTTAGTGCTCCTTTACGAAACGCATTTAGGGAAGCCTCTTCCGAAGAACTAAGGTTTGTATTTTGTCGGTGCAATGCCTCCGCAACAATCTCTCGGATTTCCGACGAATAATTTTGTTGCGCTTGGGCTTGGGCAGTAAAGGACTCCCAATAGTATGGTGCTTTGGCAATTGATTCAAGAAAAGTACCTCCTGCTACAAGGTCCTTCATTACTTTTGAAGGCACACCGGTTTCCTCATGGGGAAGCACTGAATATGTGAATGGAGATAACATTATGAAAGCGAAGATAATTGCAATATTGATTGCAGCCATACTGCTGGGCTGCAGTTCTTCAAAAGAAAATACCTGTAAGCTTGACGCACGCTATACCTTTAATTTCGAACAAGCACAGTACTATGCTCTTCCACCTATAGATTTTAGCTTTAGCCTCAGCTACGACTACCTTGTCCGTATGCCCGAGTTTGGGAAGCAGAACTTTAATTATTACGAAGTGGCGCGTTACAACGATGACAGTACGGGAAGCGTGTTACTTAAAGTACACCCGTTCAAAAGGCAAGGCGCATTTATCTCAGTTGCAGAACAGCGTACCGCACAAATAATGATGGACGTCCAAAAGGCGAAGAGAGACAGCTGGGTTACTGAACGACAGGATACTTTAAATCAATGGTACATCACCTATGGACGCTACGAACAGGACCCAGAAGATTACATCATTGGCCATACATTAATTTTACGTGATACGCTGAGCAATGGATTACTCTTAGAGTTGCAAATGCCTTGTCCCAAAGATTCTTTTTCTTTAGAACGCGAAAAATGCCTTGAAGAAGTCGTTCGCTCATTCAAAGTCTATCTTTAATCGATAAGACTTAATACCTAAGCTAAAGCAACGCTGAAAAGTATTTTACCTTATTTTAAGCCTTAGGGCATTGGAATCCAATTAGTTATTCTATATTCACATCATTCAAAGGCAACTTTGAATTAGGTTAGGGGTACGGAGCCAAGAAATTGGCTCCTTTTTTTGTGCTAAACTTTTTACTGGAGCCCATGTTATTCCTTAAAATGGGCAA
>PZPA01000033.1 GCA_003045825.1 Bacteroidota bacterium
TCAAGATACTGGCCGTTGCCTTAGCTCCTTCTTCTAAAAAGATTCGATCTCCGATGACCGTGCAGGTTTCATGAATAGGGGCACTTGTGCGCCCAGCGGTAATCAAATCAAAATCGGCCTCCAATTCCGCTGCATTCAATCCCCATATGTCCCAAGGACGAGCGACGATATTCAAAGGACCTTCAAAACACACACTGCCTGCGGTATCTGCAGGCTTTTCACCTTTCCATGCAACGACTAGTTCTCCTTTACAAAGGCTTTGTCCGCTCATTAAAGCAGCCGCCGCCGCAAGGAATTCATCCGTCGGACAAACGCCGCCGTCCACACATACTGTCGCATCAGCGATGCTCGGAAATTTACGCTGTAAATAATCCTGAGTTTCATTACCGACCTCGTGCCCGCGCTTGGTGTACTTTTCCGCAATACTTAAAATCCCACAACGCAGCGCGGAAACCGGGCGTGTAAAGGTTAAGGGAAGCAGGTGATTGCGGTTGGAAGAATCGACTAATTGTATACGCATCTTAGGAAATGACTTTGGTTTCGGAAAGTTAGGGCAAAAAAAAGACCCGCTGTAAAGCGAGTCTTGTATTTTATAAAGCCTAAGCTTAACTTTTCTTTCCGTAACGGCTGCGGAATTTGTCTACGCGACCCGCTGTATCTACCAACTTCACTTTACCAGTGTAGTATGGGTGCGAATAGCTAGAAATTTCCATTTTGATTAATGGATATTCTACGCCTTCCACTTCGATGGTGTCCTTTGCATCTGCACAAGACTTAGTAATGAACTGATCGCCAGTACCCATGTCTTTGAAGACACACAAGCGATAGTTTTCTGGATGAATACCGTTTTTCATTTTCTTTTTTTATTTACTAGCCTGAGTTTTGGCCCAGACCCCTGTTTCTTAATTGGACGGCAAATATATGGTAAATGTTCATAACCACTTCATTGCGAGTGCAAAAATACTAGAGTAGCTTCGTAGAAATGAAAAAGGTCCAATTATTTTTACTTCTCCTCACCATTGCCGCCCTTTCAAGCTGCCGCAATACTATTGATTTTCAAGGGAGTAACATTGAATTGGGCTTCTCGCAAGATACCCTTTACCTCGATACCGTTTTCACTGGACTGGGCAGTTCAACGCGCATTTTAAAGGTGTACAATACCTCTGCAGAAAACATGACTGTGGATAGAATCCGTCTCGCGCGCGGAGAGGGCAGTTATTACCGCATGAATGTTGATGGGGTGAGCGGCAAGTCTTTAGAGAATCTCGAGATCTTAGCTGGGGATTCTGCCTATGTTTTTATTGAAATTTCACCTGATGCACAAGGTGCTACAGAAATGATCTATACCGATAGCATTTGGTTCGAAAACGGCGCAATTA
Organism: Bacteroidota bacterium; assembly: GCA_003045825.1. Taxonomy (GTDB): domain Bacteria; phylum Bacteroidota; class Bacteroidia; order Flavobacteriales; family Schleiferiaceae; genus UBA10364. The sequence goes on from PZPA01000033.1 coordinate 1,380, forward strand.
AGCAACACGTAAATCTAATCACGGCTGTATGGGACGCTTATTACCATTTCCCCGACCGTGTGCTCACTATCGCACAACCCGAGCCGTATCCAGACATTAAAATCCCGTATACCATTCTGCCTTGTAATGCCGTTTGGAATAATGACAAACCCCATGTCATTTACGGTTATGCCGTCGTCGACAGCGCTTGTTTGCTGACTATCAATGAGGGCACACAAATCCACATTCATAAAGGCGGTGGCCTCTGGGCATACCGCGACAGCCGATTAGTTGTAAACGGTGGAGGTATCGATGCGAACCACATGAACCAGCCCGTCGTTTTCCAAGGGGACCGATTAGAACCCGGTTACGAATGGGTACCCGGCCAATGGGGCGGAGTTTTAGGCGGACTCTTCCTAATGCGTTCGAACCAAAACCACGAAATAAAAAACACCATAATAAAGAATGCAACTACGGGCATTCGTCTAGATAGCGCAGCTACGCTTAATGCAGAGCAGCTCATCATCACACACAGCTCCCGCGTCAATCTTTATGGGGGATTCGGAGATGCTACATTGACTAATTTCATCAGCGGTCCAGCAGGCGTTTATGGCCTTTACGGTCTTGGTGGCAATTACGAAGCACGAAATAGTACGTTTTTGAATACTTGGAGTTATTCTTCCCGAGGCGGCACGGCCGTGGGCTTAAGTAACTTTTTCGAAGACGGTAGTGGCACGCGCTATACGCGTCCAATCAGCGCTTCATTTTATGAGTGTATTGTCGACGGTTCACTAGATAATGAGGTGAGTCTTGCCATCGACAATGGGGAAGATTTTGATGTTACGTTTGAAAAATCGGCACTGACCATCGATCCCAATCCGGAAGGGGGACATTATGCCTTGACAGACGTCGACATGTTTGTGGGGAGCGATTTATTCTACAATCAAAACTGGGGCTACGAACCTGGACCTCTTCTGCCCAATTCTGGATTTTCTTACCTGCCCGACAGTGTAAATGCGTTGATTAATGCCGTATTACGTGATCCCGCCGGTCCGCAATACGATATACACGGCACTTTCCGAAACAACTACATAACCTTAGGCGCTACGGAGCCTTTATAGCTTTAGAGACTGGCAAGGAATGCCATAGTGTTCACGCCGTCGGCGTACTCCCAAAGCGCGGGTTTCTGTGCTTTCCCAAATGGAATATGGCCGTGGCCAACCACGCACTGGATTTTCTCACCCCAACCGGCAATCTTATCTGCGGCGCCGGCTTCATCTTCGTAACGACTGATGTGAAGAATACCTACGGGAGTATGCAGTTCCTCGTTCTCACGAACGATCACAAAGCCATTTTCCAAGAAATCGTCTTGATTCAGTAAGAACAGGGCACGGTAGTATTCGTAGTTATTCCCGTATTTGTTGTTGTTGACAATGCCGTTCCAGTCAACGATGTTTGCAAAGATGCGTTGTACATCGAATGCTTCCGGGACCATGATGTGGCCTACATTCCTGCACCCCATTCCAAAGTATCGGAAGATATCTTCTCCTAGCGCGACCAATTCTTCATCGGATTCGCTCCCATCGAGCAATGCGATAGAGGTTCTGTTTTTACGAATGATATTAGGGTACTTCCCAAAGTAATATTCAAAGTACCGCGCGGTATTGTCACTGCCTGTGGCGATGACAGCCTCCATATCGTTTAATCGGTCAACAAATACCCAGTCGCCTTCAAACAGTGGGTCGTGACGCAGTAAAACCTTTACCAAAACAGGAATCAGGTAATCGTCGTCGCTGCTGCGTTTAACCAGCGCATAGTGACCGGATAAAAACACGGCCAAAAAATCATGCAATCCAACCAACGGAATATTACCCGCCATCACGATACCTACACGCGTTCTATTGACCTCACGTGAACCACCTTCGCGCTCACGCCAATCCTGCAAGGCATCGCGGGACAATGCTTGCCCCCATGCTGCAAGCGCATGACGCTGATTTTCTTCAATAAACCAGCCGTTGCTTCGGTGCGACTGAACAATGGCGGCTTCGAGCTCCTCAGCGATATCCGCATGTCCACCGGATATGGGCGTACCCTCGGAAAATTCCCTTAAGAATTGGCCCAAGTTCGAAACTGCTTGAATCCTATGGTCTGAGAAAAACATTGGCGCTACCTTTGTGTTAGATTTGCAAAGCTAAAACACTACGCGTAGAAATGGCCATTAAAATCACAGACGAATGTATCAACTGCGGCGCATGCGAGCCGGAGTGCCCAAATAATGCTATTTATGAAGGTGCCATGGAGTGGCGATTCAACGAGGGGACTGACCTGAGCGGAAAAATTGTTACGCCAAACGGCAACGAATACGATGCAGACGAAGCACAAGAACCGGTTGATTACGACGTTTATTACATTGTAACGGACAAATGCACGGAATGTATCGGCTTCCATGAAGAGCCACAATGTGCCGAAGTTTGTCCCGTAGACTGCTGTGTACCGGATGAAGATCATGAAGAAACCGACGACCAACTTATGGCAAAGAAAACCTTCATGCACTTGGATGAGTAATCCCATGCGCTATTGGTTGTCCATTTTCTTATTGAGCAGCATTGTGGGAGGCGCTCAAGTCAAAGAAGCCCGTCTGGCTGCGCTTGGTCAATCCTATTTACTTCCTGAAAATGAACCCTTCCGCGATTCGCTTGCGGAAATCTTCGCCGACAGCCTTTGGGATTTTATAAGTGTTTCTCAGAATTACGGCGCAACCTTGAAAAGCGTTCGCAATCTAAGTGTTCAACTTCCTGAAGATCAAAAATTTGCACTTTATACTTGGGCCGTGCCAAAAGCGAGCGGCGAATTTTCCTTTCACGGCTTCCTTTGGAGCCCCGATTGGAAGGACAACCCTAGGCTCGTATTGAAAGACGTCGGAACAGCAGATGCACCATACCGATGGCTCAAGGGCGGCGAATTCGTAGGAGGTATTTGTTACGATATTCGAACCACACGCTACCGCGGCGAAAAACATTATACCCTGCTTACCTTTCGACCGGGCCGCACGGTAAACACAAAATTTATTGATGCGATTGAATTGGGCAGTAAGAGCGCTAAGGTGCACTTTGGCTCGCGAATTTTCAACATACGCTACAACGGCGATGAGCGCTACCAGCGCAGGCCCTACCGTATTCAATTCCGTTACAACAGCTCGCTGACCGCGGCCGTGCGTTGGGATAAAAAGCACCGTGGTTTCATCTGCGATCACCTCGCGCCTTCGCAAGAAGGTTTAGAAGAACGCTGGTTTGCCTACGGCCCTGACTTTTCGTACGATCGCATCTACTGGTCTAATGGCAAGTGGCAATTGGACGAAGCCTATCCACTGGTCCAAAACTTAGAGGTGGCACCTACCAATAACAATGTGCCTACCACACTGGACCCCCGAAAATAAAGCATACAAAAAAGCCCCGCATTGCGGGGCTTTTTTATATCTAGTCTACACCGCGCGCTGCGCGGCCGAGTGTGTACATTTAATGATTTAACATCACAGGCATAACGAGCATGAGTAAGTCTTCACCATCGTCCATGCCGTCTGCCGGTATTAAAAGGCCCGCACGGTTTGGCGCACTCATTTCCATACGCACATTATCACTACCAAGATTGCTTAACATCTCCAGCAAAAAGCGCGAATTGAAACCAATTTCCATATCATCGCCTTGGTAATCGCACGAAATACGCTCGTGTGCCTTATTACTGAAATCTGGATCTTCAGCACTTACTGAAATCTCTGCACCGGCCAGTTTCAAACGAATCTGATGCGTCGTTTTATTGGAGAAAATAGCGACACGTTTCACTGAAGAGGAGAATGCGCTGCGATCAATAAGCATCACATTTGGGTTCGACTGTGGAATAACCGCCTCATAGTTCGGGTATTTTCCATCGATCAAACGACAAACCAAAACAACATTATCAAATGTAAAATGGGCGTTGGTATTGTTGTACACTACCTCTACTTCTGAACTGTCATAGCTTAAGGAACCGCGAAGCATGTTCAACGGCTTTTTAGGCATAATGAATTCAGCAGTATCCGCAGCGCCTAAATCCGTCCTGCGGTAACGCACCAACTTATGTGCATCCGTAGCGACGAAAGTCAGCGAATTAGATTCAAATTGGAAAAACACCCCGCTCATAACTGGACGAAGCTCATCGTTACCGGTAGCGAATAATGTTTTTGTAATTCCCGTCACTAATGCTTCTGCAGGCAAGGTCGCCTTTGAAGAATCTTCTAACTCTGGGAACTTAGGAAACTCTTCGCCGTCAATGTAAGCCAACGAATACTTCCCGTAATCTGAAGCGAGTTCAATGGAGTGCGCGCCTTCATCGAAAGTAAAGGTCAACGGCTGCTCTGGAAAGGTCTTTAAGGTATCTAAAAGCGTCTTGGCCGGAACGGCAGCAGTACCGTGGTCTTGGCTTTCGACTTCTAAATTAACGCTCATCATAGTCTCCAAATCTGAAGCGCTGACCGTCAACTCACCTTGCTTTAATTCAAACAAGAAATTGTCCAATATGGGTAAGGTATTGTTGCTCTGAATAATGCCTCCAATCAATTGGAGTTGCTTCAAGAGTTTCGAACTAGATACTATAAACTTCATACGCGTTGAATTTAATGCTCGTAAGACAAATATAATCGGGCAGGCGCCTTTGTAACGGCACGCGGCCCAATTTTCTTATACACAATTGTTAATAATCAAATGCGCTGTAGATCACTGTGCTTCAGTGAAATCCCAGCGTAATTTCAATAAGTTTCTCCAGCCATAGCGTTGTATTAATGCCATTCGTCCGTCCGGCAATTCAGCATAGAATCGATCCGGATCCCAAACGTGCACTGTACCGTCGGCCGACTGCTGTTGACCTTCTGGCTTTTTATAAAACGCGCGGGTGCGCAAGTGGTCTCCGTTGGTCGTAGTAACGAGGAGCTCGAACGCGGGTGTGGAGGCAAAGATACTGTCCTTCTTTTCCCATATGTTGTCAGACGCAATAATGGCGCCCTCGTACTTCAAGGTCTCAATGCTTTTGACCACCGTGAACAGTGCCAATGGATCACTGACCGCAATAGGCTCGTGCGCTGCTCCCACCATGGACCAATGCTCTGGTGCGGTTGCCGGCTCAAGTAACGGGCCGGTTAAATCTGCTGGATTTTGACGAGTGATCATCCAACCACCGTTGGGGTCTTGGGGCAAGACCATTTCTACATTTTTAATGGCTTGGGGTGCCAATCCAAAAATGGTTCGATCGCGCCACATGGTAGACTCCGTAAAGAATCGGGTACTTAAATACCCGTTGAATCCTTGAATGTATACAGAGAAAGGAAGCTCTGCCCCTACCATTTTATAATAGGTGCCCAGCATGTCCGGCGTTTCCGTCCCAACGATGTAGCTCTTCACGCGTTGTTCACCAACAAACACCTCGATCCACTTTCCGTAGACCTCCATACGCTGTTCAATCTCAGGTACTGCACTTTCGGTAACAAAGTTTTTTAATCGGACCTCGCCAACTGTCTTTAGTAAGACCTCGATGGCGTCTTTTCTTACAGGATGTATGCCATCTACTACCCACCCGTTCGCTGTGCGTTCTAAAACTACTGAAGACGGCTTCTTATCGCGGATAATTACCTTGGTGATGCTTGCCGTATCCGGCACGGCAAAGTCGTACTGTGCCTTTAATGCTTCTAGGCCATTACTCTGATCCCCACCAGTGCAAGCGGTTACAATAACAGCAGTTAAAAACGAAAGACTAATCAGGTTATGAATGCGCATATTTTCTTCTGCGTAATAGGTTAAACAGCAATGCCGCGAGGAGCAAAAGCACCTCAGGTACTGCCACATTTAGAAGTTTCCATTTACCCGCTTCAGCAACGAGTTTTTCGCCATCGAGTAGACGCAACTTAAAATCACGGGTACGGGTTTGCATCAAACCCTTATCGTCAAGCATGTAATCAACGACATTTAATACTAAATCATCATTGCCGTATTGTATGCCTGTGTATTGATCGTAACCCAATGGCAATGGTTGACCGCGCGGCAATTCAGGGTTGATTAAATTCACTTGATTGCGAATGAAATCACCGTCGCTGAATACAGCCATGGCGCTCGTGGGGCTTTCCTTTAATTGCGGCAAACCTTTGCCTGCAGCTTTCGGTGCAATGCGCTGGGCATAGGCACTGGTAAATTTTCCTTCCAACAGCACGCCCGTCACTAAATCGCGTTGCGTAAAGGCACGAGGATCGGGACGATTATACAATGCCTCTAAGCTTACCGTATGCGGCGCAGCAACCGATTTGGAATTTACGGATGTACGAAGCAAAATAGACGAACGAATGCCTGGATTTTCGAGGGTATCTAAGGTCGAAGCAAATTCACCTTTGACCGCATTCAAATTCTGAACAGAGGGATGATTTTGAGCCGCCAAAAGCGGGAAATATACCCAAGGCTGAATGCTCCTTCTATCGTTTACACCGCCGCAACGTACGTCTTGTATGACGTCGGCATTAATCCGAACACCGTATTTAAAAAGTAAGTCTACTATATTAAGATCATAGATAGCCGGGTAGGCCAAGAATTCGGGACCAAAACTTAAGCTGTCCATTTCGGCATGTACCCCATCAATAAACCACATGAGCTTTCCTCCGCCCATTACGTACTGATCCAGTAGGTATTTATCCAATTCCGAAAAAGCTTCCGTCGGCTTCGCCACAATAGCACATTTATACGTATTCAAGCGGCGAACCATATCCTGCAAGTCAGGGTCACCGTTCGGTAAAGCCTTGTAGGCTGCCATAGAAAACCGGTCTACCGTATAGTTTTCGCTCAACGCCAATCCAATGCCAGCCGTTTCAACAGCACTCAACTCACCGTGTCCTGTGATCATCGCGACCTTTGGCTTGTCGGTAGTTAGAAGCGTATTTAACGCTTTCGCAAGATTAAATTCCAATTGCTGAATACTAATATTGACCTGTTCCGCCGGTTCATAGACCATTACATCTTCTAGAAGTACAGCCGTTGCTTCGCGTTCTTGGTAGCTAAGTATGGCCCCTGGAAAAACGTTGAGTACACTCTGTCCGTCCTTATTTTGAACTTGTAACTGAACCGCATTGATGCCTTTGGTGCCCAATTGATTTTTGAATTCGTTCGCGTTATCTACCGTGTTTGGATTGATAAACTCGAAAAACACATTTCCGTTTCGCGCACTCCACTCCTCCAATTGGTGCTGTGTCTCGCGCTGTAACCGCTCAAATCCAGCAGGAAACTCTCCGGACAAAAAGACCTTCACAAGCAACGGTTCTTCCACTTGTTCGAGCAACGAGGCAGTTCCTTCACTCAAAGAAAAACGCTGCTCCTCGGTAAGGTCAAATCGGAATCGGACAGTAAACGTAAGCACAAGTAGGGCAACGGCCCCGACCATATATACAAATGCCTTACGCCACGGTGCCTTCAAATGCGGACGGCCTATGACGGCTACTGTAGCACCTATAAAGAGGAGTACCAAACTTATAAAATAGCCCAAATCTCTGGCATCAATAACCCCACGTGACATGGAACGGTAATGCTCGTTGATTCCAAAGTTCCGAACAGTCAGCTCCCAACCGGAAAATTTATACAGATCGGCCAAGGCTTCGAATCCAAGGTAAAGCCCCATGTTAAACGCTACACCCAGCACGAAAGCCACCACATTATTTGTGGTAAGTGAACTGGCAAAAACGGCTACGGCTGTATACGCTGCGCCCAAGGCGATTAAACCTATGAAAGAGCCTATCGCGGCTCCCCAATCTAGATTCCCAACAGGAGAGCCTAAAACATGTACGCTCCATAGATAAACAAGCGTGGGTAAAACTGCTAAAAGCACGACCACTAAGGCTCCTAAAAATTTTGCCCAGACGAGCTGTACAATGGATATAGGTCGAACCACTAGCAGCTCCATCATCCCCGATTTAAGTTCATCGCTGAATATCCGCATGCCAATGGCTGGAATGAGAAAAAGGAATACCCAAGGCGCTAGGCCAAAGTAATTTTCTAAAGATGCATAGCCCCCATCCAGCACATTGAAAGGGCCATTAAACACCCACAGCATCAAACCGTTGATTAGCAAGTAGATGCCTATGATTAAGTACCCTAAGATGCCTGAGAAATAGACTTTGAGTTCTTTACGAAGTTGTGCAATCATTTGGTCATATCCTCTAGTGAGTTACAGGTCCAAGCCTGAGGCTTTCCTGAAAATAATGCTTTTGTCTTTGGCCATAAAACGCCGAAGGTAAGGCTCTTTCGGTAGGCATTTAAGTCGCTCTCACTGCCCCACCAACTGTACGTGAAGTAATGCTCCTGCGCAGCTAATAATTGGACGCGTTGGCAACCAGCAGACCCTAAGATTGCCGCTTTGTAGTCCTCAAAGAGTGCTTCAAACTTTTCGCCATCCTCTGAACCAGGCGTTATGGGCAATTGAACGATTCTAACGATCATATAAAATCCATTCTCACCCAATCGTGCACTTTCATGCCCAAGAGTTCATTCGATCCTTTTACATGCTCGCCACCACTCTTGCCTACAACGATGCATAAATGCTGGTGTTCATCCCAAACTGCGGCTAATTTTCCCGGGGGTACATCTCCTATTCGATCGTAAAATCGACCGATACTTCTATTTCGAGGGGTCTCAACGGACGGTTTTCTCCCCTTTAATTGCGAGTCGAACATGGACTTCGTGATGTTCGTTATGCATGTTCCATAATGATCTACATACACTACGGACCCACGGATCGTTTGCTCTTCCACCATAGGCTCGTGCTCTTTAATGCGCTTAACACGCTGAACAACAGGACCAAGCAATTCTAATTTGCCCCCTTCCGCCAAATGGGCGGCCGCAGTGCTAAATAAGGCGAAAACATCATTCGGGTCGACGCCACGAATGTCCAATTGCCGGGCATCAGTAATCTTTGCATTCACCAACAAGCTGGGTAAGGTGCCATTATTTGCAGCGATAAAATATTGGCCGTTAGCTTTTATGCAAACGTAGCTCAAACCCTTCTGAGGACTGCTTCCAACGAAGACCACATGAATGGTGCCTGTAGGGTAAGCTGTGAATGCGCGCTTTAAAAGGAACGAAGCCTGCTGAATATTATGGGGTTCAACACCATGACTTATATCTACCCATTGCAACTCTTTGACACGACGAATAAAGTGCGCTTTTGCCTTGGCAAGCGTCGCGTCTTTATGTCCAAAATCTGAAGTTGCTGTAATGACCGCCATAGAAGGGCTAATGCCGCGTTGAGTATTGGTAAAAATGTAGTTACTTTGTCAAAAGTAAGGCAATTCCGCCTTCATTTACACCATACAAGGTAGCAGTAATTGACAGAACGCATATTTGAACTCACAGCGGCCGATCCAGCGCAACTTTATGGCCCCAGTAATACGTTCCTAAAACAGATTGGAACGCATTTTCCTCAGCTGAAAATTGTTGCCCGCGGTCACAAAATAAAAGTCAGTGGCCCGGAAGAAATCGTCATAGAATTTGAAAATAAACTTGACGGTATCCTCGCCTATGTTGAAAAGCATAAAACACTGGACCAAAGGGCCTTCGACAACCTAGTTCAAGCAGACGACACCGGAAAAGAGAATTATACTTTACTCAAAGACGAAGCCATACTGCACGGGCCGTCAGGACGGATTATCAAAGCCAAGACACCGAACCAGTATAAACTCATCGAAGCCAGTGTAGACAATGATCTTGTTTTCGCTATTGGACCAGCAGGAACGGGCAAAACCTACACAGCGGTGGCTTTAGCTGTTCGTGCTTTGAAAAACCGTGAAGTGCGGCGCATCATTCTAACACGGCCTGCCGTTGAGGCCGGTGAGAATCTCGGGTTCCTTCCTGGAGATTTAAAGGAAAAATTGGACCCTTACATGGCGCCATTGTACGATGCGCTGCGCGATATGATTCCAAAAGAAAAATTGGAATTTTATCTTGAAAACAGGACTATCGAAATTGCGCCCTTAGCCTTCATGCGAGGACGGACGCTTGACGACGCTTTTGTCATCCTAGATGAGAGCCAGAACACCACCACCTCACAAATGAAAATGTTCTTGACGCGAATGGGAGAAAACGCTCGGTTCATCATCACTGGAGATACATCACAAATTGATCTTCCTAAGCACCAGAAATCAGGCTTAAAGGAAGCCATTAGCTACCTAAGAGAGGTAAAAGGAATTGGCTTTGTATACCTGGACGGTAGAGATGTTATTCGTCACCCCTTAGTAAAACAAATTATTAAAGCATACGAACAAAAAGATTGATCATGAATCAAGAGCCCACCTACCAATTTTCTGGTTTAACGCATTTTTACCGCGGAAAAGTGCGCGACGTTTACACCATTGGTCGTGATGTTCTCGTTATGGTTGCTTCAAATCGAATTTCTGCTTTTGACGTGGTACTGCCCCGTCCTATTCCCGGTAAAGGACAGGTATTGAATCAAATCGCAGAACACTTCCTTGAAGCGACAAAGGACATTGTTCCGAATTGGCGTTTGGCGACTCCAGATGCGCAAGTCACTGTTGGCCACCGTGCAGAACCGTTCAAAGTTGAGATGGTTATCCGTGGCTACCTCGCAGGTCATGCGGCGCGGACCTACAAAAGCGGCTTACGCACCTTATGTGGCGTTGCACTTCCAGAAGGAATGAAAGAAAATGATGCGTTCCCTGAACCCATCATCACACCTGCAACCAAGGCTGAGCATGGCGCACACGACGAGGATATTGCCCGTGAGGACATCATTACTAGAGGAATTGTTAGTGAAGCAGATTATGTGCAGCTCGAAGCCTACACACGTGCATTGTTCCAACGCGGTCAAGAAATGGCAGCGTCACAAGGGCTCATTTTGGTCGATACGAAATATGAATTTGGTAAACTTGCGGACGGCACCATCGTTTTGATCGATGAAATCCATACGCCTGACAGTTCTCGATATTTCTATGCATCGGGCTATGAAGAGCGCCAAGCTACGGGTGAGGCACAACGGCAATTAAGCAAGGAATTCGTCCGCGAATGGCTCATGGAAAATGGCTTCCAGGGAAAAGAAGGACAACACGTTCCTGAAATGACCGATGATTTTGTTGCGCTTGTGAGCAACCGCTACCAAGAACTCTATGAAAAAATAACGGGAAAAATCTTTAATAAAGTAAATGATGAGGGTGCAGAGGAGCGCATTTATGCGAATGTAGAACAGTACCTCGCCACGCTTTCTGAATAAATCGGTGTTATTTGGAACTGTTTTTGTTTACACCTAAGAAAAAAAATATGAAACGTTACTTTCTTTTTATCAGTATACTGCTTTCCACCTTGAGCTACGGCCAGTTCAAAGTGATTAAGTTCGGTATGAAAGGAGGCGTAAACTACCCGCAAAGTGCGCTTAGCGCTGCAGATATTCTTGCTATTTACAACGATCAGACCTACGACATTACCAACCTCCAAACAGACTTTCAGAACGGTTTCCACTTTGGCGGCATCACGAGAATAAGCTTGCCTTTAGTCCCTGTTTATGTTCATGGAGAGGCTTTATATACACAATTCAAGGAAACGCTAATAATTACGGATGGTGGTCAGGAAGTTGACCTGAGCTCTACCGTTCGGCGCCTAGATTTTCCTATCAGTGCAGGAGCAAAATTTGGACCTGCCTATGCTGGCTTAGGGGGGACACCGTCTTTACCCTTTGCAGATGCCAGTGCACTGTGGTCCAACGACCAGGAAGCCAACCTGACTTGGGGCTGGCACATTCAAGCCGGACTAAAACTTTGGCGGCTAATGGGCGAGGTAAAGTACGAAGGTGGATTCGGTATGCTTTCCAGAAACGTGACGTATACCGATAACGGCGGAACGGATTACAATTTTGATTTGGATGCACGACGCAGCCAGATTATGGTGAGCCTCACCTACTTTTTCAAGTAGTTATCCTAAAACTTTTAAGTAGCCTAATTGCAGATAATGTTGCATTATGCCAACTGTATAAGCATCGCTCTCTAAATGAACCATACGCTTCTTTAATTGCGCAACATTCGTAGAATCGGTAGCTAAATAGAAGTAGGTATAGCCTAGCACACGGAAATTCTCAATTATAATCGCAGATTGTTCCGTTGATTTCCGACCTGGACCTACTAAAACCGCTTCTTGAGGCAACATATAACTGCGCAAAGTGCTCATCCCTATGCATTTGACTTTTGCCTTCCATTGCAAATTCTGTGTATGCTTGAAGTAATGTTCACGATCGCGATCTAAAAGGAACGTAAAGGGATCCAAACCTTCGGACATCATCACTTTTTGCAACCATGGATAGATGGTTTTTGGGCCTTCAAAATAAAAATCAGGCACCTTGTGACGTACTGGGAAAATCCTAACATGGTCTACCTCTGCGCCTTTTTTCGTATCAATAAAAATACCGAAATTCAAAAAATGCTTCTTCTTTGAAGTGTTGTATACAGGACGGTGTTTATCTAACGTAGACCGCACCAATACCTCAGCTATGGCTTGGTTGCCAAGCTCTTCGACATCGAGTGTAGCCGCTTCTTTCTGAAGCGCTAACGCGACTTTATTATCCGCAACGAAATGACGATTAATACTGTTTTGTAAATCCTTACTAGAACCCACATAAATGGCCTCGCCCTCTTCATTATAGATGTAATAGATTCCTACTTTATTCTGCATGTTTTTCACCTGCAACTTGAAGGGATTTTTACGGACACTTGCTTCCTTACTCACGTGAACCTTATTCAGGTAGGCCTCGCGGTCCTTCTCAAGCAATATCTTCAGCAATTCTAGGGTCAGCCTTGCATCGCCTTCTGCCCTGTGGCGCGCTGAATTTACCAATCCCAACTCCTTACTGACCGTTTTTAACCCATAATTTTCCCATTCTGGAAAGATGCGTTCACAATACGGTATGGTATCCAGTGTGGCACGGTGGTAGTCAAACCCCATCGATTCAAACTCTTGTTGAAAAACTCGATAGTCAAAGCTAATGTTGTGCGCTACGAACGTGCAATCTTCCGTGATTTTAACAACGCGTTTGGCCAATTCATAAAATTTAGGGGCCGTGCGCACCATCTTATTGGTAATCCCGGTCAACTTTGCGACATAAGGATCAATGCCTTTTTCAGGGTTGACCAGAGAAACCAATTGGTCCACTACCTCCCCGTTTTCCAGCACGAATATGGCTACATCAATGATTCGCTCAGCACCAAAGGTCCCGCCGGTACATTCTATATCAACTACAGCAAACTTCATGGAGTATAGTTTCTTGCACCAAAGATGGCAGAGCCAATTCTCACATGCGTTGCGCCACACGCCATAGCAATGGAATAATCACCGCTCATTCCTATACTAAGGGTGTCCCAACGTTGTGCCTCAGCATGGGTATTGAACAAACTTTGTAACCCTAAGAATTCATTGCGAACTTGCTCTTTATCACTGGTATTAGACGCCATACCCATTAAACCACAAACCTTGACATTGGAGTACGCGGAAAGGTTAGGAAGAACAGCCTCTAATTCGTCCACAGACCAACCAAACTTCGTCTCTTCCTGCGCAATGTGCACCTGCAACAAGCAGTTGATCGTTCGGTTTGCTTTTTTTGCTTGCTTGTCCAGCTCTTTGAGTACTTTTTCTCTATCGACACCGTGAACGAGGTGAACGAAAGAAGCCATGTATTTTATCTTATTCGTCTGTACATGACCAATCATGTGCCAGCGAATATCCTTCGGCATGGCCTCCGCTTTGAGCGCCATTTCCTGAACTTTATTCTCGCCAAAATCGCGTTGCCCAGCTTCGTAAGCCTCCTGAAGAAGCTCAACGGGCTTAGTCTTGCTTACAGCAACCAATGCTACCCCTTCTATAAGGGTATCACGTACTGTCGCTAAAGCTGATTTTATTTGTGTCATTTAAAAAGATGAAGAAGTAAACCGCTTCTTAATTTCGGCTCAATATACGTGCTCTTCGGAGGCATCGACCCTTTATTAACAGCGATTTCTTTCAATAGTTTTACACTTACTGGCGGCAAGCGAAAACCTAAGGCATACCCCTGCTGGAGCATCTCAGCACTTCGGTCCAATTCCGTTTGTCTATGGTAATGAAGTCTGGCATCGTTTCTAGGATCGACAACATCGAGCAAGGGGTGAAGGATAGTATCCAGCAACTCCTGTGAAGGCAATACCTCCCCTTTTGACTTTTTACTAAAAAGCGAATGCCATTTTCCTTCGAAAAAAAGCTGGAAACTGGCCCCTTGAAAATTCTCTGACGGCCCGTTGATAGGCAACACATCGTATTGAGCCTTTAGGTCGGTTAGATCAAATGAATCAGAACTTATATCAAACCAGCGTTCAAAAGATTCTATACCAACCTGTTCTTCAGCCATGAACATGCACAGCACTCCCTGCGCCAATGGGTTATCAGGCGCTTCCTGAGCTACACGCACAGAAGACGCTAAACGATGATGGCCATCAGCGATATATTTTGTTCCCGAATGCTCGAAGAAGGCGGCGAGTGCATTTACGTATTCTGATGGCACCACCCATAATTTGTGGCAATACCTATCAGTGGAGGAAAACTCGTATTCGGGCCGGTCTTCTTTAATTCGATTCACCAAGCGATCGTAGTGCTCATCGGCTTCTCCAAAAACCAACACAGGTTCTGCCTGAAACCCTGTGATACTGAGATATCGGGCAAAAATATGCTCGCGTTTTGCGATTGTTTTCTCGTGCGGCAGCGTTGTCCCGTTGACCACACTTTCGGCGTCAAGTAAACCAATAACGCCCGTATAGGTTGCCGAAGGTGTTTTTTGCTCATAGAGGTAATACGTCGACTGGGCTTCTTGAATAAAGATGTCTTCCTTTTCGAACCGATCGTAGCGGCTGCGTACGGCCTTGAACCGGTCTTTATAATTTGCTTCCGGCAATGCATTTGGATTGATGACGTGCAAGAAGGTATACGGGTTATTTTCTAACTTATCATCTAGCTCTTCCGCCCCGTAAGTAATATAGGAACGGGTGGCAACTAAATACGCTTTATCACGCGTCGGACGTACCGCTTTGAAAGGTCGGAGCATAGCTCTATTCTGTTGGTGGTTCTTGAAGTGAAATTACACAATCAAAAAAGAAAAGCCCCGCGGAATCCGCAGGGCTCATCAAAAAGTTATAAGTACAGTCTAGAGACTCGCTGCGAGCGCATCAATATGGGACGCCAATTCAGTTCCAATGCGATCTTGTGCTTCACCTGTCGCAGCACCAATATGCGGCGTTAAACTCACTTTTCCATTCATCAATACCTTCACTGCAGGCGTGGGTTCATTCTTGAAAACATCAAGTCCTGCACCAGCTACCTTGCCGCTCTCAAGCGCATCCAGCAAGGCTTCTTCATTAATGACACCACCGCGTGCTGCGTTCAATAAAAACACACCGTCTTTCATTTTTGAGATTTCAGACGCGCCAATCAAATCGCCTCCGGGAACGTGCACAGAAATAAAATCTGATTGTGCTAAAACACCCTCCAAGCCTACATTTTTACAAGTAAAGCGCAACGATTGTCCGTCAAAGAATTCCAATGCTACATCAATATTGTCCTCGTGCATATCGGAGAATACAACCTCCATGCCGGCTCCAATTGCCAATTTCGCCAAGGCCTGACCAATGCGGCCAAAACCAATGATTCCTAAGGTTCTGCCACGGAGCTCCATACCACCAGCATAGGCTTTTTTCATCGTCGCAAATTTTGAATCACCGTCCAAAGGCATGTTGCGGTTTGAATCGTGCAGGAAACGCACTAAGGCACGCATGTGTCCCATGACCAGTTCAGCTACTGAATCAGATGAAGCTGCAGGCGTATTGAACACTTTCAGGCCTTTCTCACGTGCATACTCCACATCGATATTGTCCATACCAACGCCGCCACGGCCTATTCCTTTAATGGACGGACATGCGTCAATCAATTCTTTTCGTACTGTGGTTGCAGAGCGTACCAAAACAACATCAACCTGATGTTCGTTGATGTAGTTTTGCAATTGCTCCTGAGCCACCTTCGTAGTGATCAATTCGTGCCCTGAAGCCTCGATAGCTGCGATACCTGAGGCAGAAATTCCGTCGTTTGCTAATACTTTCATGCGTGTGTTTTTTCTAATTCTTGCATACAGTCCACTAATACTTGGACACTTTCCAAGCCCAACGCATTGTACATCGATGCGCGGTAACCACCCACATCGCGGTGACCATTAATGCCGTTAATTTTAGCTGCTTTAACCAATGCTTCAAAAGCATCTTTGTGTGTCTCGTCTTTTAACAAGAAACAAGCGTTCATGGTAGAGCGGTCCTCAACGGCCGCCGTTCCTACGAAAAGTGGGTTTCGATCAATTTCGTTATACAACAGTGCTGCTTTCGCAGTGTTCCGCGCTTCAATGGCTGCTACGCCACCGTTTTCTTTCAACCAGCGCAACGTCAACATGCTCACGTAGACGGAGAACACGGGCGGGGTATTAAACATACTGCCTTTATCGATGTGCGTTTTGTACTTCAACATGGTTGGGATGTAACGTCCAGATTTCCCTAAGGCATCCTTGCGCACAATCACCAAAGTCGCTCCCGCAGGACCTAAATTCTTTTGAGCACCTGCGTAGATTAGATCAAATTTACTCACATCTACTGAACGCGAAAAAATATCAGAACTCATATCGCAAATCACCGGCACATTCGTCTCTGGAAAAGACTTCATTTGTGTACCGTATATGGTATTGTTCGAGGTGCAGTGGAAATAATCGGCCTGTGGATTAACGGCGTACCCTTTGGGAATAAAATTGTAATTCTTCTCTTTGGAAGAGGCTACTATGGTGGCATTACCTAGGCCCGCGGCTTCTTTGTGTGCTTTAAATGCCCACGCCCCAGTATCAAGGTATTCTGCACTACCTGATTCGCTTAAAAAATTAAACGCAACCATTGCAAATTGCAAGGATGCGCCGCCTTGTAAAAAGATCACTTCATGCGTTTCAGGAACATGTAAAAGTTCTTTTACTAGACCGACTGCCTCATCCATCACAGCAACGAAATTCTTACTACGGTGAGAAATTTCGATAACAGATAGCCCTAAATTATCAAAGTCGATCAAAGCCTTAGATGCTTCCTCAAATACTTGACCCGGGAGGATACAGGGTCCAGCGGAAAAATTATGCGTTTTCATAGTTTGCATTAATGTGAAACACAAAGTTACACGGATGAAAAAAGGCAACGTTCGCGGGCGGGGAAAAGTTTCGGATATTTTTCACGCGTAATCAACAATTTCACTTCGTGTGTTAATCGTGTAAGGAGTTACGCCAATTCCAATCTCTAGTATGTAACTTTGACTCCACAATTATAGAACCAAATCCCACGGATATGTCGAACGGAATCTCTCAAGTACCAACAGCCACCAACGAACCTATTTACGATTATGCGCCCGGAACACCGGAGCGCGAAGCGTTACTCGCAGCATATAAAGAGCAGTACAACAGCAGCGTAGATGTACCTATGTACATTGGTGGAAAAGAAATTCGCACCGGTAATTTAGGCGAACTTGCGCCACCCCACGACCACAAGCACAAATTAGGTGTCTTCCACAAAGGAGATGCAAGCCACGTAAGCGCGGCCATCGATGCAGCACTAGAAGCGCGCAAGCAATGGGCAGATATGCCTTGGGAACACCGCGCGGCCATCTTTTTGAAGGCAGCAGAATTGATCAGTACGAAATACCGCTACCGTCTGAATGCAGCAACTATGCTGGCACAGGGGAAAAATTGTTTCCAGAGCGAGATTGACTCCGTATGTGAGTTGGTTGATTTCTTGCGTTACAATGTCGAATACATGACCCAAATCTATAGTGAACAGCCCGAAAGCTCTGTTGGCGTTTGGAACCGTCTTGAATACCGCCCCCTCGAAGGGTTCGTATTTGCATTGACGCCGTTCAACTTTACAGCAATCGCAGGGAATTTACCTGCATCTGCGGCGCTAATGGGGAATACCGTGGTTTGGAAACCGGCCAATTCTCAAATCTATTCAGCAAACGTGGTCATGGACATTTTCATAGAAGCAGGCCTTCCTGCAGGTGTAATCAACCTTGTATACGTTAGCGGACCCGTTGCTGGTGATGTGATCT
>PZPA01000034.1 GCA_003045825.1 Bacteroidota bacterium
CCCGTGTTGTTCTGCTTCAATCAGGTCCTCAAACCATAATTCAATCACGGTAGCATGAGCGTCCATGGCAAATAGTAAGGCCATTTCGCCGTGTGCTTTTTCCCAGCGGTCCATTTCGTCCCACTGCAATGGGGCCGATTCTGCACCCATCAAGTGGCGTTGACTTTGCAGTAGGGCTTGGCTTTCGCGGCGCATGGCAAGAATGATCTTCGGGCCTTCAGGCAATGGAGCTTTCACAAGTAATGGAGCCACGATTTTAACCGATCGTCCTCGCTGGCCGTCCAGCCACTGGTCATCAAAGGTCCAATTCTTTATTTTTTCATGCTCAAAATAGCCCGCGGCATTGAAATCATCTGCCTTGCGTTTTTCATCCGTGATCGGTTCAATACCTAAAGACTGAAGCAACTGCATGGCAAGAGATGTGCCGCTGCGAGGCGGCCCGGTTACTATGAAAAGGGGGGCTTTACCGGCTGAGGGAAGCAGGGTATGTTGTACCGCCTTCGCCGTGCGGGCCGCCTCGAAATCGCCTGTTTTCACAAAGAGCCAAGCCAAAGCTCCATGCACCCAAGGCTGGTGAAAAACCAATGCCGTGCTTTTAAGTCCAACCCGAATAGCCTCTTCCCAATTTTCAATGTACAAGTAATACCGCATCCAAAGATTCAAAAGATCAGGTCGGTCTTCACCGAAAGGCTGAAGTAATTCATTCAGCACTTCATAACGGTTCGCTTTCACTAAGAACCGCCCCCAAAGTATTGCGGTAGATGCATCCATGGCATGTGCTGAAAAATTGGGCAATACCCAATCTTCCTTTTTTGACAACGCCACCAAGGCACGGTAATACGCCCAGATTGCAGGCTGTCCTTGTTCGTGCGTGGTCCAGGCCAGCAGTCTTTCTAATTCTAAATACTGCTCAGATTCCGCAAGCAGCGCAGCGCCCAATTGCAGATAACGCAGTGGAGATGCTGCATTCAACTTTAGCACAGCCAATTCCCGCCATGCCTCTTCTGGACGTCCTTCGGCACGCAGGCTGCGTGCGAGGTAGTAAGCGTTTTCTAACAAACGTTGACCAGTTACTTCCGTTGCATCTGCATCCAGATACCCCATAGCAACAAGGCTCGTTAGCATGGATGATTCGAGCGCCACAGGCTCCTGATCCGCCGTAACAATCTCCACCGCATTTGGCACTTGCGCCTCGTGTTCTCCCGGGGTAAAGCATGGAGCAACGCGACCTTTCATGGCCGGTGTCGCTTGCACATTGTGAACCGCTAGCAACGAAGGTGCGATGTCTAAGAGGGTTAAACCACTTGTCACCGCATCTTTATCAAGAGAGGGACCTTTCGCTAAAAAAACACCAAAATGGCGGTGTTCTAAGGCGGGCGCACCGGCGTGGCTGGGCAATTGGCCCCAACGCTCATCACCTGACTTAAAGCCGTGATCGCTGATTAAAAAAGTGGTTGTCGTATCGTCCGTATAATGGAGCAAGGCATCAAGGAAAAGATCGTGCAGACGGTAAGCCGCGGTCACGATATGCTTATATTTTAAATACGCCTCATTAGAAACGCCTGGCAACTGAGGAGGGTGGTATTTCATCCCCAAATGCTTGTAGTGGTCCAGCGCATCGTAATAGATGCTGGCGTGATTCTGTGCACCATAAGCTAAGGCCATGGTAGCGAGGGTATGCACATTGATGGCGTGTGTCGTAATCTTTAAAACGCTTCGAACGACGGCATCTTCACTGCTCACGTCTAGGTCCGGAAAAAACAGCGCTATGGCCTGTACCGGTATTTCTTCGGGTTGCAACAATAACGCACGAGCGAGCGGTTGCAAATTGGAGGGCTGAATACCCGCCGAGAGCCAATTCCCGTCCTCAGCTGGAGCGAGATTTGAAACCCTAACCCCACCTCCACTGCTTGCTGGCGCAGGGTGAGAAGGCCACCAACCTACTGTTGTACACGAGTGACCGTTCTCTTCTAAAATATCCCAATACGTGGGGACTTTTAGCGACGTACCTCGAACCGCTCTTACACGCCCATTCTCAAGCTCTGTAAATCCATGAATCCCATGCTTAGAGGGCCATTGTGACGTAGCTATCGTACTCCAAAGCATAGGGGAAATAGGCGGATCTAAGGTGGCCAATTGGGCCTGTACCCCGCCATCCATCAAGCCGGTAAGGTTTGGCATCTTTCCGGAAGTTAGTAGGGGTGACATTACCTGCCAATCGGCAGCATCCCATCCCACCAACAAAGAGGTTAGCGGTACTGTACTTGCTGGGACGGCGGGAAATTGAGAAAGATCTAGGCCTTTAAATTGAGCGACAGCTTTATAACCGCCGGCCAGAAAACCCAATGTATATATGTCCTTTTGCCCCATGGCGTAAAAGTAATTGCTAAATTTGATGTGACCCCACTGCTGTGCCCATGAAGACCAAAGCTTTTTCTGACATCCTGTCCTTATCCTGGTCTGCGATCAAAGCATCGCCGCTAAGAACCGTACTTACCTCATTGATCATTTCTTTCGGCATCATGGCTCTGGTAGGCATTTTAAGTGCGACCGATGCGCTTAAACAAAGCTTAGAAAGCAACTTCACGAGCCTTGGTGCAAATACCTTGACCGTTCGAAATTCACAAGGCGGCTTTTTTGCTGGCGGCGCGAAACGACGTCAAAACCCCAACATATCCTATCGTCAAGCGAAGGCTTTCAAAGACCGCATGACTTTTGCAGGCGCTCGAACCAGCTTAACCTATGTCGCTGGTGGTACAGAGCAACTCAGCTATGGGAATACGAGCACAAACCCCAACAACATGGTTACTGCAGCCGACGAAAACTACTTGTATACGGGAGGGTTTGAATTGGAAGAAGGGCGAAACTTTACCGCAGACGATGTACAACGAGGTAAGAATTACGTCATTTTAGGCAATGAAACAAAGACCACGCTATTTGGCGACGCTTCTGCCGCCGGAAAGACCATTAAAATGCGCGGCAAACCTTACACAGTTGTTGGCGTTCTCGCGGAGAAAGGGAATTCAGGGATGTTCTCTGGAGACCGAGGTGCTTGGGTAACCATCACCTATGCTCGAGCAAATTTTACTGCAGGCCGGCCCAATTATACCCTCAGCATTAACGCACCCAGCGCTCCTTTGCTCGATGCCGTACAAGGGCAATGTACCGCCTTGATGCGCAGTGTAAGAAAGCTAAAACCCAAAGAAGAAAATAATTTTTACATCATCCGTAGCGACAGTATTGCGCGGAGTTTGATTGAAAATCTCGGAATGGTCACGACGGGTGCCTTTATCATTGGAATCATCACCTTGCTTGGTGCCTCCATTGCATTGATGAATATCATGCTGGTCAGTGTTACGGAACGAACACGTGAGATCGGAACGAGAAAAGCCCTGGGCGCAACGAAGAAAAGTATCAGCTCGCAATTTTTGGGAGAGGCTATTGTCATCACGCAATTGGGCGGATGGACGGGCATCGTATTTGGCATTATTATCGGAAATGTTGTTGCCAATATGGTCGATGGCCAATTTTTCATTCCATGGATCTGGATTACCGTAGCCTTTATCCTATCCGTAGGTGTTGGTCTTCTAGCTGGCTGGTATCCCGCGAGTAAGGCTGCAGCCCTAAACCCGGTAGATGCTTTGAGGCACGAATAAATACGTGGACACTACTTACGTTCCATTTTTTGATACCCTACTGCGGCACCTGTGCTCGTACCTAGGGAGATCCACAAACCAACATCATCCATAAACAACCCAAGTAGCAGCCCTGCCACTACTCCAATAGTTAAGTACTTAACGAAAATGGGGTGTTCTTCTTTTTTCATGATAGCAGAGTAAAAAAAAAGCCACTTCGATGAAGTGGCTTTTCTATACTTATGAGTTACTGAATTATGCTTCAGCAATAACGTCAAATTCAAACGCTACAACAACTTCGCGGTGTAGGCGAACGTTTGCAGTGTAATGTCCTAATGCCTTAACAGAACCACCCACGATTTGGATGAATTTCTTGTCCATAGACACGCCCTCTTTTGCAAGAGCATCAGCAACATGACCGTTGGTGATAGAACCAAACAATTTATTGCCTTGACCAATTTTCGCAGACATCTTCAATTCAACTGCACCCAATTTCTCAGCAATAGCTTTTGCATCAGCAATAGCTTTCGCTTCCTTGTGCGCACGCTGGCGTAAGTTTTCTGCTAAAATCTTCTTTGCTGTCTCTGTAGCCAGTACTCCAATTCCTTGTGGAATCAAGAAGTTACGACCGTAACCGTCCTTTACAGTTACCAAGTCGTCAGCAAAACCTAAGTTCTCTACGTCTTTCTTTAGAATGATTTCCATGGTACTGAATTATTTGAGGTTATCAGCTACATAAGGCATCAGTGCAATGTGACGAGCACGTTTGATGGCTGTAGACAATTTTCTTTGGTATTTCAATGAAGTACCGGTCAAACGACGAGGTAAGATTTTACCTTGAGGGTTTACAAAACGCAACAAGTAATCTGGATCCTTGTAGTCGATAAATTTAATTCCGGATTTCTTAAAACGACAGTATTTCTTCTGGTTGCCGCTCTCTACGTTGATGGGCTGTAAGTAACGCACATCACCTTTTGCTTTAAATGCCATAGTCTAAGTTATTTATGCGTTAGCTTTTGCACGACGCTTTGCAGCGTATTCGATGCCGTATTTGTCCATTCTAACGGTCAAGAAACGCATGATGCGCTCGTCGCGTTTGAATTCAACTTCTAAAGGAGCAATTGCTTCACCAGGAGCTGTAAATTCTACAAAGTGGTAAAAGCCACTTTTTTTCTTTTGGATTGGGTAAGCCATCTTCTTGAGGCCCCAGTTTTCTTTGTTGATAATGCTCGCGCCCTTCTCTTTCATGAGGCCTACGAACTTATCTACCGCTTCCTTTACCTGATCTTCAGATAAAACGGGATTCAAAATGAAAACGGTTTCGTACTGATTCATAATTATTTGAACTTAAAAATTAAGGAGTGCAAATGTACGAGACTTTTCCCATTCGGACAAGGTATGTTAGCAACGTGTTTACAGGTCTTTTTTTATTCCTGTAGAAATTGGACCAATCCCCACTTATATTTGTGCTATGGAGCAATTCGTCGTATCAGCAAGAAAGTACCGCCCGCAGGCCTTTGAGGCAGTTGTTGGGCAGTCCCATATTACGGATACCCTGCTCAAAAGTGTCGCGAACGACCACTTGGCACAGGCACTATTATTTTGCGGGCCACGCGGAGTTGGTAAGACTACTTGTGCTCGAATTCTTTCAAAAGTAATCAATGGCGGGGCAGATTTAACCGATGAAGAATTGGCGCTCAATATTTTTGAGCTTGATGCCGCTTCTAATAATTCTGTGGATGATATCCGCCGTCTTATTGACCAAGTGCGATTTGCGCCTCAAACAGGCAAATTTAAAGTCTACATTATTGATGAGGTGCATATGCTTTCACAGCAGGCCTTTAACGCCTTCTTGAAGACCTTGGAAGAGCCGCCAGCCCATGCCATCTTTATTTTAGCGACCACTGAAAAGCATAAAATCATTCCAACCATTTTATCGCGTTGTCAAATTTTTGACTTCAAACGCATCACGGTGGATGATATTGCTGCACACCTTGCTTTTGTTGCCCAGAAAGAGGGCGTTACGGCTGAACCAGAAGCGCTGCACATGATTGCAGAAAAAGCAGACGGTGCCTTACGCGATGCCCTGTCCTTATTCGACAGAATGATCAGTTTCTCTGGCAACGAATTGACTTACGAGCAAGTAGTCAATGTGTTAGACATTCTAGATTATAACTACTTCTTTAGAACCGTGGCTTTGGCCAACGACGTAAATTATCCTGACTTACTTCTGCTCTATAATGAAGTGCTCGAAAAAGGTTTTAACGGACACGAATTCGTTGTAGGCTTAGCGAAGCACTTTAGAGATTTGCTTGTAGCACGGGAACCGCGCACTGTTGAATTGCTTGAGGTAGGTCCATCCATTCGCGAACAATACCTCAGCCAAAGCAAGGCCAGTTCTACCCGATTCTTGCTTCACGGATTAAAAGTATTCAACGAATTGGACGGCCAGTATAAAATGGCGAGCCAACCACGGATATTAGTGGAATTGGGACTCTTGAAATTGGTCGAATTTATTTCGCAAGAAAAAAAAAAGTCGCAACCCAGCGTAGCGCCTAAATCCACAGAGGATTTTCTACCCCCAACCTTACCTAAGCGTACGAAGACACCTGCAGTTCCGACACAACAAACAGCAGTGGCTTCTCAAAACAACGCTGCGGCGGCTGCCCCACCAGAAACTGCACTCAATACTTCGGAAATAAACCAAACTGCGGCACAGCCTGTAGTAGCAAAACCTGAAACAAAGAACGATTTACCTGAAGAACCTGCGTTGCCCGATATCGCAGCACATGAACCGCCAGTAGCGAGTCCAGAAGCAGCCTTTGATAGTGGACCGTCGGCAGCGTCCCAAACAACACAGGCCCAGACCAAAGCACCAAAGCGCAACCAACCTCCATCAAAGCCTAACAGCGGTGGCTTATCACTTATGGCTGCGTTAAATGATTTATCCACTGAAGATAAAGCACCTGTATTTGTGCCAAGCGAAGCGACTGAAGAGTCTGCCCCTCAGGTACAGGAAGGCCCACAAAGTGTGTTTAACGAAAAGGAATTGGTTGATGCGATTTCAACGTATGTAAAACAGCGGCATGTAAAAACGGCTATCCGTACGTTGCTTTCGGCGCAAATTCCCAAAATTTTGGACAAGAACACACTTCAGATATCGCTGGATAATAACATTCAATTGGGCTACTTCAATGAGGAGCAGAAGGAATTGGTCCCCTATTTGAGAAAGAAGCTGGACAATTTTGCTTTGCGATTTGAAACCATTTTAGTGGAAAGCGAACAAGTGAAAAAACTATACCTGCCGGAAGAGAAGTACAAGCACATGGCGGAAAAGAATGCCAATCTCGTTTACCTGCGTCAGAAAATCAAAACCGACCTAGAGTAATGCGCAGGGTTCTACTCATAGCGCTGGTGCTGTTTTCTATCAACGCACAGGCCCAACTCGATTGGTGGAATCAAACACATAATTGGGACGGAACAACGCCATGGACCCAGTACATGAAGTACTCTCATGCATATTTGGGCCCTAATGCCATTCCTATTCCTACCCTGCAGCGAAGTGATCGGAGTTATTTCAGAAGCAGCTCACAGATGAGCCTCATCGAAGAGGATAGTTTCTTGAGCATTCACAACGAGCTACACTGGGACAGAGGCCATACCCAGTTTCACATCACACATCAAAGCATCGAGTATTACCGCACCTCAACAGAGCTGCGCGACTACCGCATCTCTCGAGATGAGGACAGCGAAGGCGTCATTGCTGGAGATATTTTGATTGATATCAGCACCCGACTATGGGAAAAAGATCGTGGGGCGGTTTGGTTTACGTTTCACACTAAAACGGCCGCTGGGCCTTTATCTCAAGCGAGGTTTACCGATGCGCCAGGTTATGCCTTCTTCTTTTCACATCAGCGGAGTTTTTCCGAGATAGGCCGCTGGACACCGACAATCACAACGGACGCTGGATTCCAAGTTTACCAAACCCATTGGGTCGATTACCCACAGAACGACGGATTTCTCGGAAACATAGGACTTCAGCTTCAGAAGGACGAGACCATTGTGAGTGCTCGAGTGCGCTCTTTCACGGGATACTTTCGTGATGGGGATTGGCCGCGACTGCTAGAGCTCCAGTGGAACCATAATTTGTCTTTTGGCCAAACACAATTGGGCTGGACCCGCGGGCTGAATGATTACCCGTTCTCCTTTTTAACCGTCGGGCTCGTTTGTTGGTTAGATTAAAAACCGCAAACGCCACTTAAGTCGAGCAGGCACCTCCACCCCTTCGGCTTTACGCAACGCCTCTTCCTTCCAGTGCTTTTGCATGGCCTGATCGCCGCGCTTCTTGTAGGTGCGGGCTAACTCGTAGGCCTTGCGTACCTCATAGAGTGCAAATTGCGCATCGTTAATATGGCCCAATTCCCTTGCCTTCTCCACCGCTCGCATCACCTTATCCACATGCCCTTCTGCATCTGCTGTCATCCCGAAATCCAATCTGTATTTGGTCGTACAATGTGGAATCTTCATGGGCATCACACCCTTCGAGAACAGCTCCAAATAGGCACCAGCGTCCTCCTGCAACTCGCGATCTTCCTCCCAACGAAACGCCACGGTCGAGCGCATAATCACCGTGCTGGGCACAATGGGATTGAAGGCCAAGAAATCTTCCACGGTTCGAATCTTCGGGCAAGCGCGCTCGCGCATCCTTGGCCCGGCATCTCCAGGACTCCATTCAAAGATGGGCGTGTAGAACCACTGAACGTCTAGAAAGCGCATCAGATAATCCCGCGCATGGGCCAATTTATTAGTGCCCCACACATCGTCTGCATCTAAAAAGGCCCACGTATCGCCTTTCGCTGCGTGCATGCCTGCATTCCGAGCCGCACCCAATCCCGCATTTTCTTGATCCACGCAAACCAAAGGCAATCGGTCCATAAACGATTGAATCACATCTGCGGTATCATCCGTGGAACCGTCGTTCACCACAACCACCTCAAACGGTTGAACATGCTGCTGCTCTACAGAAATCAAGGCTTCGCCAAGGGTCTCGGAAGCATTGTAAGCCGGTATGATGACAGAAATCTTCATTAGTAGGGGAAAAACGTTTTTGGAAATAATCGAGCAGCCAATTTCTTTACCGGCTCCTTTAATCCCATCGCCTTTACAACAGCACCGGCCGATTTTATCAATGCACTCTTCACTAAATAGCTCAGCAATCCACTGCGATATCTACTGAAAACGCCAAACAACCGCACATTATTTCGCAATACATCCCAGGTCCATTTCATGCTAAACACATTGCCTGCCCACCACATCGCAACTTGCGCTCGGGCAGACTGAAGTGTCTTAGTATCCGTCCATCCTTCTCGCTCGAAAATGGTATACATCGCTAAAATCTCATCAAAGGCCGTGTAACTGGCAATAGCTCTAGAACGCTGCGTACGCTCGTGAAAACGAAAATAGTTCCTTGCCTCGGCAAAAAACTGCAATTCACCGTGCTGCAACAACCGCGCATAGAACAACCAATCGCCGTTCAAACGCCAGCTCGTCTCCGGCGCACCCACCTGATCAAAAACCGATTTTCGAAATAAAACTCCGCTCGCATTAGGTATGGTGTTTGAAAAAATTATGCTTCCCGCAACTTCTACCTTGCCTTCCACTGTAAAGTCCGATTTCCAACGTGAAGCATCGCCAAAAATAAATCCGTAATCCTCTCTAAAATCTCGTAGAAACGAGCCCTTTTCATCCACTAAATGGCTGTGACTGTAGGCCATGACTGCCTTTTCATTGCGCTCTAAAGCATCTACATGTAACGCCAACATATCCAAAGCACAGGCATCATCACTTTCAGCTATCCACAGATATTTTCCTTTTGCCCAAACTGAACCACGTTCCCATTGCGCAAACGGGCTTCCTGAATTTTTTTCGTTGAAAAGTACCTCTATACGATCATCCTTTGCAGCCCATTTCTCCAATACCGCACGGCTATCATCCGTTGAAC
This sequence comes from Bacteroidota bacterium, assembly GCA_003045825.1. GTDB lineage: Bacteria > Bacteroidota > Bacteroidia > Flavobacteriales > Schleiferiaceae > UBA10364. The sequence goes on from PZPA01000034.1 coordinate 9,637, forward strand.
AGTCGTCCATGAGCAGGACTTCTATGTTTTTATATGACTGATTAACGATGGTGGAAATCCGCTCGTCTAAATAGTCCGCATGGTTATAATTGGGTACAATCACACTCACCAACGGTCCATTGGAAGGCAACGCGTGCGTTGACGCTTTCGCTACACTTTCTTCAGATTGCTTCAAACCCCGTTGTGCAAAACCAGTCATTTGACCCGGTTTAACATTTGAAAACTGGTATAATCCAAACCAAGTCTTACGCTGAAGCGCTTCATCACTACTGGTTAAATCTTCATAATAAACGGTACGGTAGTCCACGCCATAGCGTTTGAGAAGTTTCGCTGCATTGGCGCTATACGTGCGAGCCAAGTTTAATGCACTTTCAGCGTTTAAGGTACTTTGCGCCTCGTAGGAAAGTGATTGCCGACGTAGGAGTGAATCGACCACTGCGGCTTCATCACGAAGTACCCAAATGACTTTTGCATCAGGAAAACGTCTCAACCACCATGGCAACGTCAAACTCAATCGTGGATCCTTAACCATCCAAGGCCCCGAATAATGCAACCATTGGCGAAAAGAACTGCCCGTTGCAACTTTCAAGTGTGCAGCATATAAATCGCGCGGTTGTATTTCACTCAAAGCGGAACCAAGAGAAGACTCTAAAAGCTCTTCGCCCGGGACATCACTCCAATTACCACCGGCCGTTTCAAGCAAGCGGTCGTTAATATCAATCGCATAAAGCGGCTCTGAATTATGGTCACATATGGCTCCAGGATATACCCCAGCAGAGGCCAGCGCTTGCGCTACCATAGTGGTACCACTGCGGTGCATGCCTAGAATAAAGACGGGTGCCTGTATTTTGGTTTTTAACACGTATTTTCGAGCCTATGTCTAAGTCAAAGAAACTCGTTTTTATTCACATCCCAAAAACCGCAGGGACTTCCTTGCGACTTTTATTAGAATCCAATTACACTGAAGCCGAAAGAGCCGCTATTTATTCGCACCAAGATTTAGATGAAAACCTTACAAAAGCACTGGCGGATCCAAAAATCAAATGCATCTATGGCCATTTCCCGCTGCGTCCTGTCATAATTGCCTCTGATGCCACAGTGGTGACCCTTCTTCGCGAACCCATCGCCAGAAGCATAAGCCATTACAACCACTACAGCAAACGCATGAATGAGAAGCATACGAATCTCATGGAAGGGGTTGAAACGCCGGAAGACTTCACAAAATTGGTCCAAAGCAATAACCGTCAAACGGCTTTTTTAAGCGGCTACCTCAATCAAAGGGAATTTTTAGAAGATTCCGAAGTGCTGCGCAAAGCGTTGGCCAATTTTGATAGGCTGGACGCCGTTGGCTTTACCGAGCATTACGCGGCATCTATTGCTTACTTTGGGGAATTATTGGGTTGGAAGAATACCCTTGTAGAACATCACAACAGTGGTGGAAAGAAAAAAGAAGTTGGCGCTAAAGCCGTTTGGGAAAGCATGAACGAATACGACCTACCGCTTTACAATAAGGCCCTCGAGCGATTCGCACCAAAACTGCAGGGATACGAACTACGAAAACCCCGTATACCTCGTGAACCATTAACCAAAAGAATGATGAATTATCTGCGTGCCCTTAGCTCAAAGTTCTGACCCAGATAAACGCGACGTACCTGCTCATCCGCAGCCAATTCTTCTGCGGTACCGCTTTTTAGAATTTTACCTTCAAACATGAGATACGTGCGGTCTGTGATCGCTAAAGTTTCTTGGACATTATGATCTGTAATCAAGATGCCAATATTCTTTTTCTTCAATCCGGCAACAATGCCCTGAATGTCCTCAACTGCAATGGGGTCTACTCCAGCAAATGGTTCATCCAGTAAGATAAACTTTGGCTTGGTAGCTAGTGCACGAGCTATTTCTGTTCGGCGACGCTCCCCGCCACTTAATAGATCGCCACGTGTCGCACGAATGTGGGCCAGTCCAAACTCTTCGAGTAACTCCTCTAACCGGTCCGCTTGCGCTGACTTTGAGAGCTTCGTCATCTCCAAAACGCCTTTGATATTGTCTTCAACACTGAGCTTGCGAAAGACCGAAGCCTCCTGTGCTAAATAGCCAATGCCTAACTGTGCCCGTTTGAACATAGGCATCTTTTGAATAGACCTACCGTCCAAAAGCACTTCACCGCTGTAGGGACGAATCAAGCCTACTACCGTATAAAAACTGGTGGTTTTCCCCGCACCATTAGGACCTAGTAATCCGACAATTTCGCCTTGATTCACTTCAAAACTGACATCATTCACGACAGTCCTGGAACGGTATTTTTTGACGATATGTTTTGCTTCTAGTTTCACGTTTGTGCGGCTTTTCTTTTCATAATGCGTCTACTGACCATGATGCTGATTTGGTACAAAATCAATACCGGTAAAGTGACTAAAATCTGTGAGGCGAGATCCGGAGGCGTAATGATCGCACTCAACAGCAATATACCAACGATGGCGTGGCGGCGATATTGTTTGAGCAAATCTGGCGTTACAAGGCCTAACTTACTAAAGAAGTACACCACGATGGGCAATTGAAATAAAATTCCTGTGGCCAAAGTAATGGAGCTTACCATGCTAATGTATGAGGTCAAATCGATTCTATTGATCACTTCCGCACTCACAGTATACGTCCCAAGGAATTGAATACTCAAAGGAACGATCACGTAATACCCGAAAAATACGCCTGATAAAAACAACAAAGTGGTAAAGAAAATGACTCCTTTGCTGCTTTTGCGTTCGGTTTCATGCAATCCTGGCTTTACAAATCGCCAAATCTCCCAAAAAACATAAGGGAAAGCGACAATTACGCCTGCGACTAATGACACCCATAAGTGCATTTGAAACTGCCCACTCATGCGCATGTTTAAAAGCTCAAAAGGAACTTCATCAAAACAGAAAACTTCACCACCTATATAACTGGACAACCAACAGAAAAAGCGGTAGGTCAAGAAATCAGGCTGTTTGGGTCCAAAAATCAATTGGTCAAAAACGATGGCCCTATTCATGAACGCAACGACCGAAAACAAAAGAATCGCTAATGAGCTGCGCATTAGATGCCAACGAAGCTCCCCGAGGTGCTCCAGAAAACTCATTGAATTTTTGGTGTTCGCAGTGTTCATAGATTCTTTGAAAGCCCAAAAATCCGAAAAACAATCTGTAGTACCTTCACAATCCGCTGAAAATTGGCGTATATTAAAAGGGAACAAACCACACGCTTATGTCGGTGAACTGGGAAGACCATTTAAAGACCTATTTCGGTTTTTCAGGATTTAAAGGAAATCAACAGGCCATTATAGAGAGTATCGCTACCGGCAAGGATACTTTTGTCATCATGCCAACGGGCGGAGGAAAGAGTATGTGCTACCAACTCCCTGCTTTGGCAAGCCCAGGCACTGCTATAGTTGTTAGTCCCCTTATCGCACTGATGAAAAATCAGGTCGATGCCATAAGAGGCTATTCTGAAAAAGACAGCGTTGCTCACGTTCTAAATAGCTCTTTGACGAAAAAAGAAATGGAGCAGGTGCACGCCGACTTGAGAGCGGGGCTGACTAAACTTCTTTATGTAGCTCCGGAATCGCTGAATAAGGCGAGTAACATCGAATTACTAAAAGAGATAGAAATTAGTTTCTTCGCCATAGACGAGGCGCATTGTATTTCAGAATGGGGGCATGATTTCCGACCAGACTACAGAACGATCAAGCACAGTGTAAAAGCATTAGGTCGTAAACCGGTCATTGCCCTTACAGCTACGGCAACACCTAAGGTTCAGGCAGATATCATCAAGACCATGGGCATGGAAGAACCCAGCATCTTCCTATCTAGTTTCAACCGGCCTAATCTTTATTACGAGGTACGACCAAAGCGTGATATTGACCATGATATCATAAAACTACTCAGTCAGAACATTGGTGAGAGTGCTATCGTCTATTGTTTATCACGCCAAAAAGTAGAGGATCTTGCTGAACATCTCCAAATCAACGGGATCAATGCTCTTCCTTATCATGCAGGACTAGAAAGTGCCAAGCGCATCAAACATCAAGATGCCTTTTTGAATGAAGACTGCGATGTGATAGTCGCAACAATAGCTTTTGGAATGGGTATTGACAAACCCGATGTGCGCTTTGTATTGCACTACGATATGCCAAAAAGCTTAGAGAGCTACTACCAGGAGACCGGCCGAGCCGGTCGGGATGGCGGTGAGGGTACGTGTATCACTTACTTCGACATAAAGGATATCGAACGACTACAAAAGTTTTTGAGTAAAAAGCCTGTCAGCGAGCAAGAAATTGGACGTCAACTGCTAGAAGAGGCGACTGGTTACGCTGAAGCCGCGACTTGCCGAAGAAGAGGTCTACTGCATTACTTCGGGGAAGAATTCCATGAAGACGACTGTGAAAAGATGTGCGACAACTGCCGCCATCCGCGTGAAAAAGTAGATGCCAGCGCAGAGCTCCTCGACGTTATTGCTTGTGTGAATGAAACCCACGGAAAATTCAAAACTTCAGAAGTCATCAACATACTCCGCGGAAATAAAACCGCCGTTCTTGTTCAAAATGATGCAGAAACATTGAAAACCTGGGCTATTCAAAAGGACAAAACAGAGAGTCATCTGCGTGCTGTCATTCGCCAGGGAATTATTCGCAGGTACCTCGAAAAAAATATAGAATCCTACGGAACCGTTCACGTCACTGAAAAAGGAAACAAAGGGAAACTCCCCAAAGCCTTTAAAGTGCGCAAAGAATTAAATTACCAGCAACTTAATAGCGGCGCAAACGAAACGAAGAAAGTTGTTGCAATGGATAGTGTGCTTTTTGGTATTCTCAAGGACCTACGAAAGAAAATTGCACAGCAAAAAGGTGTGCCGCCATATGCTGTATTTGCGGAAAATTCCTTGAGTGAAATGGCTACAATTTACCCTTGCAGTCTGGACGAGTTAAAAAATGTGCAAGGTGTAGGTGAAGGTAAAGCCAAGAAGTATGGAAGTTCAATTGTAGAGGCGATTAGTGCTTATGTAGCGGAAAACGATATAGACCGGCCGCAGGACATGATATTCAAAAGCGTTGCTAATAAAAGTGCGCTTAAGGTGTATATTATTCAAAGTACCGATCGCAAGTTGCCGCTAGAAGACATTGCAAGTGCAAAGGGGCTCAAAATGCAAGACCTTATTGATGAAATGGACCGAATTGTTCAAAGCGGCACGAAAATCAATATCGATTACTACCTCGAAGACATTATGGATGAAGAAAGCATTGAAGAGGTGTTCGATTTTCTCACAGAAGAGTGTGAAAGCGGTTCTATGATGGAATTGCTCGAGGAGTTCGGAGAAGATTACGACGAAAACGAATTGCAATTATTACGGCTCAAATTTTTCTCAGATGTCGCCAACTAAAATTAAAAAAGCCCGCTAAAAGCGGGCTTTTTTAATTTTGATAAAGAAATTCTAATTCCTCTAGTTGATTTTCCAGTCTAATGCTAGCTGTAACTTTACTGTACGTAAGTAAAAATTGGATGTTTTTTTCAGACGCATCCACGTCCAGATTTTCATAAGGTAGTGTTTTGGCCATAGCGACACTTTTAAGATTACTATGACATAACGCAACGACCAAAACCATTCGTATATCCAACGCAAATAATTTACCCTTCTAGACTGATATTGTGGGTTACCATGAGCTTTTGAATATTGGTGATCGCATATCGCATGCGGCCTAGCGCGGTATTTATACTAACATCCGTCTCTTCCGCAATGTCCTTGAAACTGTAGCCGCAAAAAATACGCAGTTCCAAAACCTTGCGCTGTTCTTCAGGCAATGCATCAATCAATCGGTGTAGATCCTCATTGATTTGAGCCTCAATAAGCGCAGCCTCCATGGGCTGATCAGATTCCCCGTAGGTATCGAAAACCGTGTATTCCCCGCTCGTTCTTACTTCCTTCTTGCGCGATTCGCGACGGAAATGATCTAGCGTAGTATTGTTAGCCACTCGCAAGGCCCAAGGCAAAAATTTGCCTTTTTCCTCATAATTGGACTTACGCAACGAACGGATGATCTTGATAAACGTCTCTTGAAACAAGTCGTCAGCAATTTCACGGTCCTGTACTTTACTGTAAATCTGGAGAAAGATTCGCTTTTTGTGACGACGAATCAACACTTCTAGAGCAATTTCCTGACCATTACGGTAACACGCCACTAATTCGTGGTCTGCTAGCTTTCCTATGTTCATAATAAAGGATTTAGCGTAACGGTCGTTCTATAGGCGAAGTGTTTTTATGATTAATTCTGCTGTGAATATACTAGTAAAGAAACAAAAACCGTTCCAATTCGGTTAAATTTGTCGTTTGCCCTCCACCCTACATTATGACAACACACATAGAAATCAAACGTGCCGCAGTTCACAACCTCAAGGATGTGAGCGTTAATATTCCTAGAAACCAACTGGTTGTGATCACCGGTGTAAGTGGTTCTGGGAAGAGTTCGCTGGCCTTTGATACACTTTTCGCCGAGGGACAGCGCCGATATGTGGAGAGTCTAAGCGCATATGCCCGTCAATTTTTAGGGAAATTAGATAAACCTAAAGTTGAATACATCAAAGGAATTCCACCAGCTGTGGCCATTCAACAGAAGGTAAGTAGTCGAAATCCGCGATCAACTGTTGGTACAACGACGGAAATTTACGATTACCTAAAATTGCTGTTTGCAAGAATTGGAAAGACCTACAGTCCGGTCTCTGGTGCACTAGTTAAACGGCACAACGTAAGTGATGTCATGAAAACCATTCACCGGCTCGACGAAGGCACTCGGTTCCTGATTACAGCCCCAGTGACTTTTAAGGACCGAACTACGCTCGAACATTTGTCCATTTTATCACAGCAAGGGTTTGCACGAATTTTAGTGGATGGAACCATCGTCAGTATTGAAGAGGTTCTTGAAGAAAACACCTATTCAGCGGAGAAGATTCAATTGGTGGTCGACCGTGCCGTTGTGCGGTATAACGACGAAGACAACGACTACCGTCTACAAGACTCCATTCAAACGGCATTTTACGAAGGACGAGGCGAGTGTGAATTGCGCTTTATGGACGAAAAACCCACAATGGTATTCAATAGCCTGTTTGAACTTGATGGTATCAGCTTCACGGAACCTACGTTGCATTTATTTAGCTTCAATAACCCTTTAGGGGCCTGTCCAAAATGCGAGGGCTTCGGGAGCACTATGGGCATTGATGAAGACCTTGTTATACCAAACCCGCATTTAAGTGTCTACGAAGGCTGTATTGCGCCATGGAAGGGGGAAACTATGGGTAAATGGAAGGATAAGTTCATCCTAGGTGCTTCAGCGCATAATTTTCCCGTGCATCGCCCTTACATCGATCTAACAGATGAGGAAAAAGCCTTGCTCTGGGACGGGGCTAAAGGTGTCAAAGGCATCAATGCTCTATTCAAACATCTCGAGAGTAAAAGCTATAAGATTCAGTTTCGCGTCATGTTGAGCCGCTATCGCGGAAAAACGGTTTGTACCACTTGTAAAGGCAAAAGACTAAAGCCCGAAGCGAATTATGTCAAAGTGGGAACTCAGTCACTTAGCGATTTAGTCGAACTTCCGCTTCGCAAGCTCAAGGTCTTCTTCCAAGAACTGAAGTTGGACGAGCAAGACGCCAGTATCGCAAAGCGGTTGCTCACGGAAATCACCACACGGATTGACTTTCTCATTTCTGTAGGCCTACCCTACCTTACCTTAAACCGGATATCTAGTACTCTAAGCGGTGGAGAAAGCCAACGGATTCAATTGGCCACATCTCTGGGCTCTTCGCTTGTAGGCTCGCTCTATATTTTAGATGAACCGAGCATCGGCCTGCACCCTAAGGATGCGCAACAACTTATCACCGTAATTCAAGCTTTGCGCGATAATGGGAATACCGTAGTCGTTGTTGAACACGAAGAAGCATTTATGCGCGCGGCAGACTTCCTCATTGATATAGGCCCAGCAGCTGGAAATCTGGGTGGAGAAATCATAGCCGCTGGTCTGCCACAAGACGTTTTGAGTCATCCAACATCTTTAACTGCTGCTTATTTAAACGGTACTCAGCAAATTCCTATACCGCAGGCATTAAGAAAAGCGAAGGGTGAAATTATTTTAGAAGGTGTGCGCCAACACAATCTTAAAGGTTTTGACATTTCATTCCCGTTAGGAGTATTTAGTGTAGTAGCAGGCGTGAGCGGATCTGGCAAGAGTACACTCATTAAACAAATACTCTATCCGGCACTCAAAAAACATCTAGAAATGGTCGGAGAACGGCCGGGAATTCACAAAGCGTTAAAAGGCGATTTGGATGCGATTCAACATGTGGAGATGGTGGATCAAAATCCCATAGGCAAATCCTCAAGATCTAATCCAGTGACGTACCTCAAGGCTTACGACGATATTAGAAATCTTTTTGCGAGTGAAGAATTGGCCCGCATAAGAGGTTACAAGGCAAAGCACTTTAGCTTTAATACAGACGGCGGCAGATGCGACGCCTGCAAGGGTGAAGGTGAAGTGACCATTGAAATGCAGTTTATGGCGGATGTGCACCTGCCATGCGAAACGTGCAACGGTAAACGCTTTAAAGCAGAAATACTAGAGATAAAGTTTCACGGTAAAACCATTTCTGACATCTTGGATTGTACCATTGATGAAGCCATTGCATTCTTTGCCGCACACAATGAGCGGAAAATTTCAAACAAACTTCAACCGTTGCAAGATGTAGGATTGGGGTACGCACATGTTGGTCAAAGCAGCTCAACGTTGAGTGGTGGCGAAGCACAGCGGGTAAAATTGGCCTTTTTCCTATCAAAGGGGATTAAGAATGGCAAGACACTGTTCTTGTTTGACGAACCCACGACGGGTCTTCATTTTGACGATGTAAAAAAGTTACTTCGTGCTTTTAACGAATTGGTTGACCTAGGACATACGGTTATCGTTATCGAACACGATTTGGACGTCATACAACGCTGCGACCATGTGATTGAGATTGGCCCAGAAGGTGGCGAATTAGGTGGACAATTACTTTATTCCGGCCCTCCAGATCAATTAATTAAAGTTAACGAAAGTCCTACTGCTGAAGCGCTGGAAACACACTTAAAACAATAGTCTCAATCGAGACACTTTTGAGCAAAAAGTATACACTTTACAAATACGTAGGCGCATCAAAACGTTTTAATTTCAGGAAAATCTTCAACAAAAGCTATGTTATCTCGTTATCTTTGAGAGGTACCCGAAAGGGTAGCTTAGGTTTATTGGTTTGGTATACGGTCCGCTTCGGCGGACCGTATCTTTTTCAGACCTACCCTAATTCTTTTGCGATCCCGCACACTGATACAGCAAAACGGCTGCAGCCACGCTCACATTTAGACTGTCCACGGCTCTGCCTGCCATAGGTATGATGATGTTCTCAAAGCCTTTATTCAACCAATCCGCAGAGAGTCCTTTACTTTCCTCGCCAACAATTATTGCCGATTTATTCGCCCATTTCACATCATACATCGCCGTGGCGTTCTCGTGCATATGAGTAATATAACTCGTGAAGCCACTTTCCATTAACCATTGCTGCACTTGGTCGCTAGACCCCATGAAAATTGGGAGTTCGAACAAAGCGCCTGTAGCGTTACGCACGACATTCGGGCCAAATGGATCCAAGGCAGGATCAGCTAGAACAATCGCTCCGGCGCCTGCGGCCAAAGCCGTGCGCATAATTGCACCAAGATTTCCAGGTT